>JAFAIN010000090.1 GCA_019236695.1 Acidobacteriota bacterium | reverse complement strand
CCACACGCTCAAAACGGCCGGGAACGCGCTGCAGGCGGCGAACGCCTTCGGAAATCTCGTCGAGTTGGCAGCCCCGCGCCAGGGCGGCGGCCGTGGCCGCAAGAATGTTCTGCACGTTCACCCGGCCGAGAAGCAGTGACTCCATCTGCACCGTTCCCGCGGGAGTGTCAAGCCGGAAGCGAACTCCGTCGCGGCCCAGATCAAGCGCGGACGCCCGCACCTCCCCAGCTCCCACGCCATAGGCAATGCGCTGCTGCGGGTCAATTTGAGCGGCGAGCAGCCTGCGCCCATACTCGTCTTCCGCGTTGATGGCTGCGGCGCGCGGTGGCGGCGCTCCCACCCCCTCGAACAGCCGGCGCTTTGCCGCAAAGTAGCTTTCGAAATCACGGTGGTAATCCAGATGGTCCTGGGTGAGGTTGGTGAACACGGCCACATCAAACGCCAGGCCATACGTGCGCTCCTGGGCGAGCGCGTGCGACGACACTTCCATAACGGCTTCCGCCGCTCCGCGGTGCACGCCGCCGGCAAACAGGCGCTGCAGGTCGAGCGGCTCGGGGGTGGTGTGCGGCGCGCCATACACCTCGCCGGCAACGTGGTATTCGATGGTTCCTATGAGGATGGTGGACCGGCCGGCGGCGTTCAGAATGCTCTCCAACAGGAACGCTGTCGTGGTTTTTCCGTTCGTACCCGTGATGCCGGTAATGTGCAAGCGATCGGCAGGTGAGCTGTAGAACCGCGCGCTCAGCGAGGCCAGCGCCCGCCTGCCATGCTCGACGCGCGCCCAGGCAATGCCTTCCCGAGGCAGCGATTCGGAATCGCTCACCACCGCCACCGCCCCGTTTGTGATGGCGGAATCGATGAAGCGATTGCCGTCGCTGGTTTCACCACGCATGGCAACGAAGAGGAAACCCGGCCTGACGCGGCGCGAATCGTAGTCGATACCGTAGATCTCCGGATCCGCCTGCGGCTCGAACGCATTCGCAACCGCCCCCACTCCGGCCCCCGCCGCGCCGCGAATCAGTTTGAGAAATCGCATGCCAGTGCGGCTATTCTAAGCTCCCGGAGCGCAGACGTTGCGGTCAGCGCGAGAAAGATGCTCTGTCGCGGTACCGCTTGCCCGGCGTTTTTCGGTGTGCTACAAAGCCCCGCGCAATTTTCGCATTCACCTTGACATTCTACCTGGGGGCGCATATTCTCACCTAGAATGTCTATTGGAAGCTCTCGCATTGCGTTGCTGCAAGGCACTCTGGATCTCCTGATCCTTCGAACCCTGCTGCTTGGGCCTGCGCACGGACACGCCATCGCCAAAGCCATCGAGTTCCGCTCGGATGACGTATTGCAGGTGGAGCAGGGGTCCCTCTATCCCGCCTTGCATCGCCTGCTTAAGCGCAAGTGGATCACGGCAGAGGAAGGAACCTCGGAAAATAACCGGCGCGCCAAGTTCTACCGGCTCACTTCCAGAGGCCGCAGGCAGTTGGAGCTTGAAACCAGCAGGTGGGACACGTTCGCGGGCGCCATTGCACGCATCCTGCGGCCGGCAGAAGGAGAAGGCGAACCATGAAATACCAAGATCGCATGGCCGGCCTGAAGCAGGACATTCAGGATCACCTGCAGGAAGAAATTGCCGACAACATCGCCCGCGGCATGCCACAGGAAGAAGCGCGCCGTGCCGCTCTCATAAAGTTCGGTAACGTGGCGCAGGTTACCGAAGCTACGCGCGAAGTATGGAGCACGAGGCTGGACCGGCTGCTGCGTGACGTTCGCTACGCCTTTCGCATGCTGCGAAAGGCGCCTGGCTTCAGCGCGGTCGCGGTGCTTACGCTCGCGCTCGGCATGGGCGCCAACACAGCCGTATTTTCCTTTGTTTATTCCGCGCTGCTGCAGCCGCTTCCCTATCGGGACGCTTCGCGCCTGATGGTGCTGAACGAAACCACGCCCATGGTCGGCGTGGTGACCGTTTCATATCCTGATTTCCTCGATTGGAGAGCGCAGAGCCATTCTTTCTCCGAAATGGCGGCACTGCACAACGTTGGCCTCAACCTGTCGGGTGTGACCGAACCAGAGGTCATCAATGGCCTTGAAGTATCGCCGAATTTTCTCGCGATGATTGGAACGCGTCCGGTGATCGGCCGGGATTTTCAGCCGCCAGAAGAGAACCCGGGTACCGCGCCCGTCACCCTGCTCAGCTATTCGCTGTGGCAGCGCCGCTTTGGAAGTGATACAGGCGTCCTGGGCCGCGCCGTCATGCTGAATGGGCGCAGCATCACCGTGGTCGGAGTGTTGCCGGCAGATTTTCGAGTGCCCGGCAACATCGACCTGCTGATTCCTATCGGCGTGTGGATCAC
>JAFAIN010000016.1 GCA_019236695.1 Acidobacteriota bacterium | reverse complement strand
CGTAGCCACAATCAACCGGAAGCCAGTCAGCCAGAAAGCCAGTCAGCCAGAAAGCCAGTCAGCCAGAAAGCCAGTCAGCCATCTTCTCATTGCGGTGGCGGTGGCGGCGGCTGCTGCTGCTGGTCCTTCTTTTTCTTCTTCTTGCTGTTCTTGCTCGATGCCTGGTCGCTGCTGTTCTGCGCCGGCTGCGCGGCTTGCTGCTGCTGTTGTTGTTGCTGGGCGGCGGTGCCGGTCTGGGTGTCCTGCGACGTAATGCCGGTGTGGATCTGCGCGGCGGGCTGCGAATTGCCGCCTGTGCCCGGCGCCGGCGTGGTTGCCGGCGGCGTAATCGGCTTCAATTCCTCAATTCCGTTGTCGGGTTGCGCCTGCGGCCTGGGTTGTTCGCCTGCAGCCGGCTGGGTCACCGCCGGCGCAGGTTGCGGCGGAGGCGCTGGCTGCGGCGAAGGCTGCACCACCGCGGGCTGGGCGGTTGAACCGGAGCTGCCATTTCCCAGCGGCTGCACGCCAATCGCCCCCGTCGCGCCTCCGCTTGTCCCCGCGGCTGGAGCGGCTGTGCCCGAGTCAGTGCCTGCCTTCTCCCCTCCGCCCTCAGTGCCTGCCTTTTCGCCTCCCGCTTCAGAGCCCCCGTTCAGAGCCGGGATGTTGCGCTTCAGCGCGTCATTCGCCTCCGCAAGAACATCCGTGGCATTGGTTTGCGGCGGCTGCTCGATGGTGGGGTCCCCAACCCGCGCCGCCGAGGCCATGCTCGGGCCGTGGTGGAGATTGTCCATGAACCTCTGGAACATGGTTTCGCTCCGGCGGCTTTCCTGCTCCGCTTTGTTCCGGGCAATGGCTTCCTGGGTTGGCTCCGGAATCGCGTGGTGCAGGGCTTCCAGCCTTTCGCGCGCCTCTTTCGCTCGATCCATTACAGGATATTGGCTGACCAGCCTGGAGTACGTCTGCGCCGCCAGGTCATCGAAATGCGCGATGTTGGCGTCGGTCAGCTTCTTCCACATCTGCATGTTGTAATCCTTCGCTTGCCCCGCCGGCAGATTCGAGATTTGCACCGGCATCCGCGCATTGCGCGAGATGCCGGCCTGCCGTTCGTAGGCGTTGCCCAGCAGGAAGAGCGCTTCATCCACCTGGCTGTACAGCGGATAAGTATCGGCCAGCGTCTTCAGGCGCGCGATGGCGGCCGTGTAAGAGCCGCGCACAAAATAGAAGTGGCCAATGCCATACTCGCGATCGGCCAGAACCTCCTGCACTTCGCGCAGCCTCTCCTTTGCCTCAGGAACCAGCTTGCTGTCGGGATACTGCAGCACCAGCTGGCGGTAGGCGTCCTCCGCCTTAAGGGCCTGGGTAGGATCGCGATCCGCCTTCTCCATCTGCTTATAGTGGATGTCGCCGATTTTCTTCTGCGCCTCCGCCGCTTCCGCCATGTTGGGGAAGAACACCTGGAATTGCGAGTATTCCTCCTCCGCCTGGGCGTAGGCGGCCGTGGTTCCCTCCGCGTACCAGGAATCGCCCACCGCCAGCTTGGCGCGCGCAATGAACTCGCTGTCCGGATAGGTGTTAATCAGCGTCTGCAGGGTCATGCGCGCCACGTCATACTTGCCGTGCTGCATCGCATCCATGGCCCGGTCAAACAGCACTTTGTCAGGCTGCTTGGAATTGACGTTGGCAATCGGGTTCGCGACCTTGTTGCGATGGCATCCGGCCGCAAGCGCGGCCACCAGCGCCAGAATGAACGTAACCAAAAGACGACGAAGCATAAAACTCCAATAAAACTCAAACTTTCTGCCAGGTGGCTTCCGTTGCCAGCTTCAGCAATTCGCGCGCATTCGCTGCCGGGTCACCGTGCCCAAAAACCGCGTTCCCGGCCACCAGGATTTCCACTCCGGCCGTTACCGCGGCAACCACCGTCTCGGCAGAGATGCCTCCATCCATTTCGATGCGGAACTGCAGCCGGCGTGCTGAGCGCAGTTCCACCAGAGCTCGAACCTTGTGCAGGGTTGAGGCAATGAACTTCTGCCCCCCAAACCCCGGGTTCACCGACATAACCAGCACGTAATCCACAATCCCAAGCACTTCAGAAATAAACTCCACCGGCGTGGCGGGATTGATCACCACTCCCGGCCGCGCGCCGTGCGAGCGAATCAGCTCCAGCGTCCGGTTCAAATGCCGGCAGGCTTCCTGGTGCACCGAAATCCAATCCGCGCCGGCCTCCGCGAATGCCGGGATGTACTGGTCGGGGTCTTCGATCATCAGGTGGCAATCCAGCGGCAGCCGCGTGGCCCTGCGCAATGAAGCCACCACCGGCGGCCCCAGCGTGATATTGGGAACAAAATGCCCGTCCATCACGTCCACATGCAGCAGCGAGGCTCCGCCCTCTTCCGCCGCCCTCGCGTGCTCACCCAGGCGGGCGAAATCAGCCGACAAAATGGAAGGCGCAAGCTGAATCACTGGCCATCATCCCTGCAGGGTTGAATGCAATTTTACCTTATCGGGCGCTGCGGGTTGCGAGTTTCCCAACGGCCCCGCCTGTACCGCGGCCCACCCCGCGGTTCGGCCATCCCGGTTTGCCGCCTCGCAATCTAAGTTTCTGTCGCCCTCTGCGGCGGCACTGGTTTTTTCGGCGTTACCGCGCGGAAATCAGCCTCTTGGGCCGTTGACGTTGCGAGTCGTGGTCCCGGGAACATCAGGCTGATATGGCAAAAGGGCCAACTGTCCCTGGCCGCACGGAAGCACACCTTGCGAGCGGGCTTCCGTCGGCATTCCTGAATCGGACGGTCGGCCTTTTTCCTTTTGGCCGGCTGCCGGGCCGCCTTCGCGACAACCCTCCAGCAGGCGAAAATAAATCAAAAACGTATTGTTTTCCACAGCTGCTCTTGCGTATCCTGTAACTAGGTCATCGCTCGCTCCGCCGGCCCATTCACCACTTAATAAAAAAATGCCAAAAAAACGGCTCCCTGTGGTTTTTCACTGCTAGCAGTGAGGATTTGTTTACCAGTTCATAACATCCGGGGCCAAAACAGCCCGCATCTGGTTGCCATCAAAGCACTTACCAAATGCTTATCTAACCAGTTCAGAATCATCTGTTTGCGCGGAAAAATGGCTCAAAACAATAGGCCGGACTCACGGCGCGCTGCGTGGGGCAGGGCGGCAAAACTTCTAGCCGCCGTGGCCCGCATGCGAGGCAGTGATCATCCGGCCTGGCGAAACTTCGTGCTGAAAAACCTTACCCGCGAACCGTGGCCAGCGAAGCCTCAACCACGTTCTGGGGAGTGGCTTCCTTTACTTCGCCATTGGGCCTCTGCTGCTGCTGCTGTTGCTGCTGCCCAGGTTTGCGGATGTCGATGCCGCCCTTAAAGAAGGCGCCATCTTCAATGGAAATGCGCTGGGCGATTACATCGCCGGTGAGCGAGCCCTCGCCGCGGATATCCACTTTATCGCTGGCGTTCAGGTTCCCGCGCACCTTGCCGATGATGACAATCTCGCGCGCGCTGATGTTGGCTGCCACTACGCCGTTGCGGCCCACCGTGACGCGGTTGCCGGGAAGATTGATGCTGCCTTCCACGCGGCCATCTATGTAAAGCGATTCCGAGCCGGTGACCTCGCCCTTGATGACGAGCGACTTGCCGATCGAGGCCTGCTCCTGCGCCTGTTGCGGCGTGGCGGCGCGCTGAGGTTCGTTATTGGCCGGCGCGCTGGGCGTCATTCCCGAAAACTGGGGAGTGCGCTGCGGCTCCGGAGCCGGAGTGTTGGGTTGATTACTGGGCTTCCAAGCCATGAGATGCGTTTCCTTTCGAGGTTGCGTTTCTGCTGTATTCCGGGCCAAACCGCTCTTGCTCTGGCATGAATTCCGGATCCGTTCCTGACCGTCGCTCAATCTTCGGCCAGCTTCGCCGAATGCCACATTGGGCGAACGCCCTACGCGGCAGGCGAATCTTGGCTTACCAGATTCTACTGCCGTGAACCTACCACGCGGGCTGTTTGTAGTCTGCGCCTGCTGTCGAAAAGGTGCATGGTTCGTAAACATCAGCCCAGCACTTTAGTCACATGGACGGGAGTGCGAAAGTGCGAAATTGCGAAATTGCGAAATTGGGCCTCGGCTCAGTGTTCTTTCGTGCCCCTTTCGGTCAAGCTTGGGAAAATTCCGCACTTTCGCAATTCCGCACTTTCGCACTCCTTACGCGTTCCTTTGTGTTCCTTCGTGTCCTTTGCGGTCAAGCTTCGGAAAATTCCGCACTTTCGCAATTCCGCACTTTCGCACTCCTTACAATGACCCTCATGCCGGCGAGAGGCGTAACCGAGCACGAGATTCTCCGCATAATCGAGCGGCAACCGAAGCAGGAGGCCGGATTCAAGCAGCTTGTGCGGGAACTGGGCGCGCACGGCAATGAACGCCGCCGGCTGGCCGATGAACTTAGCCG
>JAFAIN010000273.1 GCA_019236695.1 Acidobacteriota bacterium | reverse complement strand
CGTCCGCGAGTTGCTCACCCACTATTCCGGGCTGCGGCCCGATCTCGACCTCGATCAGCCCTGGCAGGGCTATGACGAAGCCATGCGCCGCATTTATGCGGAGAAGCCGGTAAATCCCCCGGGCGCCCGCTTTGTGTATAGCGACATTAATTTCGAAATCTTGGGGGAACTGGTTACGCGCGTTAGCGCCATGCCGCTCGATAAGTACGCGATGGCACACGTGTTTCTCCCGCTCGGCATGAGCCACACCAGCTTCAATCCGCCTGCCGGGTGGCGGCCCAGGATCGCTCCCACTCAGTACGGAAATGCCACGATGAACACGCCCGTAGGCATGGCGGTGAGTTCGGGCCCGCACCAGATGTTGCGTGGAGTGGTGCACGATCCCACTGCCCGGCGCATGGGGGGAGTGGCGGGGCATGCGGGTCTGTTTTCCACTGCCGACGACGTAGCGAAGTTCGCGCAGGCCATGCTTGACCGCAAAGCTCTCAGCGCTGCTGCCACGGAAAAGATGACCACGCCGCAGCAGCCGCCCAACGCTACCGTGCTCCGCGGCCTCGCCTGGGATATCGATTCCGCCCTCTCCTCAAATCGCGGCGAACTGTTGCCGGTGGGATCTTACGGCCACACCGGCTTCACCGGCACCTCGCTCTGGATTGATCCCATCACCCAGACGTACATCGTTATCCTTACGAATTCGGTCCATCCGGAAGGGAAAGGCAGTGCCGTGGGCCTGCGTGGCAGGATCGCCAACGCGGTTGCCTCGGCGCTGCAGCTCTCGCCGGGCGAGAAGGAACAGGCGCGGCTGGCAAGCATTACGGGATACAACGAAACCCAAACCGGCATTCGCCGCATCGCCGCCCGCAATGGCGCAGTCCTCGCCGGCATCGACGTGCTTGAGGCTTCCGGATACGCGCAGTTGAAGCAGGGCCCCAGGCGCCACGGCCCCGACCGCGTAATCGGCTTGATGACAAACCAGAACGGAGTCGATGGCCAGGGGCGGCGCACCATTGACCTTCTGGCGCACGTTCCCGGAATCAAATTGGCCGCGTTGTTCAGCCCCGAGCACGGCCCCGCCGGCAAGCTGGACACTACGAGTATCGGAAACTCGATGGATGAAGCCACCGGCGTTCCGATATTCAGCATTTATGGCGCAACCGATGCCGCCCGCCATCCTCCGCTCGACATAATGCGCACGCTGGACGCGGTAGTTATCGATATTCAGGATGTAGGCGTTCGGTATTACACCTATGACACGCATATCGGCTACTTCCTCGAAGCCGGCGCGAAAACCGATACCGAAATTGTTGTGCTTGACCGGCCGAATCCCGTCGGCGGCATCCTGGTTCAGGGACCCCTGTCGGATCCGGGCACCGAAAACTTCGTCAACTACACGCGCGAACCGGTACGCCATGGCATGACAACCGGCGAACTGGCGCGCTTCTTCAATGGCGAACGCCACATCGGCGCCGGCCTGACAGTGGTGCCGATTCAGGGCTGGCTGCGCGGCGATTGGTTCGATTCAACCGGCATCACGTGGATCAATCCATCGCCGAACTTGCGCACTATGAACGAAGAGGCGCTCTATACCGGGCTCGGCCTCATCGAAGGCACGAACATTTCGGTGGGCCGGGGAACAGATACGCCGTTCGAGTGGATAGGCGCTCCCTGGATCAGGGAACGGGAACTCGCGGATTATCTGAACTCCCGGCAGATCGAAGGCGTGCGTTTTGTGCCCGTCACGTTTACTCCCAGCTCAAGCCGTTACGCCAACCAGCTCTGCCACGGCGTTTCGCTGGTCGTGCTCGATCGTTTCACGCTCGACGGGCCGGAATTGGGAGTCGAAATCGCCTCTGCGCTGCTCCGGCTTCATCCTCAGGACTACAAAACCGATCATTGGATGGAGTTGCTGGCCAATCGGGCAGTATTCGATGCCGTAACCAGGGGCGACGATCCCCGACTTATTGCCGAACGCTGGCGCAGCGACGTGGAAAGCTTCGTGCAGTTACGCGAGAAATATCTTCTGTATCCCTTGTCCAGCCGGTCCGCGCCGTCTGTTCCGTAGAAAGACGCCAGAAAACTTTCGCGCTTGCAATGGGTTAGGATTACTCTGTCGGGTGGAGGTTCGCTGATGCGCAAATTGGCCCTCGCTACCGTTGCAACGCTGCTGTTCACCCCCGCATTGATTCGGGCCCAGGAAGCGGGGCCAATGCCCGCGCCGGCTCTGGTTCGTGAAGGTGCAAAACAGGATGTCCCAGCGCCTTCCGGTGGCAGGGTGACAATACCGGCCGGCACCAAGGTTCCGCTGATCCTGAAGCAGACCATCTCGACCAGCAGCGCACGTCCCGGCGATCCCATCTACGCCTCGACAAACTTTCCGGTGATCGTTGGCGACAAGGCCGTGCTTCCCGCCGGCTGCTATGTGCAAGGGGTCATCGACGAGGTGAAGCGCGCCGGCCGAGTGAAGGGTCGCGCGGAGATTTTGGTGCATTTCCGGACCATTGTTCTGCCAAGCGGCTATGTGGTTCCGCTCGGCGGGGCGGTGGAAGGCGCACCGGACAGCGATGACAGCAAGGTGAAGAACTCCGAAGGCACAATCCAGGAGCGGGGCCAGAAAGGCAAGGACGTAAAAACCGTAGCCGAAGGCGGCGGTATCGGCATGGCGGTGGGAAGCATGGCCACACGCACCGGTACGGGTGCGCTGGCAGGCGGCGGCATCGGCGCGGCCGCAGGCCTGGTTGCCACTCTTCTGACGCGCGGCTCCGACGTGAAACTTCCGGCCGGCAGCACTCTCGACATGGTGATCGAGCGTTCCCTGACCCTGGATGAGGCCAGGCTCAAGCAATAGAAGAAAAAGCATTGGCAATACGAACCATTTTTCTGATGGTGGAAGACTGCGCCCGCCTCGAGCGCCAGGGGTGGTATGAATTTGTGCGTGACTACGCGGTGATGGCGCGTGCACTCCTCCAGCACTATTTTCCCAGCCTCGATCCGGAACTCGATCAGCACACGCTGGGAGTTTTCCAGCGCGCCCGCGAAAACCAGGGCCGGTGGTTCACGTCACTGCGCTTCGCCAACGAACGTGAGTTCCTCATGAGCTTTCGCGAGCTGGTATTCGCCTATGCACGCGAGAATTCCAGGCTGCCCGCCCCGCCAGTTTCCCTTGCACAGATGCAGCAGGTCATGGCGGAGCTTACGGTGGTGGAGCGCGAAGTTCTGTGGCTGTTCATGAAGGGCTACTCGGCCGCGCAGATTGCGCCCATCCTGATGAATGCCGAGGCCACTGCGCAGGCCGTCAAAGACAAGGCCGATCGCAAGCTCGCGACCATTCTTCCCGACGCCAACGCCGATTCGTTCCGCCTGTCGGCGCGGGTGCTGATGGAAGAGGCCGAGCGGGCTCACGGTGAAAAATGCCTTCCACTGCGCACCTTCAACAACCTGATCAACGGCCAGATTAGCTGGCGCGAGCGCGAGCTCACCGAACAGCACATTCGCGATTGCCTCAATTGCCTTGACCGCTACACGGCTTTCCAGGAAATGATCCGGCTGCGGAAGGACGCGCGGCCGCTGCCCGAGCCGGAAATTCAGGCGATGCTCGATCGGCTCGGCATCACCAGACCCAGGAGCTTTTTCGCAAAGCTGCTGTCCATGAAGGCGTGAGAAGCTGTTCATCCCGCCTATTTGAGCCCGAATAACGCGGAGACCGTTGCAGTAATACTGACGGTTCTGGGCGAAAACTCGTCGGAAGGCGCGTTAACCCTTGCGCCGGTTTGATTCTTCCCCGCATCCAGCATGAAGGCACCAGGCGCTGGACTTGCCGGTATGCGCTCGTTCATATCGACCCACACATACACAAGATCTCCGAGGCTGCGTCCGCCGGTGCGGGCTGCGGCCTCCGCTTCGGCCCGAGCTCTTTCCATCGCCGCTTCCACGGCGTGCCTTTTGGCGGCTTCCGCATCCGAAACGATGTAACTGAGGGATATATCTTCAGCGGCATCCAGATTTGTAACCTGATCGAGAATTGCCCCTGCCTTGGCAAAATCCTTGAGCTTCAAAACCACATTGCTTGCCACCGAGTAGCCCGTTATCTTCTGCTTCGGCCCCCGGTCGTCATAAACCGGATGAAGCTGGAAGGACCCGAACTCGGCGGCAGCAGGTTCGGTTCCGGCCGCTCTGAGCATCTCGCGGACCTGGTCCATGGCCCGCGAGGCGTGGTCATATGCCGCGCGTGCGCTCTTCTCCTGGGCCGAAACCGCGAAGTGCACCACTGCGGTATCGGGCGCCGCTTCAAAGGTGCCTTGCGCGCTCACGTGCACGGAATTCTCCCTGAAATCGTTGCCAGTGGTCTGTGCCAACGCCCCGCACGACCACACGAGAAGCATAACTGCAATCTTCATGGGTCTCCTCCTTGCTCGAAATACTTACAATTCCAGAACGCCGGGGCAATAGAATCTTGCGCGGCATGAGCCCGGACTTTTGCCCCGAAACGGCTGATTTCGCCCCATGCTGTACGATAAAAGAAGCACCGCACCAGCATGAACCCAGTCCTTGACGCATTTGCACGGCCGTTGCGCTCGCTGCGCATTTCGGTCACCGACCGCTGCAATCTCCGCTGCGAATACTGCATGCCGCAGGAGGACTACGTTTGGCTGGAGCGTTCCGAGTTGCTCAGGTTCGAGGAGATCGCGGAGCTTGCGCGCATTTTTGCCGCAATCGGTGTGGAGAAAATTCGGCTTACGGGCGGCGAGCCGCTGCTGCGCCGCGACCTTGACCGGCTGGTTTCCATGCTGGCCGGCATATCCGGAATCCGCGATCTCGCGCTGACGACGAATGGCTTGCGGCTGGGGCAAAGCGCAGCATTGCTGCGGCAGGCTGGCCTGCGGCGCATCACCGTCAGCCTTGACACACTGCACCCGGAGCGCTTTACCGCATTGACCAGGCGATCAGGCCACGATCGCGTAATTCTGGGCATCCGCGCCGCGCGGGGGGCGGGCTATGAAGCCGTCAAGATTAATGCGGTCATCGTTCGCGGCTTCAATGACGATGAACTGGCGCCCCTCATCGAGTTTGGTCGCCAGCACGGCGCAGAGGTGCGTTTTATCGAGTACATGGATGTTGGCGGCGCTACGCGCTGGTCGTCGCGCCAGGTCTTCAGCGCGGCCGAGATGCTGCAGTCGCTCTCGTTGCGTTACGGCGCCATCGAATCCGCCGGGCACCATGATCCTGCGGCTCCCGCGCAAGAATACCGGCTGCCGGATGGCCTGCGGTTCGGCATTATCTCGTCAACCACGCAGCCATTTTGCGGTTCCTGTGACCGGGCGCGGGTTACTGCCGACGGCATGTTCTTTCGCTGCCTCTATGCGCATAGCGGAACCGACCTGAAACGAATGCTCCGCGCCGGTACGGCGACGGCGGAAATCGCGGCGGTGATTCGCAGCCTCTGGACCGAAAGGCGCGACCGCGGCGCAGAACAGCGCCTGGCGATCGGCACCCGTGCTCCGCTGTTCCGGGTCGAGGAGCTTCGCGCCAACCCGCATCGCGAAATGCACACGCGCGGCGGGTAAATAAATTGCCGAATTGCCGAACTGCGGAATTGCCGAAGGTTACGGCGCCGCTTCCTTGCCCAGAAACCGGATTC
This sequence comes from Acidobacteriota bacterium, assembly GCA_019236695.1. Classification (GTDB taxonomy): domain Bacteria; phylum Acidobacteriota; class Terriglobia; order Terriglobales; family Acidobacteriaceae; genus JAFAIN01. The sequence goes on along the minus strand of JAFAIN010000273.1, from coordinate 347 downwards.
GGCCCTCGAAGGCGCGGCCGCGATACCCGGAAAACTGCAGAAATGTCGGCGAGCTGGTGTTGGGATCGACAACCGTAGGATTTCTGCGCCCGGTTATGTCCTGCATGCCGCCACGCACAGCCCAGAGGTAATGATGGAAGCGGAAACGGCGCTCCAGCGCCGGGTTTAGCGTGAAGTAGTCAGGGAAGCGGTGGGCGTTGGGAGCGCCTTCGAGCGCCTGCTGCGCGTTTACGTAACTGAAAGCAAAACCCGAGCGCCACTCCAGCGAGTACGCCACGTCCCACTCCGAGAACTTGAAACGCCCAACGCGCGGAGCGGGCAGAAAGCCCCAGGAAATTAACCGGTTC
>JAFAIN010000272.1 GCA_019236695.1 Acidobacteriota bacterium | reverse complement strand
AATCACCTGCTCAACACGCTCCTGTTTGCGCAGCTCAACCGTACGGGGGCGTTGAACACCAGCCTGTATGCGAGCGACAAATTCCTGGCCCTGAAGAAACAGGCCGCAATCGATCCAGGCGTGGCCGCGGAAATCAAGCGGCTGGGTGATCGTGCTGTGGATGTGAGCAATGAACGCCTTGCCAGGAACCCCAGTGACGAGGCGGCGCTTTATGACCGCGGCGTGACCAAAGGAATCATCGCTACATACCAGGCGCTGATTGAGCGTTCCTGGTTTGCTTCCCTGCGCAGCGCGATGGCAGCCCGCCGCGATCACCAGCGAGTAATGGAACTCGACCCGGCGAACACGGATGCCCGCATGATCGTAGGAATGCACACCTATATCGCCGGCAGCCTGCCCTGGGCGGTCAAGGTGGCGGCATCGATGATTGGGTTTACCGGAAGCAAGGAGAAAGGATTAAAGCTGCTGCGCGAGGCGGCCGAGGGAAACGGCGAGGCCAGCGTAGATGCAAAGATTGCCCTGGCGCTGTTCCTGCGCCGCGAGCAGAAGTACGAGGAAGCGCTGGCGCTTGTGCGCACCGTAACGGCGGCATATCCGCGCAATTTTCTGTTTGCCCTGGAAGAGGCGAACCTGCTCAAGGACATGGGGCGCAACCAGGATGCTCTCGACAGCTTTGAGGGGTTGGTTGCGGAAGGCCGCCACGGCCGTTTCCATGAACCGCGGCTCGAGTTCGCGTACTACGGCCTGGGCGAGATGCTGCGCGGCCGCAGTCGCTACGGAGACGCGGCAGCCGCCTTCGAGGACGCGCTGAGCCTGCCCCGGTTGGATCCCGACATTCGCCAGCGCTGCGCGCTTTCGGCCGGCGAGATGCACGATGCCATGCATGAGCGCGCCCAGGCAGTGAAGCAATACCAGGCAGCCCTGGCGGGCGACACCTCGACCCCCAGTGCCCAACTGGCTCGACGCTACCTGCGCGAACCGTACCGGGCGCAATAGCCGCCGTGCTTTTTGCTCCCCATCAGATCAGGTCGAACCCGTATTGCTCGAAGTGCCGGTCGAACGCAAAAGCGCGCCGAATGTTAAAAGTCTTATCCGGATACCGAGCCTCGCGGGCCTTCGGTTGTTTTATTGTTTCTGCTTGCAGAATTACTTCAATTACTTCACCGAGATCGAGGAGCACTTCCAGCGCACACGGGGGGCGGCGCTGCTGCTCTCGACGCTTGACTGGGCGCTGATTGAGACGTGGAAAGATGCCGGCATACCGCTGGAAGCGGTTCTGCGGGGCATTGACGCCGCGTTCGAGAAATTCCACGGCCGCCGGCGCATGTTCCAGAAGGTAAACTCGCTGGCCTACTGTTCGCAGGCGGTGTTGCAGGCCGCCGACCAGATGAAGGAAGCAGCCGTGGGGGGAGAGCGTGCCGCCGCGGCCCCGCCGCAGGACCCCGCCGGCTTTGACCCGGCGAGCGTCGCCGCATATCTCGATCGCAATCGAATGCAGTTGGAGAAAACTGCAGCCGGCATCGCGCCTGCCACAGTTTGCGATGCCATCATGGCGGCTTCACGAACCCTGCTCGACATAGCCGAGCAGTGCAGGGCCGGGACCACAAACCTGGAGGATGCGGAACGAAGGCTCACCGTGGTGGAGGAAAAAATCGATGCCGCATTGCTCGGGGCCACGCCTGAGGCGGAACTGCTTGCGGTTCGCGAGCAGGCAGACCGTGAGCTCGCGGGATATCGCCGGAAAATGATCGCCGCTCAGATTGAGCAACTGCACCGGCAATACGTGAGAAAAAAACTGCTGGAACAGTGGGGCCTGCCGCGGTTGAGCCTGTTCTATATGCCGTAGTACAGGCTGCGCGTCCAGTTGTCATCCCGACCCTGAGCGTGCCGCAGGGGAGGGATCTGCATTTCGCGCGGCCGGGAAGGAATGCAGATTTCTCGCACCAGAATCAGGCACTCGAAATGACACTTTTTTGGGGGGCCCGCGAAGGGCGGCGGCCGCGAGCCCCGTTAAATTTCGGAATTTCCCAATTTCAAATTTCGAAATGCTTTTATGCAGTTCTCCGTGGGTGCAGAGTCAGATCACGCACCTGGCCCAGAATGCTTGCCCATTGCATTCCGTTCAGCCGGCTGACGTAAGGGATGATCTCGGCGACGAAGTCGTCGGCCATCAACTCGCGAATATCGTCCTCGCGCGTGCGAATGCCGCCATTCAGCAGGTCGCTGATGTGGACTTCGAGGGCAGTTGCCAGCCGTTCCAGCGAGGAAAGGGTTGGGGTGGCTTTTTCATTTTCGATTTTGGAAACGTACGTTCGGGGCACATTCATGCGGGCAGCGAGTTGCCGCTGGCTGAGGCCGCTGCGCTGGCGCAGCGTTCGAATGGCCACGGCAACCTGCAGATGCGGGCGGCGTGGCGGCGGTGCGGCGGGCCGCGCCAGCACCGGAACGGCCGGGAGCTCGCGCTCTTCGGGATCGAGCGAAACCTTGCAGCGCCGGCAAAGATTGTTGTTGGTTCGGAATTGGACGAGTTGACAACGATCACAACGAACCACTTCCCGGGAGTCAACTGGGGCAAGGGTCGTAGCCATTCCGAGTTGTGCGGATGACGCCGCCAGAGCTTGGCTGCCTGCATCCGGGAGCCGCGATTATGCGGCCCCGCAGCGCGTGCCATGTTCCACTTTGAACATTGCACGCCTGCAGTCTCAATTTGGAGCACCACGGTTTCTCTGTCAATTATTATTTCGCAAGGTACTGGACAAACCTGAGGAAAAGAGAGCACGGCATTGGCTGAAACCACGATCAATCGCGAAGCCGCGTGGAGTTTACTAACTGAGTTCACGCAGTCGGAAAGTTTGCGCAAGCATGCGCTGGCGGTGGAAGCGTGCATGCGCGCGTATTCCCGCAAGCTCGGAGGCGACGAGGAGACATGGGCCATCACCGGCCTGGTGCACGACTTCGATTACGAACGCTGGCCGAGCGAGCAGGAGCATCCGTTTATGGGCAGCCGCATCCTGGAAGAGCGCGGATGGCCGAACGATATTCGGCGCGCCATTCTCTCGCATGCGCCTTACACCGGGGTGACGAGAGAATCATTTATGGAAAAGGCGCTATTCGCCTGCGACGAACTGGCCGGCTTCATCACGGCTACTGCTCTCGTCAAGCCCGGGAAGTCGCTGGCCGAAGTCGAGGCCCCATCCGTAAGAAAGAAGATGAAGGACAAGGCCTTCGCCCGCAGCGTAAACCGCGCCGACATCATTCAGGGCGCCGAAGAGCTCGGCATCGAACTGGAAGAGCACATCGCTTTCTGCATAGCAGCCATGAGAACCATTGCGCCTCAATTAGGCCTGGACGGCAGCGCCGCCGTTCACGCGGGAGACTCCGAGCCGCAGCAAGATTCAAAGCCGTGAGCCGCTTTGGGTTTTCACCGGGTTTTCAGGGCATGCAGCCTCTTTACCAAAGTACCGGACAGCGCGCCGCGCAAAGCAGCCTCGAACCGCTGAAGGCAGTTGGCGGAACATTGCCGAATTGCGGAACTGCGGAATTGTCGAACGACCGCGCCGGAGCCCAGGCTGAGGGAAGGCGTTGGGCCAAGGGCGCGGGAAGACGGCCAACCGTTCGCGGCCGGTTGAGCGGGCTCCCAGATCCTTCAGCCGCTGCGCGTCATTCAGAATGACCGGGGCGGGCGGCTAGTGCCTGGAATAAATCAACTTGCCATTGCGGATGACCTGGCGGACTTTCGCAAAGGCCGTGGCGTCGCCGGCCGGATCGGCCTCAAGCACTGCGAGATCGGCATTCATTCCTT
>JAFAIN010000154.1 GCA_019236695.1 Acidobacteriota bacterium | reverse complement strand
CGGCGCGAGGACATTGCGCTGCTGGCTACGCACTTCCTGCGGCAGTATGCGCAGCGTTACCGCAAGACCATTACGGGCTTTGAGCCGGCAACCATGCAGGCGCTGCTGGATCACTCATGGCCGGGCAACGTTCGCGAGCTCGATCATGCCATTGAACGCGCGGTGCTTATGGCGCAAGGTGCACAGGTACGGCCAGCCGACCTCGCGCTGCGCACTCGGGATGCCGGCCATCGCCTCGAGGAAATGAGCCTGGAGGATGTAGAAGCCTTTCTCATCAAGAAGGCGCTGGCCCGCTATGGAGGCAACATCAGCCAGGCCGCCGATGCGCTCGGCCTGAGCCGCAGCGCACTCTACCGCCGCCTGCAGAAATACGGCCTCTCCTGAATAACAATCCTGTTCACAACGGAGACACGGAGTCACCAAAGACCACGCAATTCGAATCAAACTCCCCCTAACCCTCGGTGCCTCGATTGTGAACCTCTACGCCTGTTAGCCGATCTTGCCGATCTGGGAGGCGATTGCCTTCCACGTTCCCCCCTGGCGCATAAAGACGTCCATGTAGGCGTACTTGCCGGTTGGATCGTGCGCTTTGCCAGTAGCCACCGCAATGTTGCCCATCGCGTTCACTTCAACGCTGTCAATTTTCATGTCGGCGTATTGCCCGCTCTTCACTTCCGAAAGGAACTGGGCCTTACTCTCTTTTGAACCATCAGGTCCAACCGCGACCCAGTTATCGGCAATGTAACTTGCGACCGCAGCATCATCCTTCTTCGCCATGGCAGCTTCCCAGCCGCGCTCAATTTTGGTAATGGCAGCGCCCGTGTCGCCTCCCGACATTGAGCCGTGCGACATGCCGGGCATGCCTTGGTGTTCGCCGCCTCCGCTCTGTGCCTGTCCCAGGCAGAAGGTTGCAACCGCCGCCCAGACCGCCATGCTGATCAGCAACTTCTTCATCTTTGCCTTCCTCCGAATGAGTGAGATTCCGAAAACCGAAGAACATCGTAATCGCCGGGGTGAGAAATGTGAAATCTGAAAGTGGAAGTGTACAAAGTAATGGAAGCCTGAAGATAACTTTCTCGTCTCAAAATTATATTTCAGATTTGCACGGCTCATTCGCCCCGCACTAGACTGTTCTGCGTTCCGAATCTTGTGTCCGTTCTGTTGCGGGCCCGGGGACCTCGTGAAAACCTATCGTTCTGCGCGCGATATCCTGAATGCCGTGGAGGGCGAGCTGCGCCACCCGCATCGCACTGCCGGTGCGCTGCCGCTGGAGCGCGCCGCGGCCCTCCTGTGCGATGGCCGCCACTATGAGGTCGTCGAAATCCGCCTGGCCCCCTCCGTTCCGACCATTTCGGGCGGCTACCAGGTTCCCATCCGGATTGGAACGCGCGTGCTCGGGGTCATCACGGTTGCAAGCGGGTGCGCCAGAGCCCTCAGCATCGAAGACCGAGTTCTTTTGGAGCGGGTAGCGGCCCGGCTGGCGCGGTTTCTTATGTCGAACGGCAGGTACATCCTGCGGCACGCCCGCGAAGCAGCCGCGGGGGATGACGGAACACCCTCGGCGCGATCGGCGCGAAGCGCAAGCTAGCCTGCCGCCTCTCCGCTGCGAAACAGGTACGATAGTGCTGGACTATGTTTGAGCTGCACATCTCACGGGCGGCGCGGGACCGCTACGGCTTTGACGATGTGCTGTTCTCGACCGACGGCGCCGCCATATTCGCCAACCTTCCGGCGGCCCGCGAATTCGCCCGCCGCATCAACCAGGTTCGCAATTCGGCCGCGCACCCTGAACTCGCGGTGCATGCCGGCTCGCTCAATGCCATGGGGCTGATTGATGAAGCCCTCCACCTCGTACTCGCACAGTACCGCGAGCAGCGCGACTCTTCCGCCATAACCGATGCGCTGGCTTTTCTCGAGCGCCGCCTGGGCCGGCAGGCCCTTGACAGGCTGCTGCTGGAATTCGCCACCCAGTTCCCTTCGGTTGCCGTGTACCGCGGCGCGCAGTCGCCGGCCGAGTGGATGGAAGGCGCAACCGGCGCGACGCCGCATCGTGCCGTCGCGCTGGAAGAGGCGTTCTTCCTGTGGCTGGCCAACGCCAATCCGGCGTTCCGCCGCCACCAGGAGCTGTTTGACGACTCCGAGCTTGCGCGCGCAACCGCCTACCCGCGCCTTTCCGAGTTGCTGCGCGCCTATTTTGAAACCCGCCCGCGCTTCGGGCCGGAAGATCAGAATGTTTTTGATCTGCTGCGGGCCCCCGCGCTGGCTTCGCCCAACTCGCTGTCGGGGCAACTGGAATTCATCCGCCGGAAATGGCCGCCGCTGCTGGGCGACTTCATCACGCGCCTGGCGATCGCGGCCGGCGTGCTGCAGGAAGAAGAGGTCGCCATCTGGATGCAGTTCCATCCGCCGGCGGCGGGCGCGCCGTTTGGGGGCGGCGCCACCGGCGATTCCAGCGCGGCTGCCATTCCCCATTTCGAAGCCGCGGCCGAGCATGAGTACGAAGCCTTCAGCGCCGATATTGAGTGGATGCCGCGCACCGTCATGATCGCCAAGAGCGCCTACGTGTGGCTGCACCAGCTCAGCCGCCGCTACTCGTGCGGCATTCACCGGCTCGACGAGGTTCCCGATGAGGAGCTCGACAGCTTCTCGCGCCGCGGCTTTAACGCTGTCTGGATCATCGGCGTGTGGCAGCGAAGCCGCGCTTCCCAACGCATCAAGCAGCTCACCGGAAACCCTGAGGCGGGCGCCTCGGCCTACTCGCTCTACGATTACGCCATTGCCGACGATCTTGGCGGAGAGGCCGCCTACCGCAACCTGCGCGACCGGGCTGCCGCCCGCGGCATTCGCCTGGCCAGTGACATGGTTCCCAACCACATGGGCATCGATTCGCGCTGGCTCATCGAGCATCCGGAGTGGTTTATCCAGCTCGATCATCCGCCATTCCCGGCGTACACATTCAATGGCCCCGACGTTTCCAGCGATGGCCGCGTGGAGATCAGGGTAGAGGATCATTACTACGACCGCACGGATGCCGCTGTAGTCTTCCTTCGGCGCGACCGCTGGACCGGCGACACGCGATTCATCTACCACGGCAATGACGGCACCAGTTTTCCCTGGAACGACACTGCCCAGTTGAATTATCTGAATCCCCAGGTGCGCGAAGCGGTGATTCAAGCCATCCTTCACGTGGCCCGGCAGTTCCCGATCATTCGCTTCGATGCCGCCATGACGCTGACGCGCAAGCATTACCAGCGCCTGTGGTTCCCTGAGCCGGGCAGCGGCTCCGCCATTGCTTCGCGCGCCGAGCACGGCCTTACGCGCGCCCGGTTCGATGCCGCCATGCCGCAGGAGTTCTGGCGCGAGGTGGTGGATCGCGTGGCCGTGGAAGCCCCGGGCACGCTGCTGCTGGCGGAAGCATTCTGGCTGCTCGAGGGCTATTTTGTCCGTACGCTCGGCATGCACCGCGTGTACAACAGCGCGTTTATGAACATGCTGCGTGACGAGGAGAACGCCAACTACCGCAGCGTGATGAAGAACACTCTGGAATTTGATCCGGAAGTGCTGAAGCGCTACGTCAACTTCATGAGCAACCCCGACGAGCGCACCGCGATTGACCAGTTTGGCAAAGGCGACAAGTACTTCGGCTGTTGCGTGCTGATGGCAACCATGCCGGGGCTGCCCATGTTCGGCCATGGGCAACTCGAAGGTTTTCACGAGCGCTATGGAATGGAATACCGCCGCTCATACTTCGAGGAGGCGCCCGACGAGTGGCTGGTGGCGCGCCACGAGCGCGAGATTACGCCCCTGCTCCATCGCCGATGGCTGTTTGCCGAGGTCGCCAATTTCCTGCTGTACGACTTCTACACCGATGCCGGCCAGGTGAATGAGGACGTCTTCGCCTACTCCAACCAGGCCGGCGGCGACCGGGCGCTCGTCATCTATAACAACCGCTACGCCGAAACTCGCGGCTGGATTCGCATGTCGGCCAGCTACGCTGGGAAGGGAGAGCATGGCAGGCAACTGCGGCAGCGCAGCCTGGGCGAAGCCTTCGGCCTGCGAGGCGAGGCGCACTGCTTTATCGCCTGCCGCGATGCGGTTACCGGCCTGGAACACTTGCATCGCAGCTCGGAATTGGCCGAAAAGGGCATGCGCCTCGAGCTGGGAGCATACCGCTACCATGTGTTTCTGGAATGGCGCGAACTGCAGGGGGAACGCTGGGGCCCGCTGTGTGAACGCCTGCAGGGGCGGGGCGCCAGCAGCCTTGAAGATGAGCTGCGCATGCTCGAGCTTGAGCCGGTGCACAGCGCGCTTGCTTCCATGGCTGAGGCATCCCTGCTCGAACGGCTGGCCGGGGAAACAGCGGAATCGCGAGATTGTTCAGCGAAGGATTTTTTAGATGCCGATGTCGCGCCCCACGCCGTCGAGGAAGCGGTTTCGCGGTTGCACCGGTTCCTGGAAGAGGTGCGGCAAGTGGAAGGCGGCAGGGTGGATGCCGCAACCGAGCAGAGGACTGCATGGTTGTTTTCTGCGCGGCTGCGGGCTGCCCAGCGGTTGCCGGCTATCGAAGAGGAATTCTCCACTCCCTGGCCTGAGGCGGCGCGCGGTGTGCTGCCGGCCGGGCCAGCCGGTGCTCTTTCCGGGATTGCCCCCTGGGCCATGGTAGTGGCGTGGGCGGCTGCGGAGGCTGCTTGCACGGCTTTGCCGGAGCTGCCCGGCGCAGATCTGACTTCCGGCGATCGCGACCGCGGCAGACCCCAGGAGAAATTCGATCGCTTAAGGCTGCGGCACGCGATTGCGCTGGCACTTGAGAGCTGCGGTCTGGCCGGGGAAGAGCGCTGGCGCGCGGCTGCTATGGTTCGCGCCGCTCTGGCTCGCCATTCCGCCTCTCCGATTGCCGGTGACGACCTGCTGGCATGGGTGCGCGACCCCGAGATTGCCTGGCTGCTCGGCCTGCATGAGTACGAAGGCGTGCGCTACATGGTTCGAGAGCGCTTTGAAGTTTTCATATGGTGGCTGCACCTGCCTTCGCTGCTTTCGCTCGCCGGCGATGCCGGGCGAAACGGCAAGGAAATCCGGGCGCTCGAACGCCACATCGCGGCTCGCTTCGCCTCCGCCGAGCAGGCAAGCTACCGCCTTGATTCCCTGCTGGAGGCCGCGCCGGTTGAGGAGCCGCAAACCAGTGCCGAGCCCGCTACCAGCCAGCCGCAAGCAAAAAAATAGGTGCGCGCAAAACGAGGGCGGAAGCTAAGTGACGTGGGGCCGACCCGACCTCGGTCGGCCATGCGGCCTGAAAGGCCGCTCGCCGTCCCTTGCGAGCGAGCCCTGATTGAAGGTCAACCCAGGCGGGCTTCGCTCGCCCTGTCCGGCCGAGGGCGGCCGGACCCACGTCGTTTCCTCGACGAGCACCACTGTTCATTTCATGTCGCAACCGGCTTCAGGTTGGTGCTCGGAATGACTCTCGCCTGGTGGCGGAAATATGGGTTGCGGAGCACACGAGAGAGCGCCACAGCAAAACGGCAGGGCCGAAGCCCTGCCGTTCCTGCCAATGCGGAAAATGTTGCGGGCCCTTTTACTTCCGGTTCACTGCCTTCTTCAGCTCATTGCCGGGAGTGAACTTCGCCACCTTGCGCGCCGCAATCTTGATGGTTGCGCCAGTCTGAGGGTTGCGGCCGTTCCGGGCCTTGCGCTGCGATACAGAAAAGGTTCCAAAGCCGACCAAAGCCACGCGTTCTCCCTTTTTCAATGCGCCGGTGATCGCGGTTATTCCGGCTTCAACCGCTCGGCCGGCCTCTGCTTTGGTAATTCCGGATGCCGTTGCGATCCGGTCAATCAGGTCACCCTTGTTCATGCTTTCTCCTGGGCAGGTAATTCCCGCATGCCCGACATTAGGCAACTCAGACCTGTGGAAAGTCAAGCTGGAAGCCTGATTCGAGTGAGAATCCCGGGACGGGGCGGCGAGTTCAGCGGCTCACCACTTCTGCGGCGGGCTCCGGGGCACGCTGTACTGCCTCAGGAAGCGCGAAACCCAGCAGGCGCCCCAGATGCTCGAATTGCGCCATCCACTCCGCCGATTCGTCGCCCCATGCCCCTTCTCCTCCTGCAGGCGCTGCCGGCTTTGCCGCCAAGGCCGGATACACATTGCGCAGCAGCTCGTAGTAGGCGTTCTGCACCTTCCACAGGTTGACTTCGAAAGGCAGCTTGCGAACCGCTTCGATGATGCCGGTGAGCCGGATCAACAATCCCAGATCCGTAGGCGCCTCCAGCAGCCGGTCAAAGTTGCGGTCCAGCGCCTTGCGCAATGTATAGCCCAGGCCGGCGGCATCGAGCGCCACATGTTCCGAATGCGCCTCGGCCAGCAGGGTCGCCACGTTTGCCAGGTCAGGCTCGCCGGACTCGAACTCGCGCCGGAGCCGCCCATTCAGCACAAGTTCGGCACTCACTTCCAGCGCCTTGGGCATGGGCAGGTTCAGGTCGGCCAGGAAGCGCATCATGGTGGCATGCTGGTTATAGATGTTGAGGAAACTGGCTTCCGCCTCTCCCAGCACCCGTTCAATAATGATGTTGACGATTCTGCGCTGCTCATCGCGGAACAGCGAACGCAGCGAATAGTTCATGGCGGCAAAATAGCGGTCGAGGAGCCGCACGGTTCCGGGCAGGTCAAACCTGTCGAATGACGCCGTGCTCTCAGTCACAAGCTGCTGGTAGCGTGCTGCGTCGCAGGCTTTGGCGACACCTGCGGTGAGGTTGTTGTCGCCAAAATGCAGCACCGCAAACATCACGCAATCGGATTCCTCAGTCACGCGCGAGCTCACCAGCGCCTGCCCCAGCGCGAGCCTCGCCCTGCCTGCCTGTGTAAGGTTGTAATCGAGGCGCGCAACGGAATAACAGTAAGTGGGCGCGGTTCCTGCGTGGCGCTGGAACAGCGAGCTGATGGCAAAGTGTGCGCCCACATCCGCCAGCTTCAGCGCCATGGGCTTGATAAAGCGCAGGTACACTTCGCGCCCGTTGCCGTGCGCCGCAACATTGCAGTTGGCTGCCTGCAGGTGCCGCAGGAACGGCTGCTCCAGATCGGCTTTAAACAGGTCGCCGGCGAGCTGGATGGCGCGGGCGGCGTAGGCGATGACCTGTGTGGTTTCGATTCCGGAAAGCTCGTCGAAGAACCAGCCGCAACTGGTGTACATGAGCATGGCATGCCGCTGCATCTCAAGCAGCTTCAAGGCACGTACGCGTTCCCCAGGCTCCAGTTCGCGGCCTGACTGGCTCCGCAGGAACGCGGTGATGTTTTCCGGCGTGCGTTCCAGAACCACCTCAATGTAGCGGTCGCGTGCCTGCCATGCGTTTCCCAGCAAAGCGCTGGCAGCTGACTCGAATCGCGAGGCAATTTCGTCGCGCAGCCAATCGAACGCGCTGCGCAGGGGCGCCCTCCACTGCTGGTTCCAGCCCGCATGCCCGCCGTTGCAGCCGCAATCGGAGCGCCACCGCTCCACGCCGTGCGCGCAGCTCCAGGACGTGTTCTCCTCGATTTCAACTTCCCACTGCGCGGGAAATTTCTCCAGAAACTCGCCATAATTTGTAACCGTGGCCAGTTGGTTCTCCTGGATATGGTGCAGAGCGTAGGCCAGAGCCATGTCGCCGTAATGATGATGGTGGCCGTAGGTTTCGCCGTCGGTGGCGATATGCATGAGCTGCGGGCGGTCGCGTTGCTCGGAAAACCCGCTCATCAGCCGATCCGCGAACCGTTCGCCGTTTGAGAGCAGGCCCTCGAAAGCCACAGCGCGCGATATGGGGCCGTCGTAGAAAAACAGGCTGATCTCACGACCGGAAGGCAGCCGCTGCACGTATGGCTGGGTTGGATCAATCCGTGCGCCGCTCACATCCTGCCAGTCTTCCTCGCCGGCGAGCGGCCGCACTCGTGCTGCCTGGTTCGGCGCCAGGATAGTGAAGCGGATACCAAGCTCCGCCAGCACTTCCAGCGTCTCGATGTCAGCGGCGGTTTCGGCCAGCCACATGCCTTCCGGCGGCCGCCCGAACCGGCGTTCAAAATCCGCAATGCCCCAGAGCGCCTGCGTCACCTTGTCGCGACGATTCGCCAAAGGCAGGATCATGTGGTTGTACACCTGCGCAATGGCCGACCCGTGCCCGGAAAATCGCGCGGCGCTCACACGGTCAGCTTCCTGAATGGCGGCATACACTCGTGGCGCTCCCTGTTCCATCCACGAGAGCAGGGTTGGGCCGAAGTTGAAGCTGATCTGGCTGTAGTTGTTGACGATCTCAACAATGCGGCCATCCGGGTCAAGCACTCGCGACGCGCTGTTCGGCGCATAGCACTCCGCCGTTATCCGCTCGTTCCAGTCATGGTAAGGGTAGGCCGAATCCTGCCCCTCGACCGCCTCAAGCCACGGATTCTCACGCGGTGGCTGATAAAAATGCGCGTGAATACACAAATATGTTGCAGGCATGAAATTCATTGGATGCACGAGGCAATTGGAAAGTGCCGGACTGCGGAACATTGCTGGAGACGGGTCCGGCCCCCCCGGCTGGAACAGGCGCCACTGCTTTCTCAGCTTTGAAGCGGGCACCGTGTCGCCATTGACACGCTGAAAACGTTCTTGTCACACCACCCCCATCCAACTCTTTTCTTTTGAATGGCTGTCTCCTGGTCTTTTGCCTGCAACTCGTCATTGTGAGCGGAGGTGAGCTGTGGAGAGGATGAGGCGAGCACTCGAAGCGGCGGGCAACCGGGCAGCGCTGGCCTTGGTTGCGGTGCTGATCGCAATAGAAGCGGCAGAGGCGCAACCGAAGGAAAACGCGGTAACGGAATCGAGCGCCGGGCGCAACGTTGTCGTGCTGGTCAGCATTCCGGATCGCCGGCTGGCCTTGATCGATTCAGGCAGGGTGGTTCGCACTTTTCCCGTGGCGGTTGGAACCGAAAGCACCCCGAGCCCCACCGGCGAGTTCAGGGTTGTGAGCCGGCTGGTTGACCCCACCTACTACCATCCCGGCCAGGTCGTTCCACCGGGTCCGCAAAACCCGCTGGGAACGCGCTGGATCGGCCTCAGCAAAAAAGGATTTGGGATTCACGGAACGAACGCGCCGCGTTCCATCGGCAAGGCGGCCTCGCACGGGTGCATTCGCATGGCGAAGTCCGACCTCGAGCAGTTGTTCACCATGGTTCGCACGGGCGATGTAGTGATGATTCGCGGAGAGCGCGATGCGCAGGTGGCGCAGGTGTTCGGCGGCGCAGCCGTGCTGGCGGCTGATGCCGGAACGGCACAAGCTCCGGCAGGCAACTGAAACCGGTGATGGAGCGCGGCGCCAATGTTCGAAACAGCCACCAAGCCACTCAGCCATTCAGCACGTATGAGGAGCACACGATGACAAGCATGATGGCGCTTACGATAGCCGCAGCAGGCCTGGTGTTTTCCCTCTCGCTGGCGCTGCTGATCGAGGAGTTGATCGTCGGAGCAGTTTTTCGATTGTTCTTCGGCAAAAGCTATAATGCGCCCGGTTCTCATGCACAAAATAGCGGCCATGTTTCTGTTCGCTGCGATGCTGCCCGCCGGTAGTGCCCAGCAGGCGCCGCCCGAGTGGGCCGGCGTTGCGCAGCAACTGACGCGCAGAGTAGTTGGAATCACAGGCCAGAGCCCGGTGAGCCTCACGTTCGAGAACCTGGCCCGGGTTTCACCGCAAGCCCTGGCCGATTTTTCCAACGCACTCATGGAACAGTTGCGGCTTGCCGGCGCGCGCCCAAGCACTCGGGCCGGCGCGGCCTATGACGTAAGAGTCACCATTTCGGAGAACGCGCGCGAAACGGTGTTTGCGGCTGAGACTGCGGATGCAAAAGGAGAAGTCCAGGTGGCGCTGCTCACAGCGCCGCGAAAGCCGGTTTCGAACAGCGCCGCGACCACCGTGTTGCTGCTGCAAAAGGCCTTGCTGGTGCGCCAGGAGCTGCCGGTGCTCGATGCTCAAATGCTCAACCCGCAGACGCTGGTAGTGCTAGATCAGGACCGGATTACAACCTACGGCCGCCAGCCTTCGGGATGGGAGTCCATCGCTTCCGCTGAAGTCACGCCTCACCATTCCATGCCGCGTGATCTCCGCGGCCGCCTGGCAATTCGCCCGGATGGCCTGGAGGCATACCTGCCCGGAACCGTGTGCAGCTCGGCTTCGCTTGCGCCACTCACCGTGACTTGCCGCGATTCCGACGATCCCTGGGCTTTGACCTCCGGGAGCGGTGCAGTGAGCGCGTTCTACAATGCCGCACGGAATTTCTTTACCGGTGTACTTGTGCCGGGAGAGAGAGTTGCGCCCTTCTATTCTGCGGCGGTCTTTGGCGAGCGCTCGCAGTGGGTCTTCGCGGCCGTCAAGCGAGGCGAGTGCCCCGCAGAAGGCTCTTCGTCCTGTGCCGGTGCGCACCCCTGGGGAAGCGGCATCCAGGCGCTGCGTGCCTGCGGCGCCGATCTCATCCTCGCGGGAGGCGCGGAAGATTACGGCCGGCCTGACGCCCTTCGTGCCTACAGCGAAGCCAGGGAGCCCGTTTCCGATCCCGTAGAGTTTTCCGGGCCGGTGGTCGAACTGTGGAGCGCGCCTGACCGGAACTCGGTGACCGCGGTGGCACGCAATCTCCAGACAGGAAATTATGAAGCCTACAGCATTACGGCTGCTTGCCACGAGTAGCGCAGCGGCTTTGCTGCTGGCCGGCTGGGCCGGAGCAGCCACGCGGCCCCATTACGGCGGCACACTGCGCGTGTTCCTTGGCGCCGCCCCCGATGCGGGGCAGGCGGGAAGTTTTTCCCTCACCGGAGCAGGCGCCGAATTCACTGCCGGAAACGCCGGAAGCCTTGCTTCGCTGGTATTCGACACGCTGGTCATGGCCGATGACAATGGCGGCCTCGAGCCCGGGCTGGCGCTCTCCTGGTCAAGCGATGCCGGGTTCCGCCGGTGGCAGTTCCGCCTGCGCCCGGGAGTAAAGTTTCATAGCGGCGAGCCCCTAACCGCCGCCGCTGCGGCAGCCTCGCTGACCGCGGTGGTTCCCGGTTGCCGGGCGTCGTTATTCGAGCCGCGGCCGCTTTCCGAACAGCCCGGGTTGCTGGAGTCGGGCGGGGCGGGCGAGTCGGTGGTTGTGGAATGCGATGCTCCCCACCCGGAACTCGCCGCGCAAATGGCATCGCCTTCGGCTGCCATCTCGCATCGCTCGAGTGCGGGAGCGCTCGAGGGTACCGGGCCATTTCGCCTCAGTTCGTGGCAGCCGGGCAGCCGGGCAGTCTTCACTGCATTCGAGGGTTGCTGGGCAGGCCGGCCATACCTCGACACCATCGAGATCACCATGCACCAGGATCTTCGGGACCAGCAGTTGGCGCTGCAGCTTGGCCGCGCTGACGTGGTGGAAGCATCGCCGGGGCAGCCCATCTCAGGAGTGCGCGTCAGCGCTTCGGCCCCTGCGAAACTCGTTGCGCTCGTGTTCTCGGAGAATTCCGCAGCGGTGGCCGATGAGCGTGTCCGGCAGGCTTTCTCGTTGGCCGCTGATCGCGCCACCATTGCCGGAATCCTGCTGCAGGGCGCCGCCGAGCCTGCCTGGGGGGTCTTGCCGAACTGGATCTCCGGTTACGAATTCCTTTTCCGCGGTGCAAACGATGAAGCTCGTGCCCGGCAACTTCGCGCCGAGGCACGCGCCGGCGCGCCCATAACGGTTGCGGTTGCGGCGTCGGGCGATGCTCAACTTCGCCTGGTAGCCGAACGCATCGTGCTGAATGCCCGCGACGCAGGTTTTGACGTGCAACTCACAGCCGACTTGCGCCGCGCTGACGCTGCTATAACCGCGGTTCCTTTGGGCTCGGCGGATCCCGGCGCGGCCCTGGTGACTGCGGCGGAGTTGCTTCGCCGGCCGCGGCCGCAATTTCAGGATGCGTCACTGACCGCTGCCTGGCAGGCTGAGCGGAGCATGCTGGCCGGCACCTGGATTGTGCCGATTGTGCACGCCGGCGCAGCCTGGGCGCTGAGCCCGCGGGTGCACGACTGGGCGGCACGGCGCGACGGCCGCTGGCGCCTCGACGAAGTATGGCTCGAGGACTCTGTGAAATGAACGGTCGGAGCGCCTGACGTGAGCTTTCGCAACAAGTTGCTTGTCGTGCTCGCCGCCGCTACGGTGCTCAGTACCCTTGCCATCTCCATCGCCATGGTTGCCATCGCCCGTGCGGGGTTCGAGCGGCAGGAACACGCGCGCAGTGCTTCCATTGCGCTGCAGTTCGAGCGGGAGTTCGCCCGTGCCGGCGATGACGTGGTCAGCCGGGTTACGTCCGTCGCCCGCTCGGAAGCGGTGCGCCGCATGGCGCTGGACGAAGCGCGCGCCCGCACCGGCGCCTACCTCGGCGAAGCCGCGCTGCTCGCGCCCGTTCACCGCCTTGACTTCCTCGAGCTGCTCTCGCGCGACGGTGCGATTCTCTCCTCCGCGGAGTTCCCGGCGCGATTTGGATATCGCGATGAGTGGGCGCCGCTTCTTTCCCGCCTCACCGCCTCCGGGGCCTCGCTGCGCCGCCAAAACCTGCCGAATGCATCGGAGCTGGGCATCTTCGCCGTCCGCAGCGCTGCGGCAGGCGACCAACCCGTGTATGTAGTAGGCGGCGTGCGGCTCGACCCGCAGTTCATTGCCGGGCTGGCGATTCCGGCCGATACCCAGGCGCAGCTCGTTATCGGCCCGCAGGAGCTGGCGCCGGGCGGGACGGCTACGCCGCTCGAGAACCTCGCAGTGCAGGCGGCTCGCAGCGGCGATGATGCGGAAGCGATCGAGCGGAATCGCGCGCTGCACGTTGTGCCGCTGAAGGCGGCCACGGGCGAAGTGCTGGCTGTGCTTGCCATTTCCACTTCACGGCAGGAGCTGGCGCGAATGGAGCAGCACATTTTGTCCGTCGCGCTGCTCGTGGGGGGGCTTGGAATCGTGCTCTCCGTACTGACAAGCGGCTGGATTGCCGCGCGCGTAACGCGACCGGTGGAACAGCTTGCGGCGGGTGCGGCTCGCGTGGCCGAAGGCGACCTCGGGGCGCGAGTCGACGCGGGCTCGAGTGACGAACTCGGGCAGCTCGCTCGCGCCTTCAACCATATGACCGCCGAGCTCCTCGGCCAGCGTGAGCGGCTGGTTCAGGCCGAGCGTGTGGCGGCGTGGCGCGAGCTGGCGCGCCGCCTTGCCCATGAGCTCAAGAACCCGCTGTTTCCGCTGCAGATTACGGTGGAGAACATGGTGCGCGCCCGCGAATCGCATCCCGGCCAGTTCGACGAAATTTTCCGAGAGAGCACCGCCACGCTGCTGGCCGAACTGCAGAACCTGCGCACCATCGTCGGCCGCTTCAGCGATTTCTCGAAGATGCCCAGGCCTCAACTCGAGCCTGCAGCCATCAACGAAATTGTGCGGCAGGCGGTGAAAACCCACGGAGCCCAGCTTCGCGCCGCCGGCGAGCCCATTGCGGTGGAACTGCAACTCGATCCTGCGCAGCCCATGGCGGAAGCTGACCCTGCGCTGCTGCACCGCGCCCTCTCCAACCTGCTGCTCAACGCTATTGACGCCATGCCCCAGGGCGGCGCCCTCCGGTTGCGCACTCATTGCGGCGAATCAGCCGTCACCATTGAGGTAAGCGATACCGGAGCCGGCATGACGCCCGAAGAATGCAGCCGCCTCTTCACCCCGTACTACACCAGCAAGCTGCACGGAACCGGCCTCGGCCTCGCCATCGTGCAGTCGGTGGTGAGCGATCATGGCGGCAGCATCACCGTGCAAAGCAACCCCGGCCGGGGCACGACCTTCCGAATCGAGCTGCCCAAGCGGGCACACCCACCGCAAGAGTCACTCTGAACGCGCGTTCTCCGTGTCTCCTGCTGTGAACGTAAGTCAACCATTTTCCCTGGTGCTTACTCGCAGCGCAGCGCAACCATGGGATCCACACGAGCGGCTCGCCGCGCGGGAACGAATCCGGCAACCAGGCCGACGGCAGCGAGGATTCCCACCGCCCCCAGGGTGGTGAAGGCGTCGTGGGCCGTCAAGCTGAATAGCATCTTCTGCAACAGCTTCACCGCCCAGAATGAAATGAGCAGCCCCGCCATAATGCCGGCTCCCACCACCGCCAGCGTATCTCGCATGACGAGTTGAAGGATGGAAAGCGGCTTCGCGCCCAATGCCGTGCGGATCCCAAATTCGGCCCGCCGCTGCGTCACCAGGTAGCTGAGCACGCCGTAAAGGCCGATCATCGCCAGCAGGAGCGCAAGCCCTCCAAAAAATGCGGAAAGCGTCGCCAGCAACCGCTCCTCAATTAGGTCATCTTCCACCTGCCGCGCCAGCGTATGAAACTCGAGCGGGATATCGCCATTCACGCCGGCCACTGCCCGCTGCACTGCAGTGACTACGTCTGCCGGGGGGAGCGCTGTGCGCAACGCATAGTTTTCTTGCACACCGCGTTCCGGCATCTGGTCAATCGGGAAAAATGCGGTCGCTGACATTTCCTCCCGCACCTCGTCATATTTTGCGTCTTTCACCACGCCAACAATCTGTATGGGCGGCCCAGGCTCATCTTTTTCGCCGAGCACGCGTAACTGCCTGCCCAGCGCATTCATGCCCGGGAAAAACCGCTTTGCCATCGTCTGGTTGATGATGGCAACCTGCGCCGATTTGTTGGTGTCGCCAGCGTCGAAGCTTCGGCCGGCTACCACCGCGGTTCGCATGGTCACAAAATAATCGGGGGAAACGAAGTTAAACCATGTCAGCGCCTGCTCGCCTTTCGGCGGATTCGGTGTATCGACCGAAACAAAGTTGTTCCAGCCGCGGCCGCTCAGCGGAGTTGTAAAAGAGCGCGCCACCGAAAGCACGCCGGGCACCGCCTTCAATCGTGAATCAATTTGCTCGTAAACCTGCGGCATCCGCTCGGCCGGGATGTGTGCAGTGGCCAGGTCCGTGCTCACCAGCAGTACATTGCTTCTGTCGAATCCAATATCGAGCGCCAGCAGCCTGGTGAAACTGCGCAACAAAAGGCCGCCGCCGATGAGCAGCACCAGCGAGAGCGACACCTGCGCGGCTACAATCCATTTTCCCGCCCGGAAACGCAGTCGCCGCTGCTCGCCTCCGAGCGCGCCCGATTTCATTGCCGCCATCAGGGGAATCCTGGTCGAGCGCAGCGCCGGCATCAATCCCACCAGAATCCCGGTCAGAAGCGCCACTCCGAGAGTAAAGCCCAGCACGCGGTTGTCAGGCCGCAGGTCAAGGTAAACGCTGTTCCTCCAGGTCGAGAGGCGCCCAACCAGCAGCAGGCTTCCCCAGCGCGCAAACAGCAGCCCCAGGATTGCGCCCAGGCACGAAAGCAGCAGCGATTCCGTCAAGAGCTGGCGAACGAGACGGCTCCGCGACGCGCCTACCGCCTTGCGGGTCGCCAGCTCCCGGCTTCGGGCGGTTGACCTGGCGAGCATCAGGCTGGCCACATTGGCGCAGGCAATCAGCAAAACCATGCCGGCAATTGCCATCAGGACATTCAGCGGGTCGGTGAACTTTCGCCGCAGATAGGAAACCCCATTGCCGGCCGGCGCCGTGATCAGCTTTGTCTTCAGGAACCTCTGCTGGCTCTTTTCATCCCAGTTGGACGGCACGGCCGCGCTCATGATCGCTGGAGAAAGCACCGCCAGCCGCGCTCTCACCTGCTCCTGGGTCAAGCCCGGCTTCGCGCGGCCTATTACGGCCAGCCACCACCACGAGCGGGCCTCCAGGCGCGACGTTTTGCGGTCAAACACCGCGCTGGCGCATGCCGGAACCGCGACATCGAACTTCGAACCGACATCAACCCCGGTGAAACCCCGGGCGCTCACTCCAATCACCTGGAACAACTGATGATTCAGAGAAATGGATTTACCCAGAACTTCAGGCGACCCGCCATAGTGTGACTGCCAGAACCCGTAGCTCAGCACCGTAACCGGCGCGCAGCCGCGCCGGTCATCGGAGTTCGTAATCAGCCTCCCCGCGGCAGGGTTTACCCCCAGGGCGGAGAAATAGTCGCCTGTAATCCAGATTTGGTCCACATTCTGTACTGCCCCCCCGCCCGCCATGTCGAATTGTCCCGCGCTCCAGGCGAAGGCTACAGAAAATACATCCTGGCGGTCGCGGATCGCTTCCCAGAGGGGGTACGTAAAGCTGTTCGAGCCGGCTCCCGGACCCGCCTCCCTCTGCACCTGAAGAAGCTCCTGCGGCGCCGCAACCGGCAGCATGCGCAACAACACGGCATCGATGAGGCTGAAGATTGCCGTGTTTGCCCCAATGCCCAGCGCCAGCGAGAGCACCACCACCGCCGTCATCGCCGGGCTCTTGCGGAAAGAGCGCGCCGCATATCGCAGATCTTGCCCCAGTTGCTCCAGCCATCGAAAGGTCCACAGCATCCGCGTTTCCTCCTCGATTCCCGCCGTGTTGCCGAATGCTCGGCGGGCGGCATAGCGTGCTTCGTCGCCAAAAACCGGGCGCAGCTTCTGCTCGCGCATAGCCAAATGGAAGGCCATTTCGTCGCGCAGATCGCGGTCGAGCTGGCGCCGCTTCCAGAGTGCCCGCATTCTCAGCAACAGACATTTGGCCCGCTCACCCAACATGCACATCCTTCAGTAAACGTTTTTAAGCCGCGACCCGCTTTCCAGGAGCTGTCATTTCGAGCGCCAGGTTTTGGCGCGAGAAATCTGTATTCCTTGGCGCCGGACGCAATGCAAATCCCTCTCTTCGCTGGGGATGACACATCCAGATCTCACTGATTCCGTGATCCCCCTAGGTCGCGGCCAGTACTCTTCCAATCGCTCCCGCCACTCGATGCCAGTACTCCGTTTCGTGTGCCAGTTGTTTTTTCCCGGCGGGCATCAGCCGGTAATACTTGGCGCGACGGTTGTTCTCCGAAAGGCCCCACTCCGAAGCCAGCAGCCCGCGCAGTTCCAGACGGTGCAGGGCCGGATACAGTGCGCCTTCTTCCACCTGCAGCACCTCTTCCGAACAGGCGAGAATGCTTTCGGCGATGGCGTAGCCGTGCATGGCGCCGCGGACCAGCGTCTTCAGAATCAGCAGCTCAAGCGTGCCCTGTAAGAGGTCAGTTTTTCCCGGTGCTCCCATAATCGCGTCAGGAGCAGTCTATACCCATAAGTACCTTATGGGAATAGACGGATGCCGCCGCCAGGCGTTAGCAGCGTGATCGGGCGTCGGCCGTCGGGTGCCGGGCCCACTCCCGGAGCGAGGCGGAAAGCCGGGACCATCGCCAACGGCGCTCGAGCCCGCCACCCGCCGCCCGGCTACAATGTGAGCGCCTGGCACCCAGGCGTTCCCGATGAAGGCGCATCTGCTCATTGTCGATGATGAAGCCGGCACGCTGGCCTCGCTGTCGCGCGCCTTCCGCATGGCCGGCTACGAGGCTACGGTCGCCGACAATGCGCAAAAGGCGCTGCAGCTCGCCGCCTCGGAGTCCTTCGACCTTATCTTTTCGGATGTGGTGATGCCGGAGCATGACGGGCTATGGCTGCTGGAACAACTGAAGGCGCAGGGAGTTGCGGCGCCCGTGGTCATGATGTCGGGGCAGGCGCACATTGAAATGGCGGTGCGGGCCACGCGGCTGGGGGCGCTGGACTTTCTGGAGAAGCCGCTCTCCACCGAAAAGCTCCTCCTCACCGTGGAAAATGCGCTGAAGCTGCGCCGGCTCGAGCAGGAAAACACCGAGCTGCGCAGCCGGCTTTACCAGCAGCAGCTTGTGGGCTCAAGCGAGGCGATGGGGCGCATTCTTGCGCAAATTGAGCGCGTGGCTCCCACGGAATCGCGGGTCTGTATTCTTGGCGAAACCGGCACCGGCAAGGAACTGGTGGCGCGCACGCTGCACGAGCGCAGTTCGCGTGCCGCGGGGCCGTTCGTAACCCTGAACTGCGCGGCCGTTCCTGCCGAGTTGATCGAATCCGAATTATTCGGTCATGAAAAAGGAGCGTTCACCGGCGCGGCCGCCCGGCACATCGGCAAATTCGAGCAGGCGAGCGGCGGAACGCTGTTTCTCGATGAAATTGGCGACATGCCGCTGGCGATGCAGTCCAAGCTGCTGCGCGTGCTCGAGCAGAACGAGGTCGAGCGCGTGGGCGGCACCAGGCCTGTGCCGGTGAACGTGCGGGTAATTGTGGCCACGCATCACGACCTGGCGCGCATGGCCGAAGAGGGAACCTTCCGCCAGGACCTGTTTCACCGCGTTTACGTCTTCCCGCTGGCGCTGCCGCCGTTGCGCGAGCGTGCCGGCGACGTTCCCGCGCTGGCGGAGCACTTTGCGCGAATGGTGGCGGCACAGAATGGATGGAAGCCCATGACCTTCGCGCCCCAAGCCGTGCTGCGCCTGGAGCAGTACGCCTGGCCAGGAAACATCCGCGAACTGCGCAACGTGGTGGAGCGTGCTATGCTGCTTTCCGCCGGCAACGAGGTCGATCTCGAAGCGGTGAGCGCCGCGCTGCCGAATCGCTCTGCCGAAGCTCCGGGCGCGGGTGCCGGAACGCTGGCCACCCGTGTCGAGGCATTCGAGCGGCAGATTGTTCTCGGCGAGCTGAAGCGCCACCAGTACCACATTACCAACACGGCCCGGGCGCTGGGGCTCGAGCGCAGCCACCTGTACAAGAAATGCCAGCAGTTGGGAATCGATCTGCGCGCGGTACGAGGCACAAGCGCGTAACCCGCAGAAAAGGAAATTCGAAAGGGAGCTGAACCATGAGAACGACTGCACACATCATCATCGCTTCCTGTCTCATAGCCGCCTGCTGCGCCGCGCCTGCTGCAGCCGAAGACGCAGGAAGCTACAAGGTGACGAAGCGCATTCCGGTGCCGGGTGATGGCGGCTTCGATTACATCGTCTTTGACGGCTCGGGGAACCGGCTCTACGTTTCCCACGGCGGCGAAGTCAACGTGCTTGACGCCGATTCGGGCAAGCTGCTCGGCACCATCCCGAACACGCCCGGGGTACACGGCATCGCCGTAGTTCCTAAGCTGCATCGCGGCTTCATCACGGATGGGGGCAACGCCACCATCACTGTGTTCAATACCGATAATTTCCAGACCATCAAAACCATCCCGGTTGACAAGGATCCCGACTGGATTTTCTACGACCCGCAAACCACCCGCGTGTTCGTGTGCCACGGCGATGCCGAGGAAATTACGGCCATTGATCCTGATAAGGAAGAGCCGGTGGGCAAGATTGCGCTGGGCGGCGGAGCCGAAGCGGCGGTCCTGGACGGCAAGGGCAACGGCTTTGTCAATCTGGAGGACGCAGCCCAGGTTGTCGAGTTCGATCCCAAAGCGCTCTCCGTGAAACAGAAGTGGCCGATTACCGGCTGCAAAACGCCTACTGGCCTCGCCATTGACCGGAGCAACCAGCGCCTGTTTATCGGCTGCCGCAGCAAGGTGTTGGCCGTAATGGATTCCAGCAACGGCAAAGTGCTCACCACGCTGCCCATCGGCGAGCGCGTGGATGCCGTGGCCTACGATCCGCAGAACAAAATGATCTTCGCCTCCAACTGGGATGGCACCATCTCCGTCATCCATCAGAAGAGCGCGAATGAATATGAATCGGCCGGCAGCATTGCGACCGAGCAAAGCGCGAAGACCATGACCATCGATCCCAAAACCCAGCGCCTGTTCCTCTCCGCGGCGGAGATGGAGAGTGCGCCCGCGGCTGCCGGCCAGCGCGCGCGCATGCGGCCGAAGCCGGGCACCTTCAACGTCCTGGTGGTCGAGCGCCAGTAGGGGAAACGATCGAACATCAATTCAACCGGAGGGAGATTTATGAGAAAAGCATTCATCGCGCTTGCGGTCCTGGCTTGGTTCGGCTGCGGCGCGGAAGCGCAAAGCGCCTCTTCGCAAGGTCCATATAAGGTGCTGAAGAGCGTCAAAGCGGGAGGCGAAGGCGGCTATGACTACATTTTTGCCGACGTGGAGGGTCGCCGGCTCTATGTCCCGCGCGGCGGCGCTTCCGGCGGGCAGGTGATGGTGTTCAATCTTGATACGCTCGAGCCGGCGGGTTCCGTCCCGAACATCAGGTCAGGCGGCGCGACGGTCGATTCCAAATCGCACCATGGGTTCTCCACCACTAAGCCCATCACCATGTGGGATGCCGGCACGCTCGCGGTCATCAAGACCATTGACGTTGATGGCCGGCCCGATGGCATTCTTTGCGATCCCTATAACTCGCGCGTCTGGGTGCTCAGCCACCAGCCGCCGTACGCGACGATTATCGACGCCAAGGAAGGGACGGTCGTCGGCACCCTGGACGTAGGCGGCGCGCCCGAACAGGCGGTGAGCGACGGCAAAGGCACCATCTACATCAACATTGCCGATAAAGCGAATGTCGCGGTGGTGGATGCCAAAACCCTCACCGTAACCGCGCACTATGACGCAAGCTCGAAAGGCCAGGGCGGCAGCGGCCTGGCATACGACGCGAAGAACCACATCCTGTTTGCTTACTATCGCCAGCCTTCGCCGGTGGTCGTAATCATGAATGCCGAGAACGGCAACATCATCACCACGCTGCCCACCGGCACCGGCGTCGATACCGTGGCATTCAATCCGAAGACCATGGAAGCCATCAGCGCCGAGGGTGGCGGCACGATGACGTTCATCAAGGAAAAGAACCCAACCGCATTTGAAGTGGAACAGACGCTGGACACCATGCGGGGAGCGAAGACGCTGGCCCTCGACACCAAAACCGGCCATCTGTTCACTATGGCCGCCGAGTTCGGCCCGCCGGCGCCCGATGCCCCGCCGGGCCCGGCCGGCCGCCCCGCGCGCGGCCCCATGATTCCGGATTCATTCACCGTGCTGATGGTGGGGAAACCCTGAGGTTGCCCAGTTGCTCCACGAAGGAGACACCGAGCAAGGAATTCCAGTTGTTTTTCTCTGTGCCTCGGTGTCTCCGTGGTGAAAAGCTTCCCCGGCTGGAAAGGCGGCTGCCCTCGGATTTCCTTGACTGCGCCTACCCATTTAGCTAAGATATTTAGCTAATATGTACACGGTTCATCAAGCTAAGACCAACCTTTCGCGCTTGCTGGAAGAGGCCGAAAAGGGCAAAGATGTGGTGATTGCCCGCGGGAAAAAGCCTGTGGCCCGCCTGGTGGCGATCGGCAATGCCCGCAAAACCCGGGCTCCGGGCAAATCCAAGGGCCGAATCACCATCGCTGGCGACGCCTTCGCGCCCATGACCCGAAACGAGTTGAAGCTGTGGGGTTATTGAGTGAGGCTTTTGCTCGATAGCCAGGCCTTCCTGTGGTGGCGTATCGACGATCCACAGCTTTCGCGTGTTGCGGAACGCGTACTGCGCGACACTTCAAACCAGGTATTTTTTTCCGCCGCTTCGGCGTGGGAACTGGCTATCAAGAGCAAGAGCGGCAAACTCAAAGTTCACGATGGCTTGATCGAAAATCTGGGGCCGGAACTGGAATCCGAGGGGTTTGAGGTTATGCCGATCACTCTTGCGCATGCTTTGCGGGCCGCATCGTTACCCATCCACCATCGGGACCCGTTCGACCGGATGCTGGTTGCGCAAACACAGATCGAGGACCTCGCAATTGTGAGCAATGACGCAATCTTTGATGCTTATCGCGTCCGGCGGCTGTGGTAACCGCCGCCAATTACCCGGTGCTCGCACCGACGCTCTGCAGGGCCTGAGCAATGCGCTGCAGGGTCAGCTCCTTCCCCAGCGCCTCGAGGGTTCCGAACAGCGGCGGTGCGGCGGTCCGTCCGGTGATTGCAACGCGAATGGGCGAAAACATCTGGCCCGCCTTCAAGCCTAGCTGTTGGGCTGAGCTTCGCAGCGCCTGCTCGAGGGCGTCGTGGGTGAATTCCGTTTCGGCCAGCGCCTCGCGCGCCTTCTCGAGAACCTTTCTCGCCATGGCAGCGTCGCCCTTTTGCGGAACCAGAAGCGCCGGGTCGTAAGGCGCGAGCTCCCGATTCAGGAAGAAATCGGCCGCGGCCAGCGCGTCGCGCAGCAGGCGGATGCGCTCGCGGATTAGAGGCGTAATCTTCAACATCGCCTGCTTGTCCAACGGATGCCCGGCCGCCGCGAGGAATGCTCCGAGGCGCGCGGCCAGCTCTTCCACCGGCAGGGCGCGAATGTGCTCGCCATTCAGCCACACGGCTTTTGGGTCGAATGCATCGTCGGGCGTGGGCGGCGGCTCCGTAAAGTTCACCACCGCATTGGCGCGATTGATGCCCTCGAGCGTGAACAGCTCCTGGATTTCGGCAACGCTCATGAACTGCCGGTCATCTTTGGGCGACCAGCCCAGCAGGCACAGGAAATTGATGAATGCTTCGGGCAAAAAACCGGCCTCGCGGTAGGTGGTCACGCTCACCACCGGTCCATGCTTGCGCTTCGAGAGCTTGGAGCCATCGGGAGCCACCAGCAGCGGCAGATGGGCGAACTGCGGCGCCGCGGCTCCGAGCGCGCCGAAGATCAGCACATGCTTGAAGGTGTTGGTCAGGTGATCCTGCCCGCGGATGATGTGGGAAATGCCGAGGTCGATATCGTCGGCGCACGACGCCATGTGGTACGTGGGCATGCCGTCGGAGCGCAGCAGGGCGAAGTCTTCGATGTCGACAAACGATTTTGCCTGCTCGCCGTATACGGCATCGTGGAATTGAGCTTCGCCTTGCGCTTCCCGCGGCACCCGGAAGCGCAGCGCAAAAGGCTCGCCGCGCGCGGCTCGCGCATCGCTCTCTGCCGCCGGCAGGCTGCGCATATCGGCATGGAACAACCAGGCGCCCTGCGCGGCCGGCCGCGAATCGTCACCCGCATGCGCCGGCGTAAAGTCGCGGTATGCCATGCCTTTCGCGAAAATTGCGTTGGCCATGCGCCGGTGCAGCTCCAGGCGCTCCGACTGGCGATACTCTTCATCCCAGCCCAGCCCTAGCCAGCGCAGCCCGTCGAAAATCGAGCTCTCCGAGGCTTCCGTGTTGCGCTCCACGTCCGTGTCATCCACGCGCAGGATCATGGTCCCGCCGTTGTGGCGGGCAAACAGCCAGTTGAAGATAAACGTGCGGGCGCTGCCCACATGGAGAAAGCCGGTTGGCGAGGGGGCGAAGCGAACGCGAATCGACATTTTAAGGTGTCAGTTGCCTGTGCGGTCAGACGAACGGCAACGGAGATTTCATCCTACTCCTGGTTGCGCCCTCTCTTAAGAGGGCTTCCACCCGGTGGGCAGCGGCCGCGTTCGGTCGGTGTGCATGGTGGGGACGCACTCCAGCAAGCCTCGAGTGTAAGGATGGCGGGGGTGGGCAAAAAGATCGCGTACCGGAGCGGTCTCCACAATTCGTCCTTTCAGCATAACGGCCACCCGGTCCGCCACTTGCGACACCAATGCAAGATCGTGCGAAATAAACAGCATTGCAAGCGAGAAACGCTGCCGCAGTTCCGCCAGCAGTTCCAGGATTTGAGCCTGCACCGTAACATCGAGCGCGGTGGTTGGCTCGTCGGCAATGAGCAGATCGGGATGGTTCACAATGGCCATCGCGATCATGACGCGCTGCCGCTGCCCGCCCGAGAGCTGATGCGGGTAATCGCGGGCCCGGTCTTCTGGAAATCGCACATCGCGCATCGCCTGGAGCGCCCTTTCCCAGGCTTCGCGTTTCGCAAGGTCAAAATGCGCGCGCACCGCCTCGGCCACCTGATCGCCTGCGCGCATCGCGGGATTCAGGGCCGTCATTGGCTCCTGGAAAACCATACTGATGCGCCGGCCGCGAATGCGCCGAATCTCTTCGGCCGGCAGCATTCCCAGGTCATCGCCGCGGAAGCGAATTGAACCCGAAACCGAGGCTTGCGGCGGCAGCAGCCGCATGATTCCGAGCGACGTTAGCGATTTCCCCGACCCCGATTCGCCCACCAGCCCCAGCGCTTCGCCGGGCTCAATGGCGAAGCTGACCTCCGACACAGCCCCGGGCGCCCCGGGGAATGCGACCGAAAGATTGACGACTTCAAGCAACGGCACAGGCATCGGCATTTGGCGCCCTTAATGCTCTTCTCCGTGTCTCCGTGCCTCCGTGGTGATCTGTTTCACGGCACTTTCGTGATGATGCCGGCTACGCTTTTCTCCTTCAGCAGGTTGTTAAGGTTCGGTACATCGCCGGCCATGATCTGCTGGATCTCGCGCTGAACTTCCTCGCCCTGCTGCCGGAACATCTGCGCCACCTGGTTCTGCTGTGTAGTGGGCGGGAAATCCGAGCTCGCTATTTCCGAAACCAGGTATTGGATGTTGGCCATCAGCATGGGCTGGAAGCGCACATCATCCTGCCCGTGCCCGGTGTCCTTGAGCTGCAGGAGCTTGCCCTCGGCATTGACCAGCTTGTCACTCAATTGCTGTGCTGCCTGGCGAATCTGCCGGCCGGCATCATCATTCACCAGCTCACGCACCAGGTTCACGAGCTGCGCCCGCACATTCTCCACCTGGTTCACGGTCGTGCTGAGCGAGCTAAACTCGTCGCGCAGGGCTGCGACAAACTGGGTCTGCGCCGCGATATCAGCCTCGCTGCCGCTGGAATGCGGATCTTTGATGACGGTCAGCTTCTGGCTCTGCTCCTGCCCCCCGAATGCCAGCGTCACGGTGTAGGTTCCGGGAGGAGCCAGCATGGAAATGCGGTTGGCGTCAGGCGCTGGGCGGGTGCCGCCCGGACCCATGGGGAAATCGGGCACGAACAGTGGAGGAGTGCGCAGGCGAATTTGCGGTGTAGCATCGGTGCGCAAATCCCAATACACGCGGTTGATGCCGGCACGCAAACTGCACTGCGGCGCGGCTTCGCCGCCTTCTTCCCGTTGCGGCGCCAGCGGTCCTAAGGGCGCGAGTTGCGGTTGCCCGGGCTCTTCCATCGGCGCGGTCCCCGGCTGTTGCCCCTGCTGCTGGCCCTGGCCGCGGCGCCCGCCGCCACCCGGGCCGGCCGCCCGCCCCGCCCCGCATGTCATGCTGCGAATGGCCTTGCCTGAGGAATCGTGAATTGTCAGCGTGGCACGGTCACCCGGGCCGGGCGCCGACTTCAGGTAGAAGTTAACGTCGGCCCCGTAGGGCGGGTTTTGCCCAGCCGTGGGATCGTACTGGAACGATGCCGGCTGGGTGATAGGGCGGAACCGATAGGCCTGCCGCGGAGTAAACAGATGCACCGCCGAATTCTGTACTTCCGGCGTAAGTGATTCCAGCGCCGAAAGGTCATCCAGAATCCAGAAGCCTCGGCCGTAGGTCGCCAGCGCAAGATCGTGAAAGTTTTCCTGCACCGTGATCCAGTACACCGGGGCATGCGGCAGATTATTCTGCAGCGGCTGCCAGTCCGCACCGTCATTGAAAGAAACGTACAGCGCGTTCTCGGTTCCCAGATACAGCAGCCCGCGCCGCACCGGATCCTCGCGAACGCAGTGCGCATAGCTGAGCATGCTGTGCGGAATGCCGTTGGTGATGAGCGTCCAGTTGCGGCCGTAATCGGCCGTCTTATAGACGTAGGGATCGCGGTTGTTCATCTGGTGAAAATCCACCGTGATGTATGCCGTGCCCGCGTCATAGCGTGAGGCCTCGATGTTCGAAACCGTTCCCCAGGGCGGCAGGTTGGGAATATTCTTCGTTACATCCGTCCAGTTCTTGCCGCCATCGCGCGTCAACTGCACCAGGCCGTCGTTGGTCCCTGCCCAGATGACGCCCGCCTGTTTGGGCGACTCGGCAATCGCGAACACTACGCCGGCGTATTCCACGCCAATGTTGTCATACGTAAGCCCGCCGCTTGGGCCCATGCGGCTGCGATCGTTCAACGTGAGGTCGGGGCTGATGATCTGCCAGCTATTGCCGCCATCGGTGGTGGCGTGCACGAACTGGCTGCCCACATACACCTTGTTATGGTCATGCGGCGAGATGGCGATGGGGAACTCCCAGTTGAAACGGTATTTCACCTCAGCCGCGGTGGCGCCGGATGCGTTGACCGGCCATACTTCCACATTGCGCGCCTGGTGGGTACGCATGTCATAGCGCATTACGGCGCCCTGCACGCTGCCCGAGCCCGTGCCGCTGGTCCAGATGATGTTGTTATCCACCGGGTCGGGCGTGGCAAAGCCGCTCTCGCCGCCATCCACTGGCCGCCAAACGCTGCGCGAGATGGGGCCGGCGCCGCCTCCTCCCCCGCCTCCGCCGCCGAATCCAAACTGCAGGCTGTTGCTCGGGCCGCCGTAGGAGCTGCCATCCTGCTTGTTGCCGAATACGTTATAGGGAACCTGGTTATCGACCGTGACGTGGTAAATCTGTGCGATCGGAAGGCTCACGTGGTTCCAGGTGCGGCCATGGTCGACCGAAATGCTGACCCCGGCGTCATTCACCACCGCCATGCGATCGGCGTTGGTGGGGTCAATCCACATTTCATGGTTGTCGCCGCCCGGGCTCGAGGCAAGCGGGGTAAGCGTGCGGCCGCCATCCAGCGAATGAGAAAAAGCGGCGCTGAAGAAATAAAGCTCATTCTCGTTGTCGGGCGAAATCTCTTCGCGGCTGTAGTACGCAGTGCGCCCGCGAATGTTGCGGTCATCATTGACCATCTGCCAGTTTTCGCCGCCATCGTCGGAACGCCAGAGCTGCCCCTGCTGGCTGGGGCGCCCGTTGGTCACAGGCGAAGGATCGCCGTCACCGGTTTCGATGAGCGCATAGACGCGGCGCGAGTCCTTTGCAGCCACGCGAACCGCAATCCGTCCTACCGGCGGGCGCGGCAGGCCATGGCCTTCGAGTTTGGTCCAGTGAGACCCGCCATCCATTGAGCGCCACAACCCGCTGCCCGGGCCGCCGCTGGTCCGCCCGTAGGTGTGGATTTCGATTTGCCACATGCCGGCAAACAGGATCTGCGAGTTGTTGGGATCCATTCCGAGATCGGAGCAGCCGCTGTTCTCATCCACAAACAGCACCCGCTCCCAGTTCTTTCCGCCATCCATTGTGCGGAAGACGCCGCGCTCCGGCTGCGGCCCGTAAGCATGGCCCAGCGCGCAGGCAAACACGATGTTCGGATTGTGCGGATCCACAATGACGTTCCCGATTCTGCCGGTTTTCTCCAGGCCCATGCGTGTCCAGGTCTTGCCCGCATCGGTGGATTTGTACATACCTTCGCCGACCGAGATGTGGCTGCGGATGTAGGCTTCGCCGGTGCCCGCCCAGATCGTATTGGGATCGCCCGGCGTAACCGCCAGCGCCCCGATGGAGGAAACCGGCTGCGAATCGAAGATCGGCTCCCAGTGGATTCCACCATCAGTGGTCTTGAAAATTCCTCCCGAAGCAGCGCCCACATAGTAGATCCAGGGATTGCCGGGTACGCCGGCAACTGAATCGGTGCGGTTGCCCACCGGCCCGATATAGCGGAACCGCAACTGGCTGTAAGCGTCAACTGGAATGCCGGCGCTCTGCGCTCGGAGAGTGACCCAGCCAGTCATCAGGATGAGAGACACGAGAACGGCTTTCTTCATGCGCAAATACCTCAGCGTGAAAAATGCGTGCAGCAGAACGCGCGAATTATAAAGCTCGTGGCGAGATATGCAATGAAAAGGGCAAAAAGCAGAAGGCAAAAGGCAAAAACTTCACAGCTCAATGCAGCCAGGGGCTTTTGAGAAGCGGATTTCAGAACCGTTAATAACTCGCAGGCAGACGGGTGCACGTCAGAAAGCGTACGTTTGTTCCACTGGGCCACCTGCACAACGCAGAATGCTTACGTCACGTCTTCCCGCACTTCCAACAACATAGCCATACACGCCACCGCCCATCTCGTCGGTGGTAACCGAATAAAGCTCGCGTTTCGCGTTTGCGGCCAATCCAGTGGTTCCGTGTGAATCGATGCCCACGATAATCGAACGAAACACAAAACGGCTTGCCGGTCTTCAGGGCTGCCATCGCACACGCGATCGCATCATCACCGCTCTCGCGGCGAAAAACATGCCCACAATTAACGCTGAACCAACCGGCAATCTTGCGGAGCTTGTGAATCTCTTGCTGCTGGACAGTAGGCGGCGACCATATGCGCGATGCTAGTGCGTGCGCCTCGATCGAGAAGTACTTATTGACAAACCATGCGGCTAACAGAATGACAACTAGGCTGATTGCCGACATCCAATAGGGGTAACGACGCATATCGGTTTGGACACCGCATCCAACAGTTCTGATTCCTCCCAAACGGCTAAAACGGGCCGCAGGCAGCTTCGTTCCAAGCTCCCTTACTTTACCAGCGGCACAACGCCAACCGCGGCGACTGTGACCGCTGCAATTTTTCCCAGCGGTGTGATCTTCTTGAGCGTCTTTGACAGGTGAGCCCTCTCCCGGCTCACATCGTAAGCAGCCTGTAAGCCAAGCCAGAACTGCTCTGTGGTGTTGAAAAACCACGCCAGCCGCACCGCCATATCTGCGCTGACTGCCCTCCTCTCGCGAACAATTTCGTTCACGGTGGGCGCCGAGACGCAGAGCTTCTTTGCCAACTGCGCGGGCTTCATCTTCAGCGGCTTGAGAAACTCCTCTCTCAAGACCTCGCCCGGATGAACTCGCCAATTCGGATTCCCTGTCCTTGGAACCGGCATGCCTGCTCATACTCCTCATTCATAGTGCTTGCTTACTGCAACGTTCTCCGCATCGCCATCTCTCCAATTGAAGCAAAGCCTGTACTGATCGTTAATGCGGATGCTGTACTGACCTTGCCGGTCGCCTTTGAGCTTCTCCAGTCGGTTGCCGGGAGGGGATGCAAGGTCATTCAGCTCAGAGGCCTGCTCCAGCATTGCCAGCTTGCGTCGAGTGGCTTTCTTCGGCCATCCTTTGCTCGACTCGCCGCTTTCCCAGAACCTTGCCGTAGCGGCGTCTGCAAAGCTCTTAATCACAGCCTTCAAGTTTAACGTATCGCGTTAACGAGTCAAGGGAAATCAGCTAACGCATAGCGTTAGCCCGTTTTTGTGCGCGGCCTCATCGCGTTCCGGTTCTGCGCTCCCAAGGAGTTCAGGCGGGAGTGGGCTAGCCCAGGTCACTGCCCCTTTTTGCCTTTTGCCTTTCTCCTTTTGCCTTTTCCCATGTACTCTCACCACGTTGTCACTCGCCTCCTCCATCGCGCGCCATCGCCGCTTCTACATCGCCTTTACGTTCGCAGCCATTGTCCTGCGCCTGCTCTTCATCTTGAAGTTTCCAACGATTGCGCCTGACTCACTGGTCTACGGCGATATTGCGAAGAACTGGCAGCAGGGCATCTACGGCATCAGCGGCGTACACACGCCGGGCCCCGCCGGAACGCCCCCCATTCGGGGAGTTGAGCCCACCGACATTCGCATGCCCGGCTATCCGGCATTTGTGGCGCTGTGCTTTCTGCTGTTCGGCAGCGAGCACTACGGCGCCATCATGTATGTGAACCTGGTTTTTGATGTCATTACCTGCTACATCATTGCCGCGCTGGCCTGGCGCGCCGCCGGGGACCGTGCGGCCCGCATCGCGTTCGCGCTTGCAGCCTGCTGCATCTTCTTTGCCAATTACGTCGCCACGCCGCTCACGGAACCATTGGCCATCTTCGCCGCCGCCGCCGCTCTATACTTCGCGGTGCGAGCCTTGTCGGGGCCGGTTTCCTCTCCGCCACAGTTCCGCAGCGCGAGCTGGGTTCTGTGTGGCATCGCGCTTGCTTCAGGAATCCTGCTGCGGCCCGATGGCGGCATTCTGCTGGGTGCCACGCTTGTGTACCTGCTGTGGCGCGGCGCGCGCGGGAGCTTGCCGCCGAAGCACGCCATGGCGGCCGCTCTAACCGTCGCCGTGGTCGCACTCGCGCCGCTGGTCCCCTGGACCGTGCGCAACTGGAGGGTGCTGCATGTTTTTCAGCCGCTTGCGCCGGTCTACGCCAACACTCCGGGTGAATTCGTTCCGCTGGGATTCATCCGCTGGCAGAAGACCTGGATTCTTGATTACTCTTCGGTGGAAGACATCTGGTTCCACGTTCCCGGCGATGCGCTCGATATGCAAGCGCTGCCCGCTCGCGCCTTCGATAGTCCGACCGAGCGCGACGAAACCGCGCGGCTATTCGCCGAGTACAACCACACCCGTGTCATGACCGGCCCGCTCGACGCGCAGTTCGGCGCTCTGGCTGCGCGGCGAATTGCCCGCCACCCGCTCCGCTACTATGCCTGGCTGCCGGCGTTGCGCGCGCTTGACCTCTGGGCGCGGCCGCGAACCGAAATGCTGCCGCTCGACAGCCACTGGTGGCAATTCGATCAGGACCTGCACGACGCCATATTGGGTACCGCAATCGGACTGCTCGGCTGGCTCTACCTCGCCGCTGCCCTGCTCGCGCTGCGCCCCGGCGTTCACGTTCGCTTTGGCGGTCTCTTGCTGCTGTTCGTTGTGCTGCGCTCCGCCTTCCTGGCAAGCATGCCCAACCCCGAGCAGCGTTACGTGCTCGAATGCTTCCCTGCATTGCTGGTGTTCGCCGGCGCCGGCCTCGCAGGACCCAGGCCCGGCACGCAATCATAGAAGCCGAGAATCAGCACACGGAGGACGCCGAGGGCGCGAAGGAAAAGCAAGAAGTCCAGCATCCTCCGTGTTGTTCACTTTAAGTGAGCACCGGGAAACATCCCAAGATTACGCCGGTCAGTTCCGTCCGTCGTCGTCATCTCCTTCGTGGCCGAACAGATCAGACATTGAGTTTGTATTGGCGTCGCATGCGTGGTTCAGGCATGGAAGCCCGAGGGCGCCTTCCACCGACCTGAGCAGCGAAAAATGCGTATAGAACTGGTTGCTCGTGCGGCCGCCGCGGCCGTAGTTGGTTTCGACGATGGCCAGCACCCGGTTCGTGTTAGGCGACAGGCTGTAATCGTTTTCGTCCCACACCACCACGATTGCGCTCCTTCTGCCGTCACGCCATGCCCGGGAAGCATGGATGGCATGAACCAGGTTGCGGAGCTTCAAGTCGCCGACATAAATCAGAGCCGGGTTCAGGCCCTGCTGCGTTCCGTTGGTATTAAAGTCGAAGTCGCAGTAGGAGCCGCCATTTCCCCGCCCATGCTGATCGTTGCACTGGTTGGGAACGACAAGCGAGAACCTCGGAACCTCTCCCGAAGCCAGGTCTTCGTACAGGCCGCCTTCGCCCTCGAATCCTGCGAAATTGTGCGCTCCGGACGCGAGCGCCTCCTGCATGCTGGCGAAATACACGAACGGGTTGTGTTTGGCGGCGTAGAGCTTGAGCAACCCACCGGCAATGGTCCCCGGAACAGTGACGTCGGTGTAATAGCCGTCACTGTACGTTACCTTGTCAGCGCCGGAGGGAGGCAGGCTTTCCTGGTAGCTTTTCCAGGTCATGCCGCGCTCGCTTAACTGGTCCGCAATGGTCTTGCCAACCGTATTCGGCGCAGCGGTGAAGCCTTTGGCGCCATCGAGGTCAACCAGCGAGCAGGGCGCGGTGCATTCGTTTCCTGAAGTGTCCACAGCCGGTGTGGCGGCGTCAGTGCCCGCGCCGCGAATGGGGCACACGTTGCCGCTGTTTGGGGTGTCGAAATTGGTTAACCCTGATATCAGGTTTGGCGTGCAGGAGGTGTTGTGCCAGTCAGGAGCGTTGTCGCTGCGCACGCCAAAATTCGACCCGCCTACAATTTCCAGGTAGTTGGTTGAACTGGGGTGCCCAACTGCGTAGTAGTTTGTGGCTGCATTCGCGGAGTTCATATAGCTGTTGGCGAACGGGGCGTTGGGATTGCCCACAATCTGCCCATACGCGTGGTTTTCCATCATGATCACGAAGACGTGATCCAGATGGGGAATGCCCTTCGGCACCGCCCCTTCCTGGGCGAACAGCGGCCCTCCAAGCAGCGCCGCGGCAAGCAGCATCATGGCCAAGCTCTTCTTCATGTGTTTCTACCTTTCCAGGTTCAAGATGAGAGTGCCGAACCCTTAAAGGAACGGCGCGAGCCAGCCTAGTGAGCTGAAGTTAGGAGGGGGTGAACGGCGAGTGAAAATCCGGAGAATTCAGCCTCAGATTGCGGTGAATTATTTATCCCTGATGAAAATCAGCACCGGTGAAGAGGTGTCCTGCCTTGGGCATGAGGCGTTGCAGGTGAGGCAGACGATGCGCAGCGTTCCGCTGTACAGGCCGGGTTTCAGCCCTTTGCTGCTGTAAATGAGGACGAACGGGCGGGTGGCGCCGGCATCCACCCGCAATTCATCCGCTGCCGTGATCATTCCTTCGGGCAGGCCGGTAGTTTCGACGCGGTAGGACTCAGCCCTGTCGCAATGGTTCGTAATGGTGACGGCGCCCCGCTCTTCTCCCTCGGGAGGAAGGCGAATCGCCCCTGGCGGCACCGCGCTTTCTGCGATGGGTTGCGGCTGCTGCGGGCCAACAGCAGGTCTTTCGCCGCACTTCAACAACGCGTAGGCCGCCATTTGCTCGCGAGTTCGCGCCATCGAATCTGACGACCGTGCCTGCTGCTCGAAGTAATCCGCCGATTTGGCATCGCCGCGCGAGCGTGCCTGCATGGCAAACCCGTGCTCCCGCTGTGCCATGCCATAGAGTTCATCGGCACGGTTGAGCCACTCATCGGCGTCGGGGCAATCCGAATGCGCCGCGCCGGTGGCGGTGGGCGGCGGGCACTTGGTTTTGGTTAAACAATCGTGGTAAGCCTGCCATGCTACGGCGACTTCTTTTGTCAGCCTGTCAACTTCCGGCTTGGCCGAAGCGATTTTGGCGCGAAGCTCGGCCTGCTGCTGGCCCAGCGCTTTCGCCTTGGCTTCATTGGCTTCAAAATCCGCCTTGGCCTGTTGCGAATTCTGGGTGTAGCCGGCGGCGCGCTCGTAATCGGCGTCAGAGTGCGTCCGGTCCCCCAGTTCGCGGGCGTCGCGAGCAAGGTTGCCGTACAGGCGCGCGTGGTCAATATCAACATCTGCCTGGCGAAGCGCCGCGATGCGCTGCCGCTCCAGGGCATCAGCCTGGTTTTGCAGGTCGGGCAACTGGCGCAGCGTCTCGTTGGCCCACAGCAGTTGCATTTGAAGGTCGGCCGCAGTGCGGCCCAGCTTCTCGCAGTTCGCGCAAGTCTGCGCTGCCACGCGCGGCAGGGCGGCCAGCAGCGCAAGCGCCAGCGCGGCGGTCAAGCGAATTGTCAGCTTCCAATTCATCCGGCGGCGGCTATGCAGAGAACAGTGTCCTCCAGGCGTGCATCAGCGATGCGGCAAACAGCGATGATTGAATGCTCCGCGAAGCCCAGTGCAGCAGCGCCAGGTCGGTTCCGGCCGCCAGAATCATGGCAATTAACGGAAGCTGCCGGACGCAGCCCAGGATTCCCCCCATCACTCCGCTGGTACGGGCGTCGAACGGCGCCACCATAGAGCCGAGCCGGGGGAAATTGCGGCGCACCAGGGTGATTCCCGCGAACGCCAGCAGCGTAACGATAAGGCCTCCCGCAATGGTTGCTGCCGCGCCGCTGGAGCCCACTACATCGGAGAACGCTGCCGCCACTGGTTTGTACACCAGGGCCGCAATCGTCACGCTGACGATCAGAACCGCAAGATCGGCCAGCTCGACGAACAGTCCTCGCTTGTATCCATACCAGGCGGTGATCGCCAGCGCGACCAGCAGCACGAAATCGGTGGCATTGAAATGCGGAGGCGCGGGATACGTGGGCGCGATGAATCCGGTTTGCGGCAGCCGGTCGCCCGTGCCGGTGCTCACTGCCACGCCCCCGGCCCGTACGGTTGCGGGCAGGGCGATGATCACCTGATTGTTGCGCTGCGTAATGCCGGTGACGCGCTGCGAGCCGGGCCGCACTTTCCCGGCATACTTCCATCCCTTGCCGGCCTGCACCAGCTCGATGGGCGTGGAATCGCCTTCGAGCGTTATGCCAAGGCGCGTATTCAGCGGCTGCGCGGCAAAGCGGACGTTCACATACACGCCATCGGAAGTCGCCAAAATTCCCGCCGCCGCAATCTGATCGGTGGGCGGGCACGCGCTGCACCCCGGGGAGGGATGGGCCGCCATTTCGGCGGCCGACATTTCGCCCGGCAGCACGCGAGGCAGCGACATTGCAACCACAATCGTTATGCCGAACACCAGCACGGCGATGATCAGGCGCCGCGCCAGCTCGCTCTTGCCGCCGGCCGCGGGTGCGGGTGAAAGTTGCGGCGTTGCCATGATTCTCTCCTCCTTCGCTCAGGCTCAATTGCGAATAGCGCTTCAGTTCTTTTTCGGAGGCGGCATGATCTCCGTTCTCTCCAGCACCGGTTTGCCGGTGGCCGGATCGATTGCCGGATCCAAAGGGTCATTCAGAGCCTGCCGGCCCTTGCTGTAAGGCAAGCGGGTTCCGGGAGCTTCGTTCGGATCTACCGGAATTTTGTTGAAGTTGTCATATCCCGTTTTCTGCATCCCCTTGGCAGGCATCTTGTCGCCCGGCAACAGGTCGGGTTGGGTCTTATTGGGATCGAGTTTGGGATCGCCCATGGTGGGCGCTTCCGGATCGGCGATGCGCCCGCCCGGCTTCGCCTGCGTTCCAGTGCCCATTGCGGCTGGATCCTTTGGCCGCAGCGCGCCGGTGGCCGGATCCACTTCGGCCGGAACCGGCTCGCCGGTTTCAGGATGAGTGAGGATCGGCTCGCTTTCATCCGCCTCGAAGTTTTCCGGATGCTCTTCCATCTCCTTGTCGAACCAGTCAGGGGTGACCGATTCTTCCTCCTCGGCAGCTCTTCCGGCGGCGCCTTCCGTCACCGATCCGGCTCTGCGCATCCCGGCCGCGGCCTCTTCGCCGAGCTGCCCGAGTTCCTCAATGGCGCTGTTCAGGCCGTGGAACGGGTCGGCCGCCAGCGCCTGGCCAAGCTGGGCAAAATGGGTTGCGAAGGTCTGCTCGAAGTCCTCCAGGCTCTTATCCAGCCAATCCTGCAGCTTGATCTGCGCGTAGGCATGCGCCGTCAGGTTGTCCATGCCCAGGTCGCGGCGTGCGTGCGCGTACGCGTCCTCATAGATTTCAATTTGCCAGTTGCGGCGCATGAGGTAGTCCTTCTTCGAGGAATCGTTCTCCTTTTCGAGGTTGACCTTGTCCTCGCGCACGCCCTTGATCCACTTGCCCTCGCCGGTTGGATCGTACTTGCCGTTCCACGGCACGCGTTGCTGCGTGCGCCCCGTGCGCACGCGAATGGGCGGGGGCGCCTCTTCCGCAATGCGCCGGTTCGCCATCTGCTCGCGGATTTTCTTCTCGCGGGTGGCATAGTCGTCGGAACCACCGCCTCCCGGCTTGGCCGCCGCGAGTTCCTCCGCGGTTGGCGGCTTGTTGGCCTGTTCCAGGTCAGCTTTGGTCGTGCCCCGGCTGAATGTGTGGCCTCCGCCTTCGTTCAGGTCGCCGGGCTTGTGCTCCGGCGCCTTGCCGGTGTCGATGGATGCGCCCCACGCGCCGCCATCTTTGTCTCTGCTTTGCGTCGGCGGAACGCCTCCGCCGCCAGCATCCGACGGGCCCTGGCCTGCCTGCTTGTCTTGTGTGCTGCCACCCATTTGCGCGCTGGCGCCCCAGGAGCCGCCGTCTTTGGTTTGCGTGGGAGTGGTCCCACCCCCGCCGTCGGTGGTCTGGGAGCCGGGAGTGGTCCCTTGAGGCTGGCGTTCCTGCGTTCCCATTTGCGCGGTAGCACCCCAGGAGCCGCCGTCTTTGGTTTTGGTGGGAGTAGTCCCACCCCCGCCGTCGGTGGTCTGGGCGCCGGGAGTGGTGCCTTGAGGCTGGCGTTCCTGCGTTCCCGTCTGCGCGGTGGCACCCCAGGAACCGCCGTCTTTGGTTTTGGTGGGAGTAGTCCCACCGCCGCCATCGGTGGTCTGGGTGCCGGGAGTGGTGCCTTGAGGCTGGCGTTCCTGTGTTCCCGTCTGCGCGGTAGCGCCCCAGGACCCGCCGGTCTTCGGAGTTGTCCCCTGGGTAGTGCCGGTTCCATCTCCCGTGGGCTGAGTTGGTGTTGTGGTCGTGGTGCTTTGGGTGGTTGGAGTTGTGCCGGTTGGGTTAGCCGTATCCTGCGCAGGCCCGCTCACGGTTGCTGACCAGTCACCCGCTGACTGGGTTTTAGGTTTTTCGGTTGTCCCCACTTGCGGCTTCGCCGCCGGCGGCGTGCCGCTTCCCGTCATCAATCCGGCGCCCGCCCCGACCAGGCCTGCGCCGAACGTGACCGCACCCCATGGAAGATCGCCACCACCACCGCCATCCTGGCTGGTCGGAATGTCATTGGAAGTTGTAGTTCCGGTTCCACCGCCGGTGCCCGTTCCGGTGCCTGTTCCGTTATCGCCGCCGGTGGTGCTTACGGGGCTTGTGGCGCCCGTTCCCGTGCCACCGTTTCCATTCTGTGCGTCGCCGTTCGGGCTGGTTGGCTGGCTGGCCGGCGTGCTCGCTTTCCCTCCCGCGCCCGGCTTGCCGCCTGCAGGGCTACCGCCCCCGCCTCCGCCGCCTTGCTTGTTTTCCGCAACCACCGTCATCGTGACCGGAAAGGTATTCTGGCCGGTTTCAATGCAGCTCGTGCCGTTCTGGTCCTTACACGCGCCGCCGGCGCAATAAACCGTCAATTCCCCGTTATATGTGCCGGGCCCCAGGCCAATGGAGCTGACGTTGAATCGCACCCCGCCCGACCCGCCGGATGCCACCGGCACTTGCGGCGTCGTAACCTGCAGCCAGTCCGCATTGGTTTTAATGCCGAACGTAATGTCTCCCTTGCAGCCATTTCGGATCGTCACCGATCCCTGCTGTTCGGAATTCGGCGCCATTGTGACATTGGCTGATTTCGGCGCCTGGGCCAACGCGGCCGAGCCAACCGCGGACAATACCGCAAGCTTCAAGACCAACCGAGCAAAGTTGCGAGCCATGCATTTCCTCCAGCCGCGACTCTTGCGGCAGCCGGCGAACTATTGTGGCCGGCCTATCGATTGCTTCAGGAACGCGGTGGCGGTGGCACGAATGTCAAATCCGCCACTGCTCAGCGACTGCAATTGATCCCGATAGATATAAGGGCCGTGCGCAAAATCTTCATGGTGCAGCATCAGAACGACCTTTTTCCCGTTGCCCATGCGGATTGCCTGTGCCGACCTGTTCTCCAGCACCACCACTACGGTTCCTGCGCCGACGGGCGAAGGAGCGTGAACCCCTGTTTCCAGCTCCCAGCGGTGCACGTCCATCAAGTCGGCCGGCGGCAGCTCTGATTGCCACGCCGATTCGGGCATTGCTTCGAGGCCGCTGACCGTCAATGTCATTCGTGTGCGCTCGCCCTTAACCAGTTCTCTGCGATCGGCGTTCATCGAAAGCGCCAGGATGCTCAGGGGCAGCCGCACCGGTGGCCGTCCCGGGCCCGGCGCGAATACCACTTCATGCGGGCCCGGCTGCACCGTGCCGGGAATCCGCCAGAACACCGTGCCGGGCCTGGCAGCCACAATCTGCGCCGGGGAGCCATCCAGCGCTACCGTCATCCTGCTGCTGTTCCCGCTGGTGTCGCCATGGATTACCTCAACTCCTCCCGGAACTGCTACGGAAGGCATGGAGCAGGCGGTGGGCTCGGCGCCGACGCCCGCGTGATGCGATAGACCTGCCGGGACCAAATCGCTCTTCACCGGCACTCCTGCCATAGCGAGCTTGCGAGCCGGATCGTCGCGCAAGAACGCCACAATCTCATTGATTGCCTGATTGGCCGCCGGAACCCAGGTCAGAGGCTGGGCGCCGCTTTGTTTTCTTCCATCGCCCGTATCCACCACCAGGCGCTCGAGCGGAGCCTTCGTGGAGGGGTGAACCGGGGATGATACAGCCGCTGTAGCCGCCTGCTCCGCATTGTCGCTTGTGCCGCCGGGCGCGTCCTTTGCGTGGGGCGGCAACGGAAGTTCCAGCGGGATGACGCGCAGAGCCGGAATTGCGGTGTAACTCTCCGGGTCAGGTACGATGCTGCCTGAAGTCTCCTGCCCGGCCGGAACTTGCTGAAATACGACGATGCCCAAATCCAGCGATGACGCGGGAGGCTTGCCTGTCTTCTGGCCCGCGGCGAGCGAGGCCAACCCCGCCGCCGCGATGACCGCGGCCGGGAGCCTGCAATACCTTGCGAAACCAACCCGCATTTGCACCTCGACCGTTGCGAGAGCCGCAATAACAAAAGCGGCAATGAATGCGGAGAGCTCCCGGGAGGCAAGACCGTTCGGATGGGGAGTATATCTCGCACCGGGGCAATGTCAAGCCGGAACTGCCGGCGCGCAACTCGCCTGCAGAAAGCTATCCTCGAGAGCCCCGCATTTTCGCCGCGACAGCAAAATATCGTTTTACGCTGCTCCATGCGTCCGCCGGAACGCGCTCGGTGAAAGCCTGCTCCAGGTCGGCAAGGCCGTTCAGGCAGGTAGAAATACGCGCGGTGCCGGACTGCGTCTTTACGCAAAACTGGTTCAACACCGGATTGAAGCTTACGGAATTTACGCCACTCCACGGCGCCTGAAAATTCCGCGACCAGGGGCTGCGCTTCTCCAGCCCGCGCGGTGAAATGCGGTACGAAACGCCGAACACGGTTACGGCATAGGGAATCACCGTTCCGGTAGCCAGCGCAATCAGCAGGAGCATGGCCAGGCGATCGTCAGGCTTGGGCGGGGCCTCGACGAAGAGCACCACAAAGATGACCGTCCACAGGGCGGGAACGGCCATGGCGACAAACCGCCACTTGAGGCCATACTCCAGAACGTGAACATCGGCACCTTCCATGCGCGCTGCGCTCTCCTGGCTGCGCAGCAGCCAGCCCAGGACCGCAATCACCACAATCGGAACAAACGCTGCCACGATCATCGGGCACCTCTCTGGCTAAAACGGATTGGAAATTCCGCGGCTCTTCCAGTCCGAGGTCGGGTCGTCATAGTTCCGGGTGACCTTCACGCCGCCTTTGCTGATGGTGCAGGTATCGTCCTTCTGTGATTGGATCTGCAGCACGTAAGTAAACTGTTTCGGTTCGCCGCTGCCCACGCGAAACTCGTAGGGAATGCGGTGCGAGGCCACTCCCGGGAACTGCCGGAACAGCCAGCGGACCGGCGCATCCAGCTCGACGCCGCCGAATTTCGCTACCACCTGATCGTAAAAATTCGCTCGGAAGGGTGTGCCCAGGCCTTCAATCGTGTCGCCCATGGGCGCGAACTCGGGATTGGCGTGATGCGGCTGGTCTTCCGGCAGCAGCTTGATGGTTGTCGGAGCATAGGCCTCAAGCTCGCGAATCTCGATGCGGCTGAACGAAACATCGCCGGGAAGCACGATCCAAGTCCCCAGGAATCCGCAGCTCAGCGATTTGTTGATGTGGAACTCGCTGTTCGGAATCAGCTTCAGGATGACTTCTTCGGGCTCGACGACGGTGAAGGCCGCCGAACAGTACTCGCCTGAGGCGCTTTGGCCCGTCACGGCCACGGCGCCGCCGCGGTCTCCTGCCGTAAACATCACGTCCGTGCCTTTGGGGCCTGAGAGTTGCCCGCCTCCGCTCACGCTCCAGCGAATGGCGCCGGGATTGCCGCTCGAAGAAACAAAGCGCACCATTACCTGCTCCCCAACCCCAATGCGGCTGCGGCTGCGGTCGCTCGGAACCGTGACCACGGTTTGGGTGCTGCAATGCGGCTGCGATTTTTCTTTGGTCAGCGTGATTTCGGCTTTGGCCGGCGAGCCGCTGTGAACCGCGGTTCCTGATTTGCTGCTGGTTTCGGCGTCCGCTTCAAAATCCTCGTCGTAAGTGCCGGCAATCCGCGTAGCTTCGTTGTTCACCGTTCCGCTCAACCGTACGACCTTGCCCACCAGGCTCTTCAGCGCTGCCTGCCTATCGGCAACCGCCTGCGGCCCGCTTTCGGATTCCGACTTGATGTGGCGCTGCACCTCCTCTGCCGTCCATTTGTACTTCACCGCCAGTGATCGCGCTGAGAACGTGCCGGCGAGGGCGATGCCGTTCCCCAGGTCCATTACGACCCGCTCGCCTGACTGCACGATCATGACGCGATGATGCTGCGCATCCTGCCAGAAGCCCGTGAGGTCAAGGGTTCGCGTATCGTTCAGCTTTTGCTGAAGTTGCTGCGCTTCCCGCGCTTTCTGCGCGGAGACACCCTGCAGGCGTTCGGCATCCGCCGCGATTTCTTTTGCGCGGGCATCATCGTTGTCGGCAAGCTCGAGCGCATCCTTGTTGTTCTTCTGTTTTCCGATTTCCCGCATGGTCTGGGCACTGGCGCGCCATTGCTCCGCCGATTGCTTTTCCTGCGCCGCCACTTTGGCGTACCAGGCCGACTCGCGCTGCAGGGAGAGGATTTGGGCGCGGAGGTCTTCTTCCGAGCCGGGCTGAGCGTCGAGCGCTGTGCACAGAAGAAGGGGCACGCAAGCCAGCGCCACGACCGCCGCCCGGAGGAGCGGCGCAACCTTGGTGCGACGTTCGCGTGTGCCCTGCTTCATCCTGCGCGCCTCCGCGCCTCCCGCTGTGAATGACGGAAAGGAAGCCTAACGCATGCCGGCGTTCTGCGCTGCCTCGCCCGCAATCGGGGCCAGCATCGGGATGATGTTTGCATTGATCTTGAATCCTCCCGCTTCCCTGGCCGTAACTTTATAGGTGAAAGGTGCGCCCGCAGAGGATCCTTTCTGCAGGGTTTGCAGGATCACGCCACCTTTTGCGCCGGCCAGGTCAACTGATTGCGACGAGGCATTCTCCAGCCGCAGCAGAATCGCTCCCGGCTGTTTCTCATTCGGCGCGCGAACGCCGGGCGCAAGCTTTTGCAGGTGCGCCGCATC
Organism: Acidobacteriota bacterium; assembly: GCA_019236695.1. Lineage (GTDB taxonomy): Bacteria > Acidobacteriota > Terriglobia > Terriglobales > Acidobacteriaceae > JAFAIN01. Next base: position 8,200 of record JAFAIN010000154.1, on the reverse strand, counting down.
AATCAAAGCCGTCTCCAGCCCGCCGCGCCAGGCGGAATCGGGAATCGCGTCCGCGCCAAGCACCTGGGCATGCACGGTGGTGGTTTCGCCTTTCACCAGCGTCAGGCGATCCGCCGTCAGCCGCAGTCCCACTACTGCCACGGGAAAAGACGCCAGCGTCTTCTCGCCTTCCTGCAGCACTAAACGATGCGCTCCCGGCGCGGTGTTCTCCGGCAGCCGCCAATAAACAGCACGGCGGTTCTCGGCCACAATGGCGCCCGGCTTGTCATCCACCAGCACTCTGGTCACGCTGCTGTCGCCCCCCAGCGGTCCATGGATAACCTGCAGCGCTCCCTCGCCGCACACCGGCGAAGCGTGGTAATCGCTCACCGCTGCGGTGGCGGGCGTAGCCGTAGTGGAGACTGCGGCGCCGGCCGGCCGCGTAAGCTCTACCGTCTTCGCGGCCAGCGGCGAATCTTCGCCGGAACGGAGAAAGTTCAGCGCCAGCTCGGTCGCGCTGGCCGCGGTTTGCAGCAGCACCCGGCCGGTGGCCGGCTGCCGGTGGCCATCGGGCGTCTGCAGAACCACTCCGTCGAGCGATACGGTGCCGTGCGAATCGGTGGCCAGCGGCACTGTGGCTTCCACTACCTTCAGTCCGGGAACATCCGCATAATCCGCGGGGTCAGTAACCACGGTCGCCGACGCCACCTCGCCCGGCTGAGTGTCGGAAGGAAGCACCACGCCTACCAGCGTAGCCGTGTAGGCCACGGCCGACGCCGCGACGACCGCCGATGTCGCAGCGACCGCCGGAGACGAGGTGGCGGCGCTCGCCGTTTCCGGGTACACCGGTTTTGAGTTGCCCGGCCAGTAGTCCACCGGAATGATTGGAGCATTGGTCACGCAACCACACGTGATTTCAATTACCTGCTCATTCTTGCCTGCCTTGTAGTTCACATTGGCGGGCTGCCCGTTAGTATTGGCGCACTTGCAGGTGCGATCCTTGCAGGTTATGACAGCGCAGATTGGGGCACCGTCGGGATAATCGTAATAGCCGGTGGTGGAGCGTATTTTTCCAATGCTCCAGTCTTTCGGGTCGCCCAGCCCCGGCCCCCACGGCACCGAGATGGTGGCCGATCCTTCAAATACGCCGTTTCCCTGGGGCGTGAGCTGGATGGTGGCGCTGCCGCCCGATGCGTTGCCGCGGCCGTCATTCAGCCAGCTCTGCACCTCCACTTCATCCGGCTTTGTGCTGTTGCATTGATTGTTCACGCGGAGCTTGATGCGCGTAGTCTTCCGTTCAATCTGACACTGCAGGCTGGACGAAGACCACGCGATTATCACGAGCGCCAGAGCAACGCTGAAGCAGCGATTCGCAAGCCGCATATCCGCTCCTTTCCGCCAATCCATCAATTGTCGTCGCCGAGTTTGCCCAAATTCGGGTTGCCGCCTTTGGCCGTATCGTCAGCCAGCGGATCGGGCTCGCCCTGATCCATCGGAATGGGTTCCGGATCGGCAACCCGAACTCCTCCTCCGGGAACCGGCGGAGGAAGAGGGCCGGGATCAAACGGTTCATCGGGAAGGTCGCCGGGGTCGCCAAAGGCGCCTGGGTCGGGAGGTTGTGTGCCGGCCGGCGCGGGAGAGGCACCCGGCGCCTCCAGTTCGGCCCACCAGTCGCCGCTGCCTGAATCGCCGTTGCCGCTCTTCTCGACGGTGGTCGGAGTATCGGACCCGTTGGCGCTGCGGAATGCCAGCCCCGCGCCGGCAAAGATGCTGACCACCACCATGGATTTCGAGAAATTGTCAGGAACGGCGCCACAGTCGTCAGGGCCGCTGCAATCGCCAGCCCAGAGCGGCGATGCCCAGAGCGACAACCCGGAAGCCAGGAGAACCAGCCGCATGATTTTTACCATTCGATCCTCCGCGCAGCTCATCGCCTGCCGAAGCGCTGCACAACAGCGCCCAGCACGCCGCCATAAAAAACGTGCCCGATCATGCTGACCGCTACAAAATCAAATTTGTTGTTCACCTTCAGGAAAAACGGGAACAGCCCGAGCATGCAGCACTCCATCAGGATTCCGTAGGCTACGCCGAACAGCCAGTGCCGGCGGCCGAGGCACAGCGCATACATCACGCCGAATGCCAGCCCGTTCCAGTAGTGGTAGATCCAGCCGGCGACGGCGGCCGCGTGTGAAGCGACCGGCTTTCCCGTGATCCAGCTTCCGAACATCAGGATGGGCACAAAGCCGTTGTAATCGAACAGCCGGTAATGATGAATCAGCATGCGCACGCCGTCATAGACCACGGTGGCGGCGGCTCCTCCGGCCAGCCCGATAAAGAGCCCGTTGATATAAAGATCGGCCCGCACCCGCCGCGCGTAGGCGGCTAGCGCAAACAGCGCCAGGAACGCGGGAACGCCGAAGAACTCGAGGAAAAACGGCATTGGCATCCAGCCGAAGACGTGGCCCACCAGGGCCGCAAGCGAGAGCGAGGCGCAGACTGCCCCAGTCCAGCGCAGGATGCGCTCGCGGTTTGTCGAAGATGCGGCAGCCGGCAGTACCATGGCTCATCCGTTCGCAGCGCGCGCGCGGGGGGCGAGCGCCGGGCGGCCATCCGTGCTGAAATATGCAAGCAGGTGCGCGACCCCCGAGCGGATGCCGCGAAAAATGCCGTAGGCCACGGCGACCGTGAACAGCCCGATCAGCACGTCACCCGCGGAGTTGCCGTTCCCTCCAAACCAGCGAAACAGGCTGGCGCCACAGCAGCCATGGAGGGCCGATTCCACTGGCCCAACGACCGCGAACACGGCCCAGGCCCCCAGCAGCAGCGCGCAGAAATGCAGGGCGCGCGTAATTGCCGAGCGGCGGCGAAGCTCGAGCGGAGCGCGACGCCAACGGTCCGCGGCCTGCAGGGCAATGCCGGTGGCTACGGCGGCAAACGCCAACGCTTCGGTCGGTAGCCCGCTGGGCGGCAGGTTGGAAAATCGCGCGCCCGCCAGCCAGGCAATCTGCCCGCCGGCGCGGTAGAGCTGCTCGAGATGGCCATAGACGATGGCCAGCACCGAAAGGATCATCGCGGCCATCAGGGTGCCGCGTTCGCCGGCATAGCGGGCGGCAAGGTCCACGTCGTTGCGGCGCAGCGGCGCCCCCGCCGCAGTTATGTAGCGCCAAAGCACAATAGCCAGCAGCGCAAGCGAAACCGTGCTGAGCTGGCTCTCGGTGAGCGGCATGTGCAGCCACTGCACCACCCAATGCACCACTGGCACGGCGTAGTTCCCGCCCTGTGCCGGCACCTGGCCCGTCCAGAAAAGCTGCTCGAGCCACGGCAATCCCGGCATGAAAACCAGTGCTGCCGCAAAGAACACCAGCGCGGCCTGCAGGCGGTGCGCGCGCACCCATGCCATCAGGGCGCTCACGCGTGCAGCCGGCTGTGCTTTGGAAACGCCGGCGGGTGCAGGCACAGCCGGCGCAGTGGATGGTTGGCCCGTCGCCGGGTTCGGGCTGTTCGATGAGGGCGGCGCCAACTGCCGGCGGAGCGCGTGCCGATAACGCCCGGCGGCGGCCCGCGAACCGCTCCAATCGCCGCTGAACAGAGCCGCCATGGCGGCGCGCCACTCTCCCATCGCGCCGGGCGTTCCCTGGGGAACGGCGCGGGCCTCGAGCGCCTGCGCCGCCAGCAAAGCCGCAATCATTGCCCAATAGGGCCATTCGCCCCCGAGCAGCGTTCCACCCAACTGGTTTCCGGCCGCCATTGTGTCGGCTGCGTAAACCGCACCGCTGATTACGATTCCGAGCGCAAGCAACAGGGGGTTGAATTTGCGATCAGGGAGCCATCGCCTGCCCGCGGAGAGCACGAGAGCGGGGAAAGCACAAAGGTAGGCAAAGCAGGCAGCGGTGGCGCTCGTGGTTTCCACCAGGCCGGGCGGCAGCATGGAGAACGTAAGCGGCGAGCCCGGATTCATGGAAGCGAACAGGCTCTGCTGCAGATCGAAGCCGTATCCCGCCAGAAATGCCGCCAAAAAAATGTCAGCCGCCGAAAGAGAACTCCGGATTGCCTGGTGCCTCAGCAGCGACAATACCGGCAGCAGCAGCGCGAGCATCAGTGCGCCAGAGGTGACGAGCGCGACCAAAGTCGGCGCCCACTGGCTGGTGAAGTTCCAGCCATAGGGCGAGACGAAGTGCTCAATCGATCCTGCAGCAATCGGCCCGGCGACGAATCCATAGGCCAGAAAGGCGGCAAGCGCCCGCCACCCCAGGGTGGCCCGGAAGCATAGCGCTCGAATGATTACAAGCGAGAGCAGCGCGTGCAGCGCCAGAATGGAAATGGCCACCGGAGCCCTCCACCGTCCCTACTCTGCCGGAAATTTGCAGCGAATCTTACCACAGGAATTTTGCGCCGCAAATCAACGGAGCCTCCGCCAGCGCCAGGCCAGGTTCATTCGCCTTGATCGCGTTACGCCGAGCTCAAAAAATCAACGATCTCGAAAGGAGTTCATTGCGCCGGGCCGGCAAAGCGTTCGTCGATCGGCTTGCGCGCGGCGAAACCTTCATCTATTCCATGCCAGTGTTCGATAGCGGGTTCGCCCAGCCTCCAGCACAGCAGCACCAACCGATCATTGAGCGCGAAAGGAAAATCGAGCAGGCCAATATCGAGGTCTTTGACCTGAACGCCGGCAGCATCAATTTCGGAGAGCGCATCTTTGATGCGCCGAATTGCCTGGACGCAAAGGGCACGGCGATCGAGGCAATGCCGCAGTTTTATCGTGATTCCGCCGGTCTGGTGGGCGCGTTCGGCAAGAGCGGCGAATTCATTCTCGATTTGCCCGGCTTCACGCCTGGCCTGCATAGCTTGCCGCAACAGGCCTTCAAGAACGGGCAGGAGCGCGGTTGCCTGGGCGAGAGTGAAGGTGCGGTCAGCCATGAAAAAGGGCCAAAAGTTTACTAACTGGTAACAATTCTCTCACTGCAGTCAGTGAAAAATTGCAGTGAAGGCGGTTTTTGAAGGTTTTTTACTACTCAGTAAATAGCTGGAAGGGCCGACACTACCACGCACGCGTCTAAGCACCAGAGTAGAGGAACCGGCCTGTGGAAATCAAGGGAAATGTTCGTATTTATTTCGCTACGAGGAATCAAAGGAATTTTGTAATTGAGCCGTCAAGTTTTTTCCGTTATTGCCGAAGGAGCGGTAGGGAAAAACTTTGTGCCGGCAAAATTACTCAATTCCCGAATCGTTTACCTCATCGTTTCGCTGGGGTTCATCACTCTGGGGAGCGGGCTGAGTGAGTACAATTGAACCGTGAGACGAGGAGTAAGCGGCCTTCTGCTTATGCTTTTCCCGGCCATCGCCCTGATGGCACAGGAGCAGGGATTCTTCAAAACCGGCACCAATCTTGGCGTGCAGATGCGGCTGGCGGCGCCCGACTTCAAAGCGGCGAATTCGGAAGCGGGCACGGCTGCCCTGCAAAGAGTTTTCAACGATACGCTATGGTCCGACCTCGACCAGGCCGGCATCTTCGACCTGGTTTCCAAAAGCCTGTATCCGTCGGCTGTTCCGGCTACGCCGCAGGAATTGTGCGCGGGCACGCCGGGATGCCCGGCGATGAATGCGTGGGCAAATGCGCCGGTGAATGCCACCATGGTTACGGTGGGGAATGTGGGCGCAAGCGCGGATCAGCTCACCGTGTTTGGATGGCTGCTGGACGCCAAAAATCCGCAGGCCCCGCCGGTGCTGGGCCGGGAATACCACGAGCAGGCCAGCGAGCAGAACGCACGGGTGGTAGCGCATCGCTTTGCCGATGCCATCATCCAGCGGCTGGGCGGCGGGCTGCCGGGAATTGCGGAGAGCAAAATCTATTTCATCCACAGCAACGGCCCCGGCGCCGCAAAAGAATTGTGGGCGATGGATTACGACGGCGCCAACCAGCGCCAGCTTACGCATTTGAATTCCATTGCGCTGTCGCCCGCGGCTTCGCCTGACGGCAGCCGCGTGGCCTTCACCAGCTATGCGCAAGGCAAGCCCGATATCGCAATGTACTCGGTGGAGCTGGGGCGCATGGTTAGCTTCCCGCGTTTTGCCGGGACCAACAGCGCGCCTTCCTGGTCGCCTGACGGAGCCCGGCTGGCGTTTTCCTCCTCGATGTCGGGCGATCCCGAGATCTACATCTGCGAAGCTTCTTCGTGCACCGCGCCGCGGCGGGTGACCGCATACCGCGGGCCCGACACGCAGCCGGTATGGAATCCCAAGACGGGCGCGCAGATCGTGTGGGTGAGCGGCCGGGCCAGCGACCCCGGGAGATCGGTGCCGCAGATTTTTGAGATGGAAGCGGACGGCACCAATGTGCAGCGGCTCACCGATGGCGGCTATGCAGTTTCGCCGGCATGGTCGCCCACCGTGCCCTTCCTGGCATTTTCGTGGGACCGGCGCTATGGCCCCGGAGCGCCCGGAGCGCCCGATATTTACATTATGGATATCGCGAATCCTTCGCACTGGGAACAACTGACGCACAACGCCGGCCGCAATGATTATCCTTCATGGTCGCCCGATGGGAGGCACATTGCCTATCAATCGAAGCCGGGCAGAGCCTGCGAGCAGATCTGGACCATGCTGGCCAGCGGCGACAAGCCGCGGCAGATTACGCATTCGGGCTGCAACACCCAGCCGAGCTGGAGCAAGTAAGGGCGGGGGGCAAGGGGCAAGGGCATCGGCCGTCGGGTATCGGCCGTCGGGTATCGGGTGTCGGGCTTGGGTATCAGGTGGCGGGTATCGGGTATCGGGCTGGACCGGCACCCGACACCCCGCACCCGGCACCCGGCACCCGTTGGTAATACAATTACGGCTTCGTAGGTTCATATTGATAAAGAAAGATTGGGAGGTCTGAGGTGAAGAAGAACTCGCTGCGGATCACACTGCTGGCATTGCTCATCGTCATTCTGCTAGCGGGATGCAAGAAGAAGCCTGTGGCGGTCGCGCCACAAACGCCGCCGCCGCCCCCGCCTACGCCCTCGGCGCAGCTTTCGGTGAATCCTGCGACCATCATGCAGGGCGATTCGGCCACGCTGGCATGGTCTTCCGAGAATGCCGTCTCGGTGACGATTGATCCGATCGGCAAGGTTGACCTGAGCGGGCAGCAGGCGGTATCGCCCAATGAATCGACCACTTATCACCTCACCGCCACCGGACCGGGCGGAACCGCCGAGCAGACGGCGCGCCTGACCGTGAATGCGAAGCCCGCGCCTCCGCCGGCCGTGACCACGGCCCCTCCCGAGAGCCTGGCCGATTCATTCCGCAACAACGTGCAGGATAAAGGCGACATCTACTTTGATTACGACAGCTTCAGCATTCGGCCCGACCAGCAGGCCGCGCTGCAGCGTGACGCGCAATGGTTCAAGCAGCATCCCGACGCGAAAGTTTCGATCGAAGGCCATTGCGACGAGCGCGGCTCGACCGAATACAACCTGACGCTGGGCGATAACCGTGCCCGCGCGGTGAAGGATGCGCTGGTGCAGCTTGGGGTTCCGGCGCCGCAGCTCAATACGATCAGCTACGGCAAGGAGAAGCCGTTCTGCACGGAGAGCACTGAATCATGCTGGCAGCAGAACCGGCGCGATCACTTCACGCTGGGCGGAGGCATGCAATAGCTTTATGGCGCCCCGCGGTTGCGCGGCCGTTTGGGGGCTGCCCGCGGGGGGTGCGCTGATGCCAAGGCCCGGCGAAGGCCCACAGCAGGCTCCCGGCAGGAAGGTTACGGATGAAAACTCGCATATTTCTCCTCGGCGTGGTTGCCGCCCTGATCATGGCCCCGGCTACGCAGTCGGCGAACAAGGATATGGTCGCGCTGCAGACCATGGTGCAGAACCTGCAGACGCAGCTTCAGCAGATGCAGCAGTCCATTGACGAGCGCATGGGCGTGATGAAGAACCTGGTGGAGCAGAGCGCCGACAACGTGAACAAGATGGCGGTTACGGTGAACAACCTGCAGACCGCGCTGGACCGGCAGTTGCAGCAGCAGCAGCAGGCCACCGGCGGGAAAGTGGACCAGTTGTCATCGCAGATCCAGGCGCTCAATGACTCGGTGGACGAGTTGAAAGCGCGGGTGGCGACGGTGAACCGCCAGCTCACCGACATGGGCGGGGCGTTGCAATCCATCCAGGCGGGCCAGGCTTCCGGAAGCTCGCCGCAGCAGGGCGCGGCGCAGCCGCCGCAACCGCAGCAGATGCAGGCGCCG
>JAFAIN010000073.1 GCA_019236695.1 Acidobacteriota bacterium | reverse complement strand
TTCACCAATGCCCGGGCAAGCTGCGAACTGGCAGGCCTGAACCCGAGGCTCCTTTACCAGGTATTCCAGCGTAATCACGCGGTTTTGTGCGGGATGAAGTACGTGATTCCTCTCTTTGAGCCCTTGGGGGAGCGGGTTGCAGTCTTCGGGCTCAGCGATGGCGAGAAGATCGCACCGCTCGAACCAGTGCTGCACGTTACCGGCAATGCACAGGATCTGTTTGAGCTCGAGACCCTCTACCTCGGCTTGCTTTCACGCATGACCCGGGTGGCCACGAACGTGCGCGCCGCGGTGGAAGCTGCGAGTAAGAAGCCGGTTCTGTTTTTTGCCGCCCGGTTTGACATACCCGAAGCGCAGGAATATGACGGTTACGCTGCCCTGATTGGCGGGGCTGCGGGAGCCTCCACCCCGGCTGAGGCTGCTGCGTATGGTACGCCGCCCATCGGTACGATGCCCCATGCTCTGATTGCGGCGTTCGGGGGGAATACGGTGGCAGCCACACTGGCCCTGGCGCGATCCCGCCCAACCGAACCGGTCTGGGCATTGGTTGATTTCGACAACGACTGCCCGCGAACTTCCGTCGCAGTGCTGCAAGCATTGCGGAACCATGGCCTGAAACTTGCGGGCGTACGGCTCGACACCTCGGCCGAACTCGTTGATGAGTGTTTGCGCAGGCGGAACATCCTCGAGCATGGCGTCACTGCCGAACTGGTGGCCGAAGTCAGGGGGGCGCTCGACGAAAATGCGGGCCAGGATGTAAGGATCTGTGCCAGCGGCGGCTTTCACGCCGAACGCATTCGTGAATTTGAGCGCGTGGGAGCGCCTGTGGACGTCTACGCCGTGGGCGAGCGATTCCTTCAGGGCTCGAACCCATTCACCTCCGACGTGGTCGCGCGGTTTGAAAACGGCAAGCGCGCTCTTGTGGCGAAAATAGGCCGCCGGCTTCGCGAAAACCCGCGGCTCAGGCTGCTCGCCGGCGCACCATAGCGAAGCACGGAACCGGACTGCATTCGGCGGTGTCTAAGGCGAGGTGTTCTTCCCTTCTCACGCGGCGCAAAATCTTCGCTACGCGATTCGCGGCTTGCGGCGGTCGCCCGGGATGGCGCTGACCGCAATCCTTGCGATTGCAATCGGCATCGGCGCATCCACCGCAATCTTCAGCGTGGTCGATCGCATTCTGTTCCGCAGCCTGCCTTATGCGCAGGAAGACCACCTGGTCGTCTTTGGACTGCGAGCGCCCATCGAGCCTCGCGAGTTCATGCTGGGAGCTGACTACCTGGAGTGGAAGGCGGCCCAGCAGCCGTTCCAGAGCATGGCGGCTTACGGATTTGTACACGATTGCGATCTCACCCAGGATCAACCGCTGCGGATGAGCTGCCTTGACGTGGAGAGTTCGCTGCTGCCGACCCTCGGAACGCCGCTGTGGCTGGGCCGCAACTTCACTGCCGAGGAAGACCGCTCGCTCGCACAACCACCCGGCCCGCCACTCGCGCGGCCCGGCCCCTCCGCGATTTCGAATGAAGGAGAAGCGCCGCGCGCAGCCTTAATCAGCTATGCGCTTTGGCGCGGCCGCTTTGGAAGCGATCGCGCGGTTGTGGGCCATACCATTTCGCTCGATGGCCATGACGTAAGGCTCGTGGGCGTGCTGCGGCGCGATTTCGAACTGCCGAACCTGCTGCACGCCGACGTCCTGGTGCCGCTGGCACTGAATCCGGTTGCCAACCGGCATCCCAACACCGGGCGCGTGCTGCGCACCGTAGCGCGGCTGAAGCCCGGCATTACGGCCGCGCAGGCTCAACAGGCGCTCGCGCCCCTGTTCGCGGATTCACTGAGATACGTGCCGGCGCAGTTCGTGAACGAGGTGAAGCTGAGCGTCCGTACGCTGCGAGAGCGGCAAATGGGCGAAGCGCGGCGCCCGTCGCAGGTGCTGCTGGCGGCCGTCGTCGCCGTTCTGTTGATTGCCTGTGCCAACGTTGCCAATTTGCTGCTGGCGCGCTCGGCGGCTCGCGCCCGCGAGCGGGCAGTGCGCAGCGCGCTGGGCGCGGCGCGCGGCCGTCTGGCGATGGAAGCGCTGGCCGAAAGTTTGGTCCTCGCCTTTTCTGGAGGAGCGGCCGGGCTGGCACTGGCCTACGTTCTGCTCCGCGCCATCATCCGGCTGAACCCGCAGGGCATTCCGCGGCTCGAGCAGGCTTCGCTCGACCTGCGCGTAGTGCTCTTCGCGCTCGCCTGCTGCGCCGGAAGCGCAATTCTGTTTGGCATAGCACCCGCCCTCGAGCCGCCCAATCCCCAGCATCTCGCCGCTGCGCATAGCGTAGGCCGCCGCGGCAGCGCCCTGCGCTTTTCCCTGGTGGCTGCCCAGATTGCGCTTTCACTGGTATTGCTGAGCGGCGCCGCGCTCCTGTTGCGCAGCTTGCGGCGCATGCAGGCTGAACCGCTTGGAATCAGCTCCGAACATGTCCTCACCGCCTCGCTTACGCTGGGGCCTCAGCGCTATCCCACCGCCGAACGGATTTCCGCTTTCTATGCCGATCTGGAGCAGCGGCTGCGGCGCCTTCCCGGCATCGACGCGCTCGCCATCAGCGACTCCTTGCCTCCCATGGGGCCAATGCGTTCCCGCATCTTCGCCGCCATTGCGGTGGATGGCCGGCCGCGCTTCCGCCAGGGCACGGGAGGCATGGTGGGCTGGCGCGCAGTCACGCCCGAGTACTTCAAGGCTTTGCGCATTCCCATGGTCGAGGGCCGCGGATTTCTGGAGTCTGACCGGGCGCCGGCCGCGAACGCAATCATCGTGAATCAGACGCTGCGGCGCCGGCTTTTTGGGGAACAGAATCCCATCAACCAGAGGCTGGCATTTGAGGGGCCCACCGTGGCGCCCTTGCCCGCGAACGAGCCCTGGTTCACCGTGGTCGGAGTCGCCGCCGACGCCAGGAACAACGGCATCGAAGAGGCGGCCGGCCCCGAATATTATGTCGTCAGGCGAGATGTTCCGCAGGACGCAACCAGCCGCTCCAGCATTTTGATTCGCACGAGCCTCAGCCCGCAGGCCGTCTCTAGTTGGGTTCGAGCCGAGGTCGCTTCCATTGACCCGGCTCTGCCGGTGCAGATGGAAACCATGCAGCAGCGCGTCGGCAAACTGATGGCCGGGCCGCGCTTCAATGCCACGCTTCTCGCGTTTTTCGCGCTTTCCGCGCTTCTGCTGGCCGCCATCGGTCTCTATGGGGTAATGGCTTTCCTGGTGGCGCAGCACACATCTGAAATCGGAGTTCGCATGGCTTTGGGCGCCACGCCTGGCAGAATTGCCGCTCTGATGCTGGGCCGGGCCTTGCGCTGGACTGCGGCCGGCGCGATCATCGGCTTTGCCGGCGCGCTCGCCCTGTCCCACCTGATCGAAAAGTTGCTCTACCGCACCGCGCCGCGCGACCCATCCAGCCTCACCATTTCGCTCTTGCTGCTGGTTGCCGTTGCCATCGCTGCGGCCTTCTTCCCTGCCCGCCGCGCCGCCTCGGTTGACCCCATGGTCGCCCTGCGGCACGATTGAGCCACGAAAAAATACCCCCGAATCAATTGCGATCCGGGGGTTGGCCGTTCCCATTTCCCTACTTGGCCCTTCAGGAGGGGTCGTATCTGCTTATATAGACGGTCGTCGCAGCGGAAAGTTTCTGGCTGAGCAGGACCATTCGCGTAAAAAAATGTAATCAATCCCTGCAGCCGAAACTCGCTCCCGCCACGGCTGCTCCCCTCGAATGCCTACAGGAATTTTCTATTTTGCAGAAAATAGGAACTTTCTATTTTGCGTTGACACTGTTCAAACTCGACAAGGGAAGTTTAGAATCGCGTTTCCATGTTTGAAGGACACCTGGTTCCCCAGAATACCGTCATCACCGGCAAGGGCGAGAGTAACCGTTTGGAACTTTCCGGCCTTCAGAGTCGGGTGCTCCTGCTGGTTCTGCGCATCACGAATATCGTGGAGCAGGAAGCGCTTGACGTTAGCATCTGGGGCTCCGACGATGGCAGCGCCTGGAGCGATAAGGCCCTGGCAGCGTTTCCACAAAAGTTCTATCGCGGCGAGCATCCGCTGCTCCTTGACCTTACTGCCAGCCCGGGGACGAAGTTTCTCCGTGCGCGCTGGGAGGCGAACCGCTGGGGCCGCGGCCCTGAGACCCCCATGTTCGAGTTCTCCATTTCGGCGCACGAGGTCCCCGTCGAAATGCTGGCGCACAGCTAGCTGCCACTTAGCAATTCTTTACGTTGTGAATAGACACTGATGCGCCCGCGCCGTGTTATACGGACGGGAGCACGATTTTTGGACACAAATCCCCCGTGCACCAGGAGAATGAATGAAAACCAGGATGATTTTGAGTGCGAGCCTGTTCGCCATGCTAATGGGTATGACGGCAGTGGCGCTGGCTCAGGGAAGCGTTGACGGGAACTGGGAGATGAGCATGCAGGGCCGCCAGGGCATGATGACCCAAACCCTCATGCTCAAGACCGACGGAAACAAGCTCACCGGCTCGATCAAGGGCCAGCGCGGCGAGGCGCCCCTCGAAGGCACC
>JAFAIN010000025.1 GCA_019236695.1 Acidobacteriota bacterium | reverse complement strand
CAAAAAGCGTGATGACGGCCAGGGTCATGGCTGGCAAGCATAAACCATCTGCATAGGGATAGAACGGGCGACGTGGGTCCGGCCGCCCGAAGTCAGGCGAGCTTCGCTCGCCCTGGAGTTTCTACATTTTAGGCTGCGGCGGCGACCTGAACAGCCCGCGAAGGCGGGCGACAGACCATAGCCCACGGCGCGAGCCGTGGGAACGCGGTCCCGCAGAAGTCAAGCCCTCGTAGAGGGCGAAAGAATCATCACTTCCCGCACGATGCCGCCGACATAGGCGTGGGCATCGGGCGCGATTTCGGGGGAGAGTAATGGAACACGCCCCCAGGTGCTGAATACGACATGACAGAGCAAGCTGCTGAAACTGTGCGGCAGTTCTTTCGCCCTCAACGAGGGCTTGAATTTTATGCCTGGCATTCCCACGGCTCGCGCCGTGGGCTAGGCTCTGACGCCCTCTACGAGGGCTCCACTCTCGATAACATCGATTGAAGCAGCACGGCAAATGTAGAAGCTCCCGGGGGCGAGCTTCACTCGCCCTGTCCGGCCGAGGGCGGCCGGACCCACGTCACTCCGGTTGGTAGAGTATTCTGAACCGGGATGTGGCGAATGACAATCGCGGCGGTTTTTGTGTGCGCGGTGCTGGCCGGCTGCACGCACGGCAATACCACGGCGGCGGCCTCTCCCCCGAAGCAGGAACCGGTTGCCGCGCAGCCGGCGATTCCCGATCCTGGGAGCATCGAGCCGCTGGCGAAGCTGAGCGGCGATGAGGCCATGCAGTACGCGCGCCAGATCGTGGCGTTCGGCCCGCGCTGGCCGGGGAACCCGGCGCACCGGAAGGTCGAGCAGTACATTCTTGACCATTTGAAGGGCGTGGAAGTGGAGCAGGACAGGTTCACGGCGCAAACCAATGCCGGCCCGTTTCCCATGAACAACATCATTGCCAAGTTTCCGGGGGAAAAAGACGGAATCGTGGTGCTGGCGTCGCATTACGAAACCAACTGGCCGCTGCGCAACACCAGCTTTATCGGCGCGAATGACGGCGCCGCCACTTCAGCGCTGCTGCTCGAGATCGCCGCGAAGCTGCGCAGCCGCGGGCTGCCCGGCTACGCCGTGTGGCTGGTGTGGGATGACGGGGAAGAATCCTTCCATGAGCCGGTGAGCAATTGGGTGGTGGAAGACGCGCTTTACGGCACGCGCCACCTGGCGCAGAAGTGGCAGCAGGATGGGACGGCGAAACGCATCAAGGCTTTGATGGTGCTTGACATGATCGGCGACAAGGATCTCGACATCCAGCGCGATTCGAACTCCACGCCGTGGCTCGAAGACCTGGTGTATAAGGCGTCCTCGAAATTCGGCTACCAGTCACATTTCTTCGCTACCGAAACCCAGGTGGAAGACGATCACATGCCGTTCGCGAAAATCGGGGTGCCGGTAGCCGACGTTATCGACCTGAATTACGGCTACAACGGCGCATACCACCACACCACCGAGGACACGCTCGACAAGATCAGCGGCCGCAGCCTGCAGATTGCGGGCGACACGGTGATGGAAGCCATCGCGATGCTCAATAGATGTGAAATGTGTAATGTGAAAAGTGGAAAGTGAGGCGCACGAGTTCCACTTTGCACATTACAGATGGGAGGTAGTGTTGGGGTGGATCTGGGCCCGAAATCCATGAGCGCCGCGGGGGAGCTTGCCGGGCTGCCCATCCTGGTGACTCGCGCGCAACACCAGTCGGGCGTGCTGGCCGGGATGCTGCGAGAGCGCGGCGCCGTGGTTGAAGAAGTTCCCACCATCGAAATCCGGCCGCCTGCCGATTTCTCGGATATGGACGCCGCGCTCGGTCGCATGGCCGAATATGACTGGCTCATCCTGACGAGCGTGAACGGGGCTGAGGCGATGTTCGGGCGGTTGAACCAACTGGCCTTGCCACGGGCCGGGCTCAGCCGGATGCAGGTTTGTGCCATCGGGCCGGCCACGCGCCGCAGCCTGGAAAAGCGGGGGATTGAAGTGGCGGTGGTCCCCGGCCGTTATGTCGCCGAATCTGTCGTCGAGGCGCTGCGCGGCAGGGCGCGCGGAAAGCGGGTGCTGCTGCTGCGGGCGCGGGAGGCCCGGGACGTGATTCCGCGCGAGTTGCGCGAAGCGGGCGCGCAAGTGGATGTGGTTGCCGCCTATGAAACCCTGGTACCGGCGGGCGCCCGCGGCCGCCTGATGGACGTGCTCGGTTCCGCAGCCCGGCCGCGGGTCATTACGTTCACCAGTTCTTCGACCGCGCGGCATCTGGTTGCGCTGCTGGGGGGGCGCGCAGCGGCGCGCGAGCAACTGCAGGGCATTACGCCGGCCTCGATTGGCCCGGTTACGTCGGCGACGCTGCGGGAAGCAGGGCTGGAGCCCGGTATCGAAGCGGCGGAATTCACCATAACCGGGCTGGTGGAGGCGATTTGCGACTGGCGGATGAAATTGTAATTTTGTAATTTGTAATTTCGTAATTTGCGTATAGCTGTCGCTTTCAAATTACGAAATTTCGAAATTTCGCAATTACCCGATCAGCAAGATGGAACCGCACGAGCTCAGCGAAGAAATCGAACACGCGAATGAGGCCGGCGAAAAGCGCATTGGCCTTACGATGGCCATTACGGCCGTGCTGCTTGCGGTTGCCACCATGCTCGGCCACCGCAGCCACACCGAGGAAGTTGTGCTGCAAACCCGGGTCGCCGATCAATGGGCTTTCTACCAGGCCCGCAACCTGCGTTCCCAAATGTATGCGGCTGACGCACGCATGGCGGGGCTGAACGCCGGTGAGGCAGCAAAGAAAACGGCTGAGGATTTTCAGGCGGAATCGGAGCGCGTGCGGAAGAACGCGGAGGAGACGCAGGAAGAGGCGCGAGGCCTGGAGCGCGAAACGGCAGCCGCAGCCCGCCGCGGCGGCATCTTTGACCTCGCCGAGATCTTTCTCGAAGTTTCCATTGTCCTGTGCTCGATTTCATTATTGAGCCGCAGCCGAATGTACTGGCTCTTCTCATTCGCCACCACTGCGGCAGGCATCGCCCTGGGCATCATGGCTTTTCTGCGGTAGGCGCCCGCCGGTCAGGAGGCGTTCGAACCGGCTACTTCCGCGTCAAGTGGAGGCGAGCAAACGGTTGGTGCGTCCCGCCGCTGATATTGTCGAGGCGCCACTCCCAGGCATCGCTTGCCGGGTCGTAAATCAGGTCATTTTCGAAATCGATTTCGCCTTTGCGCTTTTGGAAGATGAGCGAAATGCGGTTTTCGCCGGCATCGGCGAAGCCGAGTTCCGGCTCGAGCGCCCCTCCAAAATTGTCCAGCCAGTCGCAATAGTATTGCTTCGCCTGCCGGTTCCAGGTGAGAAATACAAGCGCCTCGTACAGGGGTTGGCCATCGGCGCCCTTCTCCCGCGAGACCTCGTGGACGCGCAGATAATGATGCTGCACCACCCATTCTGCCTGCACATCGTGAATGGTGGACTGGTTCCCCAGCGTGCCCCGCAACACCCAGGTCCCGGCAAGGCGGTCGAGCAGCGGCGAGTTGACGGCCGGCGGCGGCGGCATTTGTGCCTGAACGGCGATCAAGGACAACACCAGTAAAAGCCACAGTGCAGCTTTCATTTCTCGATACCTCATTTCTCTAAACCGGACAGGGAGAGAGATTATCCCGGTTCGCTGGCGATCTGGCAATTCCCATCGCAGTGCGATTCAGGATGCCGAGGCGCACGCGCCGCAGTCCTGCCTATTCTGTTCCGTTCGTCAAGCCCGAGGCGCACTTCCCTACCTGGGCACCGGCGCGGCAGTCGAGAGGCAGTTGGACACAAGTGCCGATGAGGACGACCACCCTCGGCGCAACGACAACGCGCTCCCAGATTCCTCGCCCGCCAGAGCGGGCTCGGAATGACTCACCCTTTGAAGTGAGCAACCGGCCTACCAGGTCATTCTGAAAGCCGCGGCGGCTGAAGAATCTGGGAGCACGCTCAACCGGCCGCAAACGGCGGGCCGTCTTCCGGCGCCCCTGGCACGCCACGTTAAAGCTCCTCCGGCCATCTGATATATGGCCAGCGCTACGATGTTTTCCCGGTCGATCGTGTGGACGGCGACGGGCGCGGATCATTTGCCGAGGACCAGATCGATACCTGAAAGGAGCAACGCCAGCTTGGAGCGCGGCAACGTGCCCACGCGTTCGGTGAGGAGCGATTTATCGAGGGTGACAATCTGCGAAACGTTGGCCACGGAATCGTTTGGCAATCCCGTAACCCGGGCTGACAAACTCACGTTACCCGGCGCCAGCGCCCATTTCACATTGCTGGTCAGGGGAACACAAACCACTGTAGCAATGCGGCTGCGGTTCAGCCCATCACTTTGAACCACTACCACCGGCCGGCGAAAGCGCGGGCCCGAGCCGGTGGGCGTTGGCAGGTCAGCCCACCAGATCTCGCCCTGGCAAATCACCACTCCGTTTGCTCCAGCCTGCGGTGGGCGAGGGCGGAAACAAACTCGTCGCTGCCCCCGCCAATTTCGGCTATCGCCTGATCCATGGAGTCTGTGATCTGGTCGGGTGCGTGGCGGGCGAGGTATTCGCGCAAGGCATCTGCGAAAAGGCGGCTTCTGGATTTCCGTTTACGGCGGGCAAGGCGCTCCGCTCCGTCAAAAAGATCATCGGGAATCGAGACCGCCGTCTTCATACCAAGAGTATAACCGCGGTTTCCGGGCGGCGCAATAGAATGCGCCCGTCCGGGCGCCCGCGGGCTGGGTGTACGGTTGGGCTTCGAGATCAAGAAACATCGTGACTTGCGCGCCGGGCAGGCCATTTCGACAGTAGAACGTCTTCCCTATAGGGTAGAATGTCTGCTATGGGCAAGAAGCCGCGAGTGGAGCTTCTGCAGGGCACGCTCGACATGATCATCCTGCGCACCCTGGCTCTGGGCCGGGCGCACGGCCATGAAATCGCGCGCCACATTCAGCGCACCACCGACAACCTGCTGCAGGTGGAGCACGGCTCGCTGTATCCGGCGCTTCACCGGCTGGAGCGGCGCGGCTGGCTGAAAGCCGCGTGGGAGGCCGCGCCCGGGGGCAGGCGGGAATTCAAGTACTACCGGCTGACGGCTTCGGGGCGGCGGCAACTGGTGCGGGAGCGCTCGCGCTGGGAGCAGCTCAGCGGTGCCATCGGCCAGCTGCTGGGGGCGGAAGAAGGCCGCGCATAAGCGAGGTGCAACGATGGGTTGGGGATTTTTCTCCTGGTTTGACCGGCTCCGCCGCGAGGAGCGCGATGCGGACCTGAAGCGCGAATTGCAGTCGCACCTCGAGGCTGAAGCCGAGGAGCGCCGCGAAGCCGGAGCCACAGCGCCGGAGGCAGCCTGGGCTGCCCGCCGCGCCTTCGGCAACCTGGCGCTGGCGGAAGAAGCCACGCGCGAAGCCTGGGGCTGGGCAGCGCTTGACCGGCTGGCGCAGGACGTTCGGTTCGCGGCGCGAAGCCTGCGACACAATCCCGGCTACACGCTGATCGCGGTGGTGGTGCTGGCGCTCGGCATCGGCGCCAACACGGCGATTTTCAGCGCGGTGGATGCTGCTCTGCTGCGCCCGCTGCCATTCGATCAACCGGAGCGGCTGGTGGAGCTGTATCAGACGCCGCCTCACCATCCTGACGCCCGCAGTTCCGTAGGCCGCGCGAATTTCCTGGAGTGGAGCGAACAGCAGCGGGTATTCGAGTCGCTTGCGCTCTTCCATTTTCATGGCCTCAATCTCACCGCCGGCGATCATCCCGATTTCCTTCCGGGCGCGGAGGTCAGCCTGCAGTTCTTTCGCGTGTTTGGAGTGCAGCCGCTGCTGGGGCGGGGATTTGCGCCCGAAGAAGGCCAGCCCGGGCGTGACCGCGAAGTGGTGCTCAGCTATGCCGCCTGGGAAAAACATTTTGGCGGGGACCCGGGGGTGGTTGGGCGCGAGTTCAGCTTCGATCGCCAGAACTACACCATCATCGGGGTGATGCCGAAAGGGTTTCGCTATCCCGGATGGGCAACCATCTGGGTGCCGGTGGCCTGGAGTCCGGCCGACCGGGGAAATCACACCGGGGGCAACAGCCTGGCGGTGGCGCGCCTGAAGCCGGGCGTAACGCTGGAGCGGGCGCAGGCGGAGATGAACGCAATTTCGCGGAACATCGCGGCGGCATTTCCTAACGAGTATGCCGGCTGGAGCGCGCTCGCCGTTCCGCTGCAGAGCGAGATGACTTCAGAGTTGCGGGAACCGCTGTGGATCCTGCTGGGGGCGGTGGGTTTGGTGCTGCTCATTGCGTGCAGCAATGTTGCCAGCCTGGTGCTGGCCCGAACCTCATCGCGGGCGAAGGAGATTGCGCTTCGGGCCGCGCTGGGGGCGCGGCGGGCGCGGGTGCTGCAGATGGTAGTGGTTGAAACCGTGCTGCTCGGGGCCGGGGGCGGCGCGCTGGGGCTGCTGCTCGCATGGTATGGCATTCGCTTTGTGGCTTTTTATCTGGGCAACCGGCTGCCCAGCATGATTGAACTCCAGCTAAGCGGCCCGGTTCTGGGATTTGCGCTGATGCTGTCGCTGGCGTGCGGAATTGCCGCCGGGCTGTTACCCGCGCTTGGGCTGACGCGGCGAGTGCGTGACCTGCATGGCGCGCTGAAAGAAGGCGTGAGCCGCACCGCCGCCTCCGGCAGCCGCGCGCGCATTCTGCCGGCGCTGGTCACCGCTGAAGCGGCTTTGTGCATGGTGCTGCTGGTTGGCGCAGGGCTGCTGGTGCGAACGCTTTGGGTGCTGCGGAGCACCGATCCCGGCTTTGACGCGGCCAACGTTATCACCATGGAGCTGCCGCGCTCCGGCTCCGGCGGCGGGGGCGCCGCGGGGGAGGATGCGGAATTCCTGCAGCGTGTTATGGAGCGCCTGCGCCGCCTTCCGGGAGTAGAGGCAGCCGCAGCCACCACCAACATTCCGCTCAGCGGCTCGGACGAGGAAGCGTGGGGGGTGCAACCGGAAGGAGAGGCGCGCGAACCTGCCGCCAGCCTGCCCACCCTCCCGACCAGCACGGTCACGCCGGGCTACTTCACAACCCTGCACATTCCGCTGCTGCGCGGCCGTGATTTTCGCGATAGCGACAGGACTGGGGCGGCACGCGTGATCATAATCAGCGAAGCGATGGCGGGGCGGTTGTGGCCAAACCAGGACCCGATCGGCAAGCGCCTGTTCACATCAGTTTTTGAGCCGGATGCGCCGCGAGAAGTCATCGGCGTAGTGGGCAATACCCGGGAC
Source organism: Acidobacteriota bacterium (assembly GCA_019236695.1). Lineage (GTDB taxonomy): Bacteria > Acidobacteriota > Terriglobia > Terriglobales > Acidobacteriaceae > JAFAIN01. Next base: position 3,861 of record JAFAIN010000025.1, on the reverse strand, counting down.
TGGGGCCTGGAGCGGCCGCGGCCGCTTCCCGAGATGTACATTCCGGCGGCGCAGGCGCCCAGGGCTCCGGATTCGCTGCTGTTGCGTACGCCACTGCCGCCGAGCGAGATGATACCGGCAGCGGAGAAAGCGATACACGAGGTTGACCGGCAACAGCCGGTAGTGAGGGCGCTGACCCTGGAGGCGGTAATTTCCGAATCCTATGCTGACCGGCGTTCGAGCATGCTGCTGCTCGGGGCATTCGCGGCGCTGGCGCTGGCGCTGGCTGCTGCCGGCATCTATGGCGTGCTGTCATACTCGATCCGGCGGCGCCTGCGCGAAATCGGCATACGGCGCGCCCTGGGCGCCCGGCGGCGAGATGTGCTTGGCCTGGTGCTGTTGCAGGGCATGCGGCCCACGCTGCTCGGGCTCGGACTCGGGGTTGCCGGAGCTTTGGCTGTAAGCCGCGTGCTCCGAAGCATGGTGTTCGGAGTGCGGGCGACCGACATCAACACCTATGCCGCGGTCGCTCTGCTGCTCGCCGCCGTCGGCCTCGCGGCATGCCTGGTCCCGGCCTGCCGCGCAGCGCGAGTTCAGCCCATGAACGTGCTGCGCGAGGAGTGAACTGCAGGATTGCCGAATTGCCGAATTGCGGAAGTGCGGAATTGGGGAAATGCGGAAGTGCGAGAGTGCGAAAGTGCGGAATTTTTGCCGAATTGCCGAATTGCGGAATTGCCGAATTGCCGAATTGCGGAAGTGCGAAATTTTCGGGTGAAGCCCCGCGAAGGCTGCGCAGCCCATTCGGAACAATTCGGCAATTCCGCAATTCCCGCAATTCATGGAACAACTCGCCCCCCAGGCTCTTCTTCTAACTGCGTAGGGCAGTTTGTATACCAAAGGGGGAGTAGTTCCATGGGTCTGTTTTTTTGGTTGTTTCTGGTATTAGCGGCGCTGTGGCTTATTTTGTGGCTGGGCGTCCACGTCACCAGCGGCCTGATTCACCTGCTGATTATCGTGGCCGTGATCTCGCTGATCGTCCATTTTGTTCGCGGCGGCCGAAGCACAACGGCCGTATAGAGCCATGTGAAATGTGAAATGTTGAATGTGGAAAGTCAGGGCGACCTGCTTTCACATTAGACATTTCACATTCACATAGAGCATCTGCAATGTGAAATGTTGAATGTGAAAAGTCAGGGGCGACCTGCCTTTCACATTACACATTTCACATTTTTACATTTCACATTACATTCAACTTTCCTCCGTGCTGGTTTTCCGCTTACTATCCAGGAAGGGTGTCATCCTCCATCGACAATGAGAATCGGGAGCCGGCGCCGGAACGGCTGGTTTCGGCGCGGGTGGTGGACGATGATGCATCGTACGAGCTGAAGCTGCGCCCGCGCCGGCTGCGCGAGTTCATCGGGCAGCAGAAGGTCAAAGACAACCTGCAGGTGGCAATCGAGGCAGCCCGCTCGCGGGGCGAGGCGCTGGACCACATCCTGCTCTACGGTCCTCCGGGGCTGGGCAAAACCACGCTGGCCACGATCATCGCCAACGAAATGGGCGCGGCATTCCAGCAGACCTCGGGGCCCACGCTGCAGATCAAAGGCGATCTCACCGCCATTCTTACGAATGTGCGCGACAAGCAGGTGCTGTTCATCGATGAAGTGCACCGCCTGCAGCCCGCGCTGGAAGAGATTCTGTATTCGGCGCTGGAGGATTACCAGCTCGACATCATCATCGGGCAGGGGCCTTCGGCGAGGACGCATACCCTGGAAGTGAAGCCGTTCACCTTCATAGGCGCCACCACGCGCGCCGGCCTGCTCTCGGCGCCGCTGCGTTCGCGCTTCGGGATCGTGCTGCGGCTGGAGTTTTATACAGGCGAGGAGCTACGGGTCATTCTGGAGCGCTCCGCCGAAATCCTGGGAGTGGAAATTGACTCGGCCGGCGCAGGGGAAATTGCGGCGCGTTCGCGGGGCACGCCGCGCATCGCCAACCGCCTGCTGCGCCGGGTGCGCGACTACGCCCAGGTCCGCGGAACCGGCCGCATCGATGTCGCCACGGCGCGGTCCGCGCTCGAGATGCTGGAAGTGGATCAGCATGGGTTCGATGAAGTCGATCGCCGGCTGCTGCTGACCATCATCGAGAAATACCAGGGCGGGCCCGTAGGCCTGAACACCCTGGCGGCGGCGCTGGCCGAGGAACCGGAAGCGATTGAAGAGATGTATGAGCCGTTCCTGATCCAGATCGGCTTTCTGGACCGCACGCCACGCGGCCGCATGGCCACGCAGCTTGCGTATGAGCATTTCGGCATGGCGCGCCCGCGCAACCAGGCGGCATTGTTCTGAGTGGCTGGCTTGCTGGCTGACTGGCTGGCTCGCTCACTGGCCGCAGCCGGGCGGGCAGTGCGCGTTATGCGCGTTAGAAATCCAGCCCACAAAGAGGGCGGAAGAAACCTTCTCACGCGGTATGCATTTCTGTCGCCCGCGTTCGCGGGCTTGGGGGTGGCTGCGCCTCTTTGTAGCCAGTAAGCTATTCAGCCATCCAGCCATTCAGCGCCCCTTACAACTGCCGCATTGCAAGGCTCCATCCAACCAGGGGGAGAAACCGCGATGGCTGAGAAAGTGAAGAAGCTGAACCTGCAGCGAGATTACAAGAACTATCTTTATTTCATCGACGGCAGCGGCAACGTGTGCCAGAAAGCCAAATCCGGGGAAGGCCAGTCGAAGGTTCTGGTGGAGAATGCCATCGAACGCGACAACCGGTTCCTCTATTTCATTGACAAAGAGGGCGACATAGCCCGTTCGCCCCGCGGCTCGCGAACCCGGAAGGCTGCGTAAGGCGGTCGGACGACCCGTAGAACGCGCCAATCGCGGCCCGCATTTCATTCGAAAGCGCCCATTTTCCCTGCGATAACTGCCGCAGCAGCCGGCCGTAGGCGGCATCGGCCAGGGTGTACTCACCGGCCTTGGAATTCCTGCCGGTATCGAGATTCAGGTTGGCAAGCTGAAGTGAGTTGGATCGCACCGCTTTGAGCAGCTCGCGGTAGCGGGTTACGGTGGCATCCACGCTTTGGAAGTACAGGTCTTCGGTTCTGGGATTCGGGCGCCGGAATGCGGCGCCTTTCAGCGGCCCCACATGGGGCAGCACGCGCAAGATGACGCCCAGCAGCCGCGCTCCAGCGCCGGCGCGGCGATACTCTTTTCCCCAGTCGCGCTGATACTGGGCGCGCGACAGGTGGTACAGGAATTTTTGCCGGCTGAAATTCGGTTCCTCCCGGATCATCTGGTCGCGGCGCGTAGCCAGCGCCACCTCGGTCATGCGGGGAATTGCCTTGCCCACCGCCCAGCGGTAAGTCCCGATTGCCAGGTCTTCGTGGTGGAGGACATCCCGAAGGGGAATGCCATAGACGGCGGAAAATGAGCGATCGAGCAGGGAGTTTGCAACCTCGAAGCCGATGAAATCGTGGTATTGCGTGCTGGTATAGCGGCGCCGCGCCACCTGGGCCACATCGAATCCGAATTCCGTTTGCAGGTGCGCGCCGGGTTTCTCCGCATATGTGATCACGGGCCCGAACTTGCGCCGCAGCTCCGGGTATTCGATTGCGGTGGCGCGGTTCACCGCCGGATGGCCATCCATATCGGAGCAGTAGTGCGCCAGCGCTCCCAGGGCGAACGCGTATTCGTTCACGTCAATACTCTGGCGGATCATTTCGGCCACGAAATCGCCGCTGCGAACGTAATGCGCAAGATCGCTGAATTCGCGGCTGCCGAAGGGGTAGTAGCCAAGGTCCTGGATTACGGCGCCGCCATAGGCGAAGGCATGCGCTGTGCGCAATTGTTCGGCGGTGAGCCCGGGGAAGCGCTGCAGGAGCATGGGCCGCAG
>JAFAIN010000051.1 GCA_019236695.1 Acidobacteriota bacterium | reverse complement strand
CTTGCCGGCCGTGATCGAGCCTTTGAGGTCTTCCTCGCGTGTGTCAAAGGCCCCATTTAGCGTGTTCACGCGAATGGCCTCGTCCACCGTAATTCGCTGGTTCGCGCCCCATGTCTGGCCGTTCCAGCCTTTTCGGGTCACCATTCCCTGAATCGCCATCCGGGGATCGATTGGCCCGGGCGGAAAATCGCTTCCTGCCGTCGGAACCACGCCGGCGTCAAGCATGCTACGGTATGCCATGGCGCGCGACATCAACTCCTCGCCGTAGAAGTGGAACTTGTCGGCGTTGTAATACGAATACGTATTGAACATGGCCGGCATGACGCCCATCGCCTTCATCCGGCGCACCAGGTCAGGGTTCACGAGGGTGCAGTGGGTGATCTTAAAACGGCTGTCAGCCTGCGGAACCAGTTTCAGCGCCCGCTCATACGCCGCCAGCGTCATGCCGATGGCTACATCGCCATTGGCGTGGCAGTTGGGGCGGATGCCGGCGCGGTGCATACGCTCAACCCATGCGTTCAGCGCATCCTGCGTAGTCGTGATATTGCCTTTGTAAGGGGGCGTAATGTCGCGGTACGGAACACTGAGGGCCATGGTGCGCTCGGAGAATGAGCCGTCAACCGTATGCTCCGAGGTAGCGCCCAGCCGGATCCATTCATCGCCAAACCCGTGGTGAATGCCGGCGGCAATCAGAGCTTCTACCACCTGGTCATCCGGTTCGTAGTACACGCGATGCAGCAGGCCGCCGCTTTCCCTGACTTCCTGCAGAGCCGAAAGATTGCCGCCCTCATGGCATACGCTGGTCAGCCCGTAACGCACAAATTGCTTCGAAATGTAAGCCAGCGCGTCACGATCACGCTGGAGCTGCTGTTGGGGCGTAAAGCTGGGGCGCTTTCCGGCTTTTCGAAATGCTCCATTTGCGCGGTCGGTCACGCGGCCGTTGAATTGGCCGCCTGGATCGCGGTCGAAGGTTCCGCCGGGCGGGTTCGGAGTATTGCCCGTGACCCCCGCCAGTTCGAACGCCTTGCTGTTGTAGAACGCGGTGTGGCCGCCGCGATGGCGCACCACCACGGGGTGCTCGCTCGATACGCCATCGAGGTCGCGCATGTTGAGCTCGCGATTGTCCTTGACCTTTGTATCGTCAAAGAATTCGCCCACTACCCAGTAGCCGGGTGGGGTTTTTTGGGCGCGCGCGCGCAGCTTCTCGACGATGCTAGCGATGGTGACGAACTCCACCTCATAGGGATTGCCGACCAGAACGTCATAGAGCAGGATGTCGCCGGGAGCGTGATTGTGGCAATCAATGAACCCGGGCACAATCGTCATCTGCCGCGCGTCAATGCGCTCCGTACTTTTTCCGGCCAGGCCGCTGATGTCACTGCTGCTGCCCACCGCGATGAAGCGCCCGTCTTTTACGGCGAACGCTTCCGCGCGCGGCAGGCGGTCATCCACGGTGTAGATTTTCGCGTTGGTCACGATGAGGTCGGCGTCGCGCGCCGGGAGTTGCGGCCGCGGTTCGGCTTCCGCCCATCGCCAGCCGATGGAGGCGGCGAACGAGGCTGCGGCCGCCCCAAGAAATCCTCTGCGAGTATGGCGCTCTGGCATCCATGGCTCCTTTGCGTGCGGGAAAGGAAGCCATTCTACATACCGCGCGATTTGGCCGGGATGATGATTGTGGCGGCCTGCGGCTGAACCCCAAGCCGCACCGGCGCAGCCCCAATCAGTTCGCCATCTACTTCGGCCAGAACTTCGGGCGCCGGGTGGCCGTTTGCCGAAGCCAGCGGGATGCAGGAGAGGCTTCGCGCCACCACGCTTTCAATGCGGCTTCCTGCCATGCCGGGCAGCGCCGCCTGCGAGGCCACCAGCGCGGCGCCAAAGCGCAAATAAGGCCAGCGCGTTGCCGCCTTCAGCAGGAGCACGCGCATTTCGTCATTCTGCAGAGCGGCCGGCGCCCGCTCTGCCGCGCGGCCAAAGTAGGTGATACGCTCGGCAACGACCTGCGTCACCAGCTCGGAGCGGCGAATTCCTTGCTGGTCCGTAAACTCGGCGCGGAACCACGGCAGTTCGAGAGCAGGCGAACACAACTGCCGCACCGCTTCGGCGTAATAGGCGCCCATTCCAAGCCGCGCCTTCAGCCCGGGCTTTACGCCGCAAATGACGCGTGCGTCAGCCCCAATACCGGCCGCGGCCATCCAATAACGGCGGCCATTCGCCCCACACGATTCAACAGCGGGTTCAATGGTGCCCAGGCTGGCAAGTGTGGGGGTGCCATCCAGCAGGGCCGCTGCGGCTTTCAGCGGGTGGTGCGGCACTCCAAGGGAGGTGGCAAACAGATTTCCGGAGCCCACGGGAATTATTCCCACCGGCACCCGGGAACCATTTCTCACCAGGATCTGGAGCACCTGATTTATGGTTCCATCGCCGCCGCAAATCAACACTGCGTCGAAGTCAGCCACGCGGCCGGCAGGGAAGTCTCCGGAGTCAAGCGTGATTGCATCCACGGCAGCGCCGCGCCGGGTCAGGAAGTCGGTCACGCTTCGCGCCAGTCCACGATGGCGGCGGCGCGGTCCGGCCGCCGGATTGCTGGCAAGCAGGATTTTACGAAACGCGGGGTTGGGCTCCACCATTCCGGCTAGGCAGTTCCGCTGCCGCTCACAGTGTAAGCCACCTCATCCTCATGCCCCCACCCGTCGTCATGCTTCCATTCGTCCACTGCCGGAAGCTCCTGGGTTGCGAACTCGCAAAGCGAAATGCCGCTCTCGGAGATGGCCACATACGTGGGAACATGCGACGAGGTCCAGCAGCCCGAGTTGACGTATCGAATGCCGTTCTGCCCGGCCTGCATGGGCTGGTGCGTGTGGCCGCAAATGACCACCCCAGCGCCCCGCTCCCTGGCCAATGCCAGCGCGCCTTTGCATACCTTCGGCGAAAGCCGCAGCCAGCGGGAGTTTTGCCGGTCGAGAAACCGCGAAAGCCGGTTGCTGCGCGAATCCAGGCGCTGCAATTGCAAGTAGATCCACTCGCCAAGCCGGCTCAGCAGCGCGTTGTTCACCAGGAACCGGTCAAACTGGTGGCCGTGAACGGCGAGAAACCGTGTCCCCCGGAACTCCCAGCAGTACTCCTCATAAACCTGCACCCCTACCAGGTGCGACATCACCTGGCTGAGGCCGCGATCGTGGTTGCCCTCAACCCATACGACCTCAATATCGCGCCTGGGGTTTGAGAGCTTCCGGATTTCCGAGAGAAATTTCCAATGGTGCTTCTGCAGGCGCCGGAAATTGAGGTCGCAGAAAATGTCGCCCAGCAGAATCAGCCGCCGGAAGGTTGCGATTTGCAGCAACCGTGTGGCTTCGCGAGCCCGGCTCACGTCAGAGCCGAGGTGCACATCGGAAATAACCAGCGTATCCGCCGTAATGGGGCCCATTGAGGCCAGCTTAACTGCACTACAGCTTGTGCAGGTGAATTCACGGTTAAAAAACCCGGAGGAATAATTTCAGACAACAGCGGCAGGTGTGGTGGATGCCATGCGGCGAACAATGGAATCGAGGCTCTCCACCACCTCGAATACGGCCCGGTTCTCCAGCGCGGCGGCGCGCGCCCGGTAGCTGCTTAACTCCCGCACCATCTGATCCGCGGCCGGCGCGATGCTCCTGAAATCGCGAATGCAGATGCCGGCGCCGACCTCCTCGACCCATTCGGCGTTGTAGCGCTCCTGCGGCAGCGTCCACAGGTTGCGATTCACGATCACCGGCAGGCGCATTTGTATGGCTTCGCTGATCACGCCCGGCCCGGGCTTTCCGATCAGGAAATCGGAATTCGCCATGTATGCCGGAACCTCAGCGGTAAAGCCGGTAATCGCCGTGCGGTACCGAAAGCGGCGCTGCTCCAGCCTTTCGCGCATCCGCGCGTTGTGGCCGCAAATGAAGATGGCCTGCAGTTCTGAACTCGCGAACTCCAGCCCTGCAGCCACCGCCCACATGTCCCGCGAAGCATGGCCGCCGAACAGCACGAGCGCGGTGGGCAGCTCGGGATGGAGGCCCAGCTCGGCCCGGAACTGCGCGCGATCGCACTGCAATGGCTGGTAGAACTTCGGATTCAGAATCATGCCCGAAGTGCGGATCACAGTTCCGTTACCGTGACCCAGAGCGCGAGCCTGTCCACGGGCGCGCTCAGTGCCGCAGATGATGTACTGCGATTCGCGTTCAATCCAGAAATGCGGCGGAAAGTCTGCCAGGTCCGTCAGCACGGTTACGAACGGTGTTTCCGGCAGCGCAGCTCCGAGGCTCCGTGCCAGGCAGGCGTTAAAGTTCGGTATCAGCGACACCACAACCTGCGGCTGCACAATCCGCCACAGTTCCTGCAGTCGCCGGTCAATTTTCGCACGGTACAGGCGGATGGTGGCATGCAGCGCCTTCAGCAGCGCGGGTGCGCCCAGTGTCCAGCCCGCCGCCATGGTTCGGTTGTAGAAATCCGCCAGGCGGATGCGCAGCAGCTTGTGGACCGGGTCAATGTCATCCAGAATTTCCTGCAGGTTGATGAGTTCAATCTGCCAGGGCCGGCCCTGCTCGCGAGCCACCGATTCCAGCGCCCGGGCAGCGGCACGGTGCCCGCCTCCCGCGTCGAAATATATCAGCGCGATCTTCGGTCGCGGACTCGCCTCCATTGCCGCAGTGTGCGGCAATCCACAGGCTGCTTGGTTAACGGAGCGTTAAATTCCTGGATGGTTGTTTGCGTTCCGGGTACGCAGGCGGCAACGACTACTTCACCCCCAGCAACTCGACATCGAAAATCAGCGTTGCATTCGGCGGGATCACGCCGGCCGCGCCGCGGGCGCCATACCCAAGGTTGGGAGGAATGCGAAGTTGGCGCTTTCCGCCTACCTTCATTCCGGCAACCCCTTCATCCCACCCTTTAATCACCTGCCCCGCGCCCAGTTCAAACGTAAATGGCTGCCGGCCCACAGAGCTGTCAAACTGTTTGCCGTTAGTGAGCCATCCGGTGTAATTCACGGTCACTTTCTTCCCCGAAACGGCTGTCGCGCCGGTGCCCAGCGTGATGTCCCAGTATTCAACCCCGGAAGTGGTGGTCTTCGGCTTGCCGGTCACCTTGGTTGGCCCGCTACCCTGGGCAAAAACGAATGCCGCCGCGGCGGCGATGAAAACCAGCGGAAAGAGTCGGCGAGTCATGCCCGCAATCATACTACTGAGAGTCAGGTGGGCGAGGGCGAAGCTAAGTGACGTGGGGCCGACCGCCCTCGGTCGGCCATACGGCCTGAAAGGCCCCTCGCCGTTGCTTGCGGGCGAGCCCTGATTGAAGGTCACCCCAGGCGAGCTATTCGATCTTGGAGCAATGGTTGGAGACGCCTTTCCAGCCGTTGCCCTGCTTCTCCGCCGTCATGGTGCAGATGATGGTCCGGGCGCGATGCTGGCCTTCGATGATGGCGTCATAGGCCTCCTTGAAACGGGCAGTTCCGATGTTGCCCGAAACGTGTGCCTGCAGGTCGCTCACCTCATCCTTGTTGAACTTGTTGTTGGCCGGATCGGCGGCATCTTTGAGCAATTGCGCTTTCGTGAGCCATGCGCCGTAGCTGGTGCCTTCGACATAGGCATCGTCGAGGTTGGCTTGCATCCAGGCAGAATCGTTCGAGTTCGTCGCCTTGATGCTGGCCCGCGCCCATTTTTCGAATGACGCATCGGAACCGGCGCTCCCGCCCTGTTTCTGTGCGGCAATCGTCGCTGTGATCGCTGCAACGGCACAAACCAAAATCGCAAAACGTTTCTTCATAGTCTCTCCTTATCAGCCTTGCAGACAAAATTGTCGCATAGGCGCCGCTGCGCGGGGGCCGCGTTAAACGTGGCCTCTCCTCTCGTGTGGGCTCGAGTCGCTCCTCCGCGCCTCCACTGTGAAATGGCAATTCCGCGCTGTTATAATCAGCGGGTTACATCGAGTGCTTGCCTGAAATTCCTGCAGCTTTTCCCCACAGTGGCCAGGTAGCTCAGATGGTAGAGCGCAGCCCTGAAAAGGCTGGCGTCGGCGGTTCGATTCCGTCCCTGGCCACCACATGCTCCCGCGAATCGAATCTTGAGGCTGCGCTCGTGCGGTGCGCGTGAGCGCAGAGGTAAAGCCCGCAGCGCTGGAAAGGCCCGCCGTCGGCGGTTCGATTCCCTCCCTGGCCGCCGATTTCTTGCGGCTACTGTTTTCCTCCAGCGGCTGACCAGACCTCGCGGACGGCGGAGACAATGGTGTCGGGGCGCTCGAACGGAATCATGTGGTCACTATCGGGAACGATGATCTGCCGGCCCCTGCCGGAGAGATGGGCTTCGCGGACCTGCAGATCGTTCTGCCACACATTGGTTTGGAAGTCGGCAAAGTCCTTGGCGGGGAAATTCGGCGGCAAAGTTTTCACGTCGGGCACCTTGCCGGCGGTCAAAACGATGAGCGGTTTGTTCCCCAGAGTTCCTGAGGCGCGAGTCTGGTCAGCGCTGGTATCGAAGGATGCCAATTCGGAGCCGATTGCGCTGATGAATTTTCCCTGCAATTGCAGGTAGCGAAGTTCATCGGCAAAGTCCTGGGTAAGGTAGGCGGGGCGCGGGGGGCCGGAACTGAGGCGTGCAATACCAAAATCAATCAGCAGCCGGGTGAGAATTAGCTGCGTTCTGGCAGCGGCCGCCGATGGTTTGGCGGAGGCCGCCAGCGAGGGCGGCATTCGGCTCACTTGATCTTCATGAGACGCGTCAACCAGTACCATTCCGGCAACTTCGCCGGCGTAATCCTTGTTGAACACGCGAATGTTGAACCCTCCCAGCGAGTGCCCGACCAGGATGTAAGGCGGCTTCTCCCCGGCCGCAGCCAGCAGCGCATGCAGTTCCCTGGCAATCTGCTCGCTGGTGCGCGGCATGGGGCCGGGCGTGCTCCAGCCGTAGCCGGCGCGATCGTAGGAACAGACGCGGGTAAACCCCGCGATTTGCGGCTGCACGAACTTCCAGCCAATGGCGGGAACACCGCCGCCACTCTCCAGAACCACGCTGGGCGATCCCTGGCCGCTGCAGTCGATGTTTAGAGCAGCGTTGCCGAATTCCGGGCCAAGAGAAACCGACTTTCCCTGCTGCGGAAAACGCCGGGCGTCCTGATGCTGTTCTATCGTGTTGTACGCGGCTCCGGCGGCAGCCAGAAGAACGACCAGCCCGAAGACGCAGAAGAAGA
>JAFAIN010000235.1 GCA_019236695.1 Acidobacteriota bacterium | reverse complement strand
GAGTTTGTCGGCGCACAGGCCGTCAGCCCCGATTATTTCCGCCAGTTGCGGATCCCTGTGCTGCAAGGCCGGATCCTGGGCGCGCAGGATGGTGCAGATGCCCCGCCGGTTGCCGTCATCAGCGATTCGGTGGCGCGCCGCTGGTGGCCACGCGGCGACTCCCCTGGGCGCCGCATTCGCATGGCGACAGATGAGCCATGGATCACGATCGTTGGCGTGGTGGCCGATATCGATCAATCGACCCTCAGCAATCGCGTGTGGCCAACGGTGTACCGGCCGATTTCCCAGGCGCCGCCTCAGTCGGCTACCTTCCTGGTGCGGACGGCGGCAGCCCCAATGTCGTTTGCCGCGGCAGCACGAAGTGCGGTCACTGCGGCCGACCCCTACCAAGCGCTGTTTGACATTCGAACGCTGCGCCAGCTCGCGACCGATAACCGGAGCGGCATTGAGTTCTCCGCGCATATGATGATCGCCTTCGGCGCTATTGCGCTTCTGCTGGCCGCCGCCGGAATCTACGCCGTTATGACCTACGCTGTGAATCAGCGCACGCGCGAAATCGGCATCCGCATGGCGGTTGGGGCGAACCGCGGCCAGGTGATGCGCATGGTGCTGGGCAATTCGCTCACGCTGGCCGCCGCCGGCCTCGCCATCGGGTTGCCCGTTGCCTTTGGGCTGAGCCGCGTCATGGCCAGCCTGCTGGTCGGAGTGGTGCATCTTGACGGTGTTGTATTTGCGGCCTTCGCTGCCGTTTTGGCTATGGTCGCGGCAGCCGCCGCATACTTCCCGGCGCTGCGCGCCATGCGCGTCGACCCCATGATCGCGCTGCGCAGCGATTGACCGCGCGCCGGGCCCGGCGCTGAAGCGTTTCCCCCCGCACTGCTTCACACACGAAAGCGACCGCCATCACGGCCCCGCACTGCTTCACATACGAAAGTGACCGCCATCACGGTTTCAAGAGCCCCGAGAAGCGCGAAATTATTCCAACGCGCGCCGGAGGGAAGATGAAACCAGCAATGGCCAAATGGCTGCCTGCGTCCGCGATCCTGCTGGCAGCAATGCTTGCGCCTCCTCAGCCGGGAGTGAGCGCCGAAGACGCTCCGCAGCCGCCATCGCCGGTGCAGAGAGTGCGTGCCTTTCCGCAGCTCAAGCTGCAGAACGGCAGCACCGTGACGTACGCGGGAGTTTTCGCCGCCGATGGACGTTTCCGGCCCGCGTTCAAAGGCAGGCGCTTGTCCATTGAACCGGATGCCGGACTCGCCGACGAAGAGAACCGCGTGGGTATGCCTCCCGAAGCGCTGCATTCATGGGTCCGGCTTATCCAGGATTGGGAGCCGCCGGCGCATGTCGTCTCGCTCCCCGAGCCGCAATCCCTCACAGCCCGCACCATGAGCTCCGTCGCGACCGCTGTGTATGGCCATCGCATTGTGCTGCATGCCCCGGTGCGCGTTACCACCGATTCAAAGCAGCGGCTGATCATCAGCGATCCCGGAATCCCCGCCGTCACGGTGCTGGACCCTGCAAAAGAGAATTCTTTCAGCATCCTGGGAGGGCCCGGCAGGCGCCTGCAGTGGCCGGCCGGAGTAGCGTCGGATGCGGAGGACAATATTTACGTCGCCGACAGCAAGCGCGGGGTGCTGCTGGTGTTTGACCGTGATGGAAGCTTCGTCCGCAGCATTGGCGCGGTGGAGCGCGGAGAATCCCGATATCACAGCCCCGCCGGAATTGCCATTGATGCGCAGGCTGGAACCCTGTACATGGCCGAACCCGAGCGCAACCTGGTTTATGTAATGGACCTTCAGGGAAATGTACAGCGCGTGCTTGGGGAACAGGAGGCCACGGAGCATAAACCAGTGCTGCAGAGGCGCGAGCGGATTGCCTCAGGCCTGTTCACTGCGCCTACCGAGATTGCGGTGGGAAAAGAAGCCGTCGCCATTCTGGATTCCGGCGGCAGCCGCGTCACTGTTGTGGACCGTGGAGGAAATGTAGTGAGTGCCTTCCCCGCAATTCACCCGCATTTTCAGCCGCTGAACGGAAATTACGGCATGGCGGTTGATAAGCACGGAAACATCTACATCTCATTTGTGGGCAGCTCGGAGATCGACGTTTTTGACCCCCAGGGGAAGCTGCTGGGCGGCTTTGGCAAGGCAGGAGCCCGCGCCGGCGAGTTTTTCCCGCGCGGCTTGTGGGTTGATGCCAGGGACCGGCTTTATGTCTCGGATACACAAAATCAGCGTGTGCAGATGTTCCAGTTGGGGGCGAGATAGCTGAATGGCCTCGATAGCTGCATTGCTGAGTGGCTCGAACGGTGGTTAACGCTAGCGATCGCCACTCGGCCAATCCGGAGGGGAATCATGGGGAACGTTTCATTCTTCGTTCTGGGAGTGCTCGGCCTGCCGGCTTTCTATCTGGCTGTGGAAGGAGTGCTGAAGTTTCGCAGGGTACATGGACCGCGGTTGGTCACCTGCCCGGCTGACGGGAAACCGGCGGGCGTTCGCCTCGATACGGGATCGGCTGCGCTGGCGGCGCTTTTCGGAGCCGAACTCTTCCACTTGAGCGCCTGTTCGAACTGGCCGCAGCGCGCCGGTTGCGCTCAGCGGTGCCTGGCGGAGATCGAAAACGCGCCCCAGGGATGCCTGGTGCGCAACATTGTGGCGGAATGGTATCGCGGGAAGGAGTGTGTGTTCTGCCATCGCGTTTTCGGCGAAATTGACTGGCTGAACAAGCCGGCCCTGCTGGAGGAGCACCACGGAACACGGCAGTGGAGCAATGTCACGGTGGAAGAACTGCCGAAGGTTCTGGGGCAATCCCAGCCCGTCTGCTGGAACTGCCATATCCTGCAGACCTTATGCAGCCGCCACCCGGAAATGGTTACGCCGAGAATTGGAGCGGAGTGATCCGTGCTTCCTCCTGCGTGTTTTGTCCGCGTCTCTGAGCCTCCGCTCGGAGTTGAAAAGGTCACCTCGAATCGTGATGCCGGTCACAGTCTTGGTCGCCTCGGGGGCAAAGACTTGTTGTGCATTGTGCCGCCGGCTTCGCTGCCGCGGCCGGTGAAGGCCCTCCTCATTCCTGGCAGGAGGAACTCATGATCGAGCATGAGATGGTTACCGGCCTTCTGGAAATCATTGACCACGCCGCTTACCGGCACTCCGTCAGCCGGGTCCGCACCATCGAGATTGAATTGGGAGGATGCCGGCATTTGGATGCCGACCAACTGAAACAACAATTCACCATCGCTGCCCGCAATACGGTGGCTGACGGGGCGGAGCTGCACATTCATGTGCTGCCTGTTCGGAGACGCTGCCACGCCTGCGGAACAAATTTTGAAGCTGACGAGCACGACCGTACATGCCCGCATTGCCGCCATCCCCACACCGAGGCTTTAACCGGCGAGGAGGCGCGCGTGGTTGCGATGGAGGTAGAGCTCGCCTGATTCCATCAATTCATTTTGCAATCACGAGAGGAGCATTCCCCTTATGGCAACTTCGGTACTTGCCCCTGCACTCCAGAAGGAAGATCTCAATCCATTTCAAATCGCAATGCACCAGTTCGACCTTGCGGCTGAGAAGCTGGGGCTCGACCCGGGGCTACGCGAAATCCTGCGGCGGCCGCATCGCTGGCTCACCGTAACCCTGCCCATCAAAATGGACGACGGCACAATCAAAGTGTTCGAAGGGTACCGCGTCCAGCACAACTGCGCGCGCGGCCCCTGCAAAGGCGGCATTCGCTATCACCCCAACGTAACCCTCGACGAAGTGAAGGCGCTGGCCACCTGGATGACCTGGAAGTGCGCCACGGTTAACATTCCCTTCGGCGGCGCAAAAGGCGGCATCATCTGCGATCCGAAGGCGCTCTCAAAGGGCGAACTGGAGCGCCTGACTCGCCGCTACGCGTTTGAAATCGCAGCGGTCATCGGTCCCGACCGCGACATCCCGGCCCCTGACGTCTATACCGACTCGCAGATCATGGCCTGGATTATGGATACCTACAGCATGAGCCTGGGCAGCAATTCGCCTGCTATTGTGACGGGCAAGCCGGTATTTCTGGGCGGCTCGCTCGGGCGCAATGAGGCCACGGCTCGCGGCTGCCTGTTCGTGATCAAGGCAGCAGCCGCCGTAAAGGGCCTCAAACTCCGCGGAGCGGCTGCGGCCGTTCAGGGCTTCGGCAACGCGGGCAGCATCGCCGCCGACCTGCTGTTCCACGAAGGCGTGAGCATTGTTGCCGTCAGCGATTCGCATGGCGGCATTCGCAACCTGCAGGGGATCGACATACCTGTACTGCTCGACTACAAGCGCAAAACCGGGTCGGTTGTGAATTTCCCCGGCACCACCCCCATTGACACTGAGGAAGTTCTGTCGCAGCCGGTCGATATCCTGATTCCCGCGGCCCTCGAAAACCAGATCACCATCCACAATGCCTTGAAGGTGAAGGCGAGCATTGTGGCGGAAGCGGCCAATGGGCCCACCACACCGGGTGCCGACGCCATTCTTCGGGAAAAAGGAATCATGGTCCTGCCCGACATTCTGGCGAATGCCGGCGGAGTCACGGTTTCCTACTTCGAATGGGTGCAGGATCTGCAGGAGTTGTTCTGGGACGAGGACGATGTGAATCGCCGCCTCGAAAGGGTAATGGTGAAAGCGTTCGAAGATGTGTATCGCATGGCGACCATTTATGAGGTCGATATGCGGACGGGCGCTTACATCCTGGCCATCGAGCGCGTCGCAACCGCGATGAAAGTGCGCGGCATCTGGCCGTAAATCGCGGTTAGCTTTTCTCGCGTGGGGGATTCCGGGACCGGATCCCCCTTTTTCAGGCCCCCTCAGCTCCGGTTCCGCAGCGCCCACCCGGCCAACAACAGAGCCGCGGCAGCTGATTAGCGGGCTGGGTTCTTGCGCCTCGTCTTAACCACATGCTCAGTGCAGACTCTCGGTTCGCGTTTTGCCTTTTGCCTTCCTCCTTTGTTCGTTGCCATAGGCTTGTGACGCCCGACACAGCCGCCCTCGCTCGAGCGGCATAAGTTTCACGCAGATGCAGCAACGGGAGGACTCATGGCGTTCAACAGGCAGCAAGCTCTCGATTACCATGCTGCCGGGCGGCCCGGAAAAATCGAACTGGGGCTGACCAAACCCTGCAGCACGCAGCGCGAGTTGAGCCTGGCATACACGCCCGGAGTGGCCGAACCCTGCCGTGAGATTGAGCGCGATCCCCACACCGCGTTCCGCTACACCGCACGCGGGAACCTGGTGGCGGTGGTTTCAAATGGAACCGCGGTGCTGGGCCTGGGCAATATCGGCGCGCTCGCCGGTAAACCGGTAATGGAAGGCAAGGGCGTGCTGTTCAAGCGCTTTGCCGATGTTGACGTCTTCGACCTCGAAGTGGACAGTAAGGACCCCGACGAGGTCATTCGCCTGTGCCAACTGCTGGAACCGACGTTTGGAGGCATCAATCTCGAGGACATTAAGGCGCCCGAGTGCTTCTACATCGAGGAGAAGCTGCGTGCCACGCTGAAAATTCCCGTCTTCCATGACGATCAGCATGGCACCGCCATCATTTCGGGCGCGGCGTTGCTGAATGCGCTCGAACTTGCCGGGAAGGATATTGCCCGGATCAAGGTGATCATCAACGGTGCAGGCGCCAGCGGCATCGCGTGTGCCCGGCATTATGTGCGGCTCGGGGTGCGCCGGGAAAATATCTTCCTGTGCGACACAAAAGGGGTCGTCTACCTGGGACGCCCGGACGGCATGAATCCTTACAAACAGGAGTTCGCGCAGGCAACTGCCGCCCGCACGCTGCTGGAGATTGCGGAGGGTGCCGATGTGCTCATCGGCCTCTCCAGTAAAGGAGCATTTGAGCCGGCGCTGCTGAAGCGGATGGCGCGCCGGCCAATTGTCTTCGCCCTGGCCAATCCTGACCCCGAAATCACGCCCGAGGAGGCGAAATCAGTGCGGCCCGACGTCATCATGGCTACGGGGCGCTCTGATTATCCCAACCAGGTGAACAACGTCCTCGGCTTTCCATTCATCTTCCGGGGTGCCCTTGATGTTCGCGCCACGGCCATCAACGACGAAATGAAGCTGGCGGCGACGCGCGCTCTGGCCCAACTTGCGAAAGAAGATGTGCCCGATTCCGTGTGCCGTGCCTATGGCCTCGAACGGCTGCGTTTCGGCGCCGAATACCTCATTCCAGCTCCTTTCGATCCGCGCGTTCTGGTGCGCGAAGCGGCTGCGGTCGCCCAAGCCGCGATGGATACGGGAGTAGCCCGGGAAATCATCGATATTGCCGAGTACCGTGAATCGCTGGAGCGCCGCCTGGGCAAGGCCCACGCGGTGGCACGCATGCTGATGCACAAAGCACAGTCGCGGCCCATGCGCATCGTGTTCCCCGAGGGCGAGCACGAGAAAGTGCTGCGCGCCTGCCATTTTCTGGTCGAAGAGGCCGTAGCCTGCCCTGTTCTCCTCGGCGACCCTGCAGTGATCCGCGATCGCGCTTCGGGTCTTGGTATCGAACTCCATGGAATCGACATCGTGAATCCCGAAGATTCTCCGGAACTTGGAATCTACGCCCGGGAGCTGCATACCTTGCGGCAGCGCCGCGGAATCACGCTCTCGGAGGCCCACGAACTGATGCGCAACCGCAACTACTTCGGGCCCATGATGGTTCGCCTGAGAGCCGCAGATGGCCTGGTCTCGGGAGTGAGCCAGCACTACCCCGATACCATCCGGCCGGCGCTGCAGGTCATTCGCCTGCAGGAAGGCATGCGGAGGGTCTCCGGGCTTTATGCGCTGATTACGCGCAAGGGCGACCTCTACTTCCTGGCTGACTGCACCATGAACATTGAACCATCCGCCGAGGACCTCGCGGAGATTGCGGTTTCGGCTGCCTCCGAAGCTCGCAGGTTCGATGTTGAGCCGCGCGTGGCCATGCTCTCGTTTTCCAATTTCGGCAGCACGCGCCACCCTTTATGCGAAAAAGTGCGCCGCGCAGTCGAGTTGGTGCGGAGCGCCGATCCTCACTTGATGATCGACGGGGAAATGATGGCCGACACGGCGGTCGCCCCGGAGATGATCGAAGAGACCTACCCCTTCGCCCGGCTGCGCGGCGGCGCCAACGTGCTCATTTTCCCCGATCTGCATTCTGCCAACATTGGCTACAAGCTGCTGGTGCGCCTCGGCGGCTGCGAAGCGCTGGGCCCGGTGTTGATGGGCATGAGCCGGCCGGTTCACGTTGTGCAGCGCGGCGCGTCCGTGGAGGAGATCATCCACGCCGCCGCTATCGCGGTGGTGGATGCACAGGAAGCCGGGGAAATCGCAAGCGCGCCCCCCGTCAGGGCAGCGGCGACGAAATCGTGACGAGCCGGCCGGGCAGCATGAATCGGAGCGGCGAAAGGAGAATAAAGATGGAGGGATCTCTGGAATTGACCGACCGGCGAACTGGGAAGCGCTACTCGCTTGCCCTCGAAGACGGCAATGTGCGCGCCACCGATTTGCGGCAAATCAAGCTTCAGGATGGCGACTTTGGCGTGATGAGCTACGACCCTGCCTACCTGAACACAGCATCGTGCCGCAGCGCCATCACGTACATCGATGGCGATAAGGGCATCTTGCGCTACCGCGGTTATGACATTGAGGAGCTGGCAGAAAATTGCACGTTTTTGCAGGTCGCATACCTCCTGCTCTATGGCGAACTGCCGTCGGTCGCCGAGTTCCGCGACTGGCAGCATGAGATCACCGTCCACACCATGGTGCATGAGAATGTGAAGAAGATCATGGATGGGTTCCACTACGACGCCCATCCCATGGGCATGCTGGTCTCCACGGTTG
>JAFAIN010000042.1 GCA_019236695.1 Acidobacteriota bacterium | reverse complement strand
CTTCTCCCACAGCAGCAGGCGCAGGCTTTCGCGTGCCGCCGGCGCATCCGCGGGCGAGAAAAAGTCTTCTGGCCGGTCATACACCGTAATCAGCGCTCCGTATTCGTGCGCGGCGAGGTGAAGCACGCTGCCGTCGGGCCGGGGCGCGGAGCCGGTTACAAGAAACTTCACCACTCGCCCCAGGTCATGGTGCGCCCCGATGGCCGCAACCCAGGCAATGGATTGCGACCATTGCGGGTCGGCCGCTGCCATCAGGGCCAGCCCGCCGGCAAAGCTCAGCCCCAAGACGCCGACACGCGGCACCTGCATTTCGGTTGCGAGCCGGCGAGCGGAGGCGCCAATGATTGCGATGGCCGAGGGCTCAATCCGGTAGTCGGCAACCGCCGCCAGTTCAGGCGTAAGCACCACGAACCCGGAAGCTGCCATTACCCGCGCGAAATTTACCAGCCGCGGCTCGCCAATGCCCAGATGGTGAATGCCGTGCAGCACCACAATGCCGGGCGCAGATGCAACATTCTTCGGCAAGTAAAGCCGGGCCGGCGCCTCACCGCCCGGCCATTTCACCGTTGCCGGCCGTTCCTCAACCGGGTATTCCAGAAACGAAGGTTGGCGCGCAGCATCCTCGATGCGCAACAAGGCGGAAACGGCGCGGGCGTACCGCAGCACCGGAGGCGCTGCCAGCCAGGCCGCAATCGCCAAGACGCCAACAGCCCCCGCGCGAACTGCGCGGCTCTTCAGCATTCCTCGAAGCGCCTCCAACGGTCGGCTTAGACGTGTTTTCAGCATTGAAGAATGCAGATCAGCGGTAAGGGAAGCATGCAGATTCCTGGCTACGCTGGAAATGGCGCAACTGCAGTTCTAACCATCGCCAATCTGGACGTTCTAGATCTCCAGAATCACCGGCATGACGAGCGGGCGGCGCTGCGTGCTCTTCGCGATCATGCGCTTCAGGTCCTGGCGGATCTTTTCCTTGATCACGCCATAATCGCGTTTCTCTTCCTCGCTGGAGAGTTCCAGGGTTTGCATCACCGTCTGCCGGGCCTGGT
This sequence comes from Acidobacteriota bacterium, assembly GCA_019236695.1. Classification (GTDB taxonomy): domain Bacteria; phylum Acidobacteriota; class Terriglobia; order Terriglobales; family Acidobacteriaceae; genus JAFAIN01. The sequence goes on along the minus strand of JAFAIN010000042.1, from coordinate 7,338 downwards.
CGAGCAGGCCGTCTTCGGCGGCTGCCGCAAAACCCCGGGTCACGATTTCGGGTGTCGACTCCACGCGGCCGGTCAGCTTGTTGATGGCCAGAATGGGGAGCACGATTCCATCTTCGCTGAGGTGCCTGCGGTCGCGAATCACCAGGTCCTCCACTACTTCGCCCAGCGACCCGGAATCGATGCAAACGCGCCCCACCGGAACCTTGCCGGCTTTCCTGGCGCCCAATTCGTCAAACTCCAGGATGTCGCCGCTTTCCAGCATGAGGACCTGTCCCACCGCGCCATGCATCGAGGCGGCCAGGTCGCCGTGGCGCTTGAGCTGGCGGTACTCGCCATGAATGGGTATGAAATATCGCGGCTTCACCAGGTTGATAATCAGTTTCAACTCTTCCTGGCTGGCATGCCCGCTCACGTGCACCGGGGGGCTCGAGCCGTCTTCGTAAATGACGTAGGCTTCGCGCCGGTACAGGTGGTCGATCATGCGGTAGATGGCCTTCTCGTTTCCCGGGATGATGCGCGACGAGAGCACCACCGTATCGCCGCGCTCGATGCGCGCATGCTTGTGGTTCTCCACTGCGGCGCGCGACAGGGCCGACATGGGTTCGCCCTGGGTTCCGCTGATCAGCACGCACGAACGCTCAGGAGGCAGGTTCTTCAACTCGCCCGGATGAACCACCAGGCCCGCGGGCAGCTCGATGTATCCAAGGTCCTGGGCTATCTCGCTCGATTCCATCATCGAGCGCCCTACCAGCGCTACTTTGCGGTTGTATTCGTAGGCCAGTTCCAGGGCCAGCTTGATGCGGTGGATGGATGACGAGAAGCACGATATGAACAGGCGCCGCTCGGTGCGCGCAAACACCTCATCGAATTTGCGGCGCACCGCGCGCTCGCTGGGCGTGTAGCCCGGGCGCTCCACGTTGGTGGAATCCTGGAACAGCGCCAGCACCCGCTCCTTGCCGTATTCCGCAAACGCATGCAGGTCGAACAGGCGATTGTCCGTCGGCGTGGGATCAACCTTGAAATCGCCGGTGTGAACCAGCACACCCAACGGCGTGTGAATCGCCAGCGCAACGCAATCCACCAGGCTGTGCGTCACCTGGATGGGATGAATAGTGAACGGACCGACGCGAAACCGCTGGTTCGGCTGAATCTCGTTCAGGACCGCCTTTTCCAGCAGCCCGTGCTCTTCCAGTTTGTTTTCAATGTAGGCCAGCGTGAATTCCGTGGCGTACACCGGCACATTCAGCTCTGAGAGCAGGTAGGGAAGGCCCCCGATGTGGTCTTCGTGCCCATGCGTAATGACCACCCCGCGCACGTGCTCGCGGTTCTCCAGCAGGTAAGTCAAATCGGGCACGACAATATCGACACCGAGCAGCTCGGCTTCGGGAAACATGAGCCCGGCATCAATGACGATGATGTCGTCGCCCCAGCGAACCGCCATGCAGTTCATGCCGAATTCGCCGAGCCCGCCCAGCGGGATGATATGAAGTTTGCCTAAAGGCATAAGAAACTCGATGCTAGCAGAACCTGGCGAATGGCTTTGTGCCTGGAATTGGATTTCGCGCGCTTCACGCTGCGGCGGGGTGCTCCCCGGCGGTTGCAAGCGGCGATTCCGACGTTTTCAACAATGTTTACCAGGCAGTAAATTTTCTCCACTGCTAACAGTGGAGAAATTCTTTTTTGGAACAGTGCGATCATTTACTACGCGGTTAACAGCGAGAGCGCTGATGTTCCCAGGAGAAAAGCTTCACACGAAGGACACGAGCGAGGACGAAGGGCACGAAGAAATCCGGAAACCATCTGGGCGGGCTACCGCTGTATGTTTGTTCAAACGCCTTTAGCGCGGCGGCGTGCGTTCAGGTTTGGCGCTCCGTCACAGAAAGCAGCGGACGAGGTCGCCTGCCTGAGATGTCAGCTTGCATCTTTAGGATCGCGTGGCGGAAGCAGCCGTGCAACAGGAAATATGGGAATGCGGGAAAGTCCTATGACAATCCGGGAAGTGCCATGGGGAGAGCGGGATAGAAGGGTGCAAAAGGCGCAAATGTAACAAATTACCAGAAAAGCAACAGCGCGAGCCGCCGGATTTGGCGGATCTGGCTGGAAACGGCGGAAATATAAGAGCTGTGGAAAAATCCGGCACGACGGGCAATGGTTGGCGACTAAGTAAATCCCTGTTAATCGGCAAGCGCCCGGGCTACAACTTCGTCGCGCGTGCCTGTTCCGAGCTCGCCTTCCCACCTTGCCACCACCGCGGATGCGAGGCAGTTGCCTACAACATTCGTGGTAGTGCGAACCATGTCCATCAACTGATCGACGCCGAGCAGAAGCAGTGCCGGTTCGTATGGCAGGTTCAATTGCGGCAGCGTGGCAAACAGCACCACCAGCGACCCGCGCGACACGCCTGCAACGCCTTTGCTGGTGAGCATCAGGGTGAGCAGCATGAGCAACTGCTGGCCCAGGGCCATGTGAATGCCGGCGGCCTGGGCCACGAACACGGAGGCCAGCGTAAGGTACAGGGAAGCGCCATCCAGATTGAAGCTGTAGCCGGTAGGGATTACGAATGCCACAGTGGCGCGCGGCACGCCGAACGCTTCCATGGACTCCATGGCGCGCGGCAACGCGGCTTCAGAGCTGGTGGTGGCAAATGCGATGGAGGCAGGCTCGGCAACGGCGCGCAGGAAACGCCGTAGCGGGATGCGGGCCAGGAGCGCCACCGGCAACAGCACGCCCAGCGCAAAGATGGCCACGGCCACGTAAAACGTGGCCAGCAGCTTGGCCAGATTGAAAAGAACGTGCATGCCGGTGTTGGCGACGGTATAGGCAATCGCGGCGCCCACCCCGACGGGAGCAAAGAGCATGACGATGTTGGTAAAGCGGAACATCACCTCGGCCAGGCTCTCGCAAAATCCCACCATCACGCGCCGTTTGCGCTCTTCCACAAGGGCTAGCGCAATGCCGAAGACAATGCTGAAAACCACTACCTGCAGAACCTGGTTTTCCGCGACCGATTTGGCGATGTTTTCCGGGAAAATGTGCAGAATGATGTCGCTGGCCGTCTGCTTTTGCGCGCTCATGGCGGCGGCGCCGACTGGCGGCGCCATATTGACGCCGGCCCCCGCCTGGCTCAGATTGATGGCAGCCAGCCCGATGAACAGCGCGAGCGTGGTAATGACTTCAAAATAGATGATGGCCTTCAGGGCAATGCGCCCCACCCGGCGCAGTTCAGGATGCCCGGCAATTCCCCCAACCAGCGTGGCGAACAGCAGCGGGGCAATGATGACCTTGATCATGCGCAGAAAAATCGCGCTCAGCACCTGCAGCTTGAGTGCGGCCTGCGGCCAGTCGTGCCCGAAGACCGCCCCTGCCACCATGGCCACCAGGATCCATGTGGTCAGGGAACGGCGAACCGCGGCGGCAGACACCAGAGCGCATACCGCAATCCAGCGCAGAACAAAAAGGAGCGCAGCCGGAACCGCGAACACTCGCCACTCGCCGGCCACGGCGGCGGTCGCCCAGGCTCCAACCGCCACAGCAGCAATCAGCCACGTACGGTGCAACGCGCGGAATTTGCGGCCGTGTTCCAGAGTCATGTGCTTCAGCCCCTTCGAAAAGCGTGCGAAACGCGCCGATTATACTGAGTCGCCCGATTTCCTTTGCATGTTCTCTGCGCATCCAAGAGGTAGCTATGGAAGGAATTGCCCCCATCCTGGGGCGAACCATGGTGCTGGTGGCGCACCCCGATGATGAAGTGATCGGCTGCGGCGCGCTGCTCCAGCGCATGCGGCAGGCCTCGGTAGTGTTCTGCACCGATGGCGCGCCGTTTGACGATTTCTTCTGGCGCCGCTACGGCTCGCGCGAGGCTTATGCGCAGCTTCGCCAGCAGGAGGCACGCCGGGCCCTGGAGTGCACTTCCGGCCGGGCCGAGCCAATCTTCCTCGCTGACCGCGTTCCCGAGCTGGTGGATCAGCAACTGTTCCGGTTCCTGCCGCAGGGCTTCGACGCGCTTGTCCGGGTGGTTCAGGAGCGCCGGCCCGATGCGCTGCTTACTCTGGCCTATGAAGGAGGGCACCCCGACCACGACTCCTGCTGCTTCCTGGCGGCACAACTGGCGCGCGAGCTGGCGGTACCCGCCTGGGAATTTCCGCTGTACCATCGCTCCACGGATGGCCTCGGCGTGAAGCAGGAATTCGCCCAGCCCGGCGACCAGGAGTTCGTGCTACATGCCACGGCCGGCGAGCAGGAAGTCAAGAAACAGATGCTGGCGGCCTATGCCAGCCAGGGCGATATCCTGGCGCATTTTGGGGTGGAACTGGAGCGCGTGAGGCCGCTGGCCGGTTACGATTTCTCGCGCCCTCCGCTGCCCGGCGTGTTGAATTATGAAGCCTGGCAATGGCAGATTACGGGCGCGGAAGTAGCCGCCAGCTTTGCGCGATTTCTGGTGGAGCAAAGCACCCCCGATGTTGCCGGGCAGGTGCGATGATGCTGCGCATCCTGTTCAACTCGTACCCGCTGCTCCCTGTATCCCAGGACAGCGCCGGCGGCGCGGAGCAGATGTTGTGGACCCTGGAGCGCGAGCTTTGCAGGCGCGGCCACCGCACCGCGGTCGCAGCGCCGCTGGGCTCGAAGGTGTCGGGCGAATTGATTCCCACCGGCATTCCCAGCGACGAAGCCGATCGGCTGGAGCAGCGCGGCGCCGAACACCGCGCCGTGGCGCTGGGCGCAATTCGCCAGGCTCGCGAACGGGGCACGCCGTTCGATTTGATTCACGATGAGAGCGGCATGTTCTGGCGGAACTCGGCCGCGCAGATCGTCGAACCGATGCTCGCCACACTGCACCTGCCGCTGCCTTTCTATGGCATGGAGGCGTTCGAAAATCCCGCTCCCAAGCTGAGCTTCAACTTTGTGTCCGCTTCCCAGCGCCTCGCTTTCTGCAGCCGGCTGCCCGCGCTTGCCGGCGCCCAGGTGGTCGCGAACGGCATTGCGGTTGAGGACTTTCCGTTTCGCCGGATCAAAGGCGATTACCTGCTGTGGCTGGGGCGAATCTGCGAAGAAAAAGGCGCGCATGTGGCCATCCGCGTTGCCGGCAGCGCCGGGTTGCCCCTCATTCTGGCCGGCCGCGTATATCCCTTCGGTTCGCATCGGCAGTATCTGCGCGAGCGCATCGCGCCCAGCCTGGGCGACAATGTGCGCCTGTTCGACTCGCCTGACTTTGAAACCAAATGCCGCCTGCTTAGCGGGGCCCGCGCCCTGCTGCTCCCGGTGCGCGATGAAGAAACCAGTTCGCTGGTGGCAATGGAAGCCATGGCCTGCGGAACCCCGGTGATCGCTTTCCGCCGCGGAGCTTTGGGCGAGATTGTGGCTGAGGGAGAAACCGGGTTTGTTGTGGAAAACGAGGCAGAAATGCTGCAGGCGGTTCGCCGCGCGGGCGGCATCGCTGCCGCCGATTGCCGCCGCCGCGCGGAAGAGCAGTTCACCGCGCAGCGCATGGCAACGCAATACGAGCATGTGTACGCCCAAATGCTGAACCGGAAACACACCACGGCGGCGTGAACAGGATTGCCGAATTGCGGAATTGCCGAACTGCGGAATTGAGTGCGAAAGTGCGGAAGTGCGAAAGTGCGAAATTTTCTGGCGAGTGCTCGTAATCCCGCCGTTCGCAGATACTGATATGAAGGTATCTCACGCGTTGCAATGCATAAGCCAGAGGTTTCGTCATCCCGAGCGCAGCGACAAGCTCAAGCTTAAGGCTTAAAGCTTCTGGCTTGCCTCAGGCAGCGCTTCGCGGCCGCAGCAGGGTTTCGCGGTTGATTAGGTATTCCTCGACCAGCACTTCCACAAGCGCGGCGGTGGGGACGGCGACGAACGCGCCCATAATCCCCCCCAGTTCGGCTCCGATGACCAGTGCAACCACCACGGCAAGCGGGCTGATGTTCACGGTGGCGCGCATTACCCGCGGCGTAATGTAGGAATTATCCACCTGCTGGTATATGCCGTAGAAAATGAGCACGGCAATCAGCTTTCCGGTGGATTGGGTGGCTGCCACGATGGCCGCCGGAACCAGGCCGATGACCGGGCCGATCACGGGAATGAAGTTCATCAGCCCGGCAAAAACTGCCAGCGCGAAGAAAAAATTTATGCCCAGAATCCCGTACACCAGCGCATCCGTAGCCCCCAGGATGAGCATGAGCAGCAGTTGCCCGAAAATCCAGCGGCTGATGCGGTGTTCGGCGCGGCTCAAGGCGCTGACCAGCCGCTCCGAGCGCTCGCGCGAAAAGAAGCTGGCAAACCAGCGGAACGCCCTTTCGCCTTCCACAATGAAGTAACCCGTCATGATCAGCAGCATGACCCCGGCTGCGGCCGCGCTGCCCACATTGCTGAAGATGCTGAATACTCCGGCCAGCGACGAACGGATGGTTTCCTGCACGTCGAGCTTCTCGGCGAAAGGCAGGGCGTGCAACCGCTCGGCCAGTTCGCGCGAGCGCTGCGGCCACTGCGCGGCAAATACGCGCGCCTGCGCCGAAAGCATGGGAGCGGCAAAGAACACGAACAGCGTAATGGCGGCGGCGCAGATCGCCGCCAGCAACAGCACGCCCACGCCGCGCCCCGGCTGCCACTTTCCAATGCGCCAGCGGCGCAACTGGTCTGCCGCAGGAGTGAGCACGATCGCCAGGATCATGGCCACGTAAATCAGCAGCAGGGCATGGCGGAGCACCCAGGCCACGTACAGAAGCAGTGCCAGGAACAGCGCAAATGTAATGTCTCGCCGCCGGTCCATGGTGCCTGCAATTAGATGCAGAGCGGCGGATAGCGCGAAATTGCGGAACTGCGAAACTGCGAAATCCGAGGAATCCGGGAGCCGCGTTGCGCCGGGGTTGGCCGCGCTCCGCCCCCCACCTCGGTGAGGATGGCAAAGTCTCCGCCGGCTAAAGGGGAAGTAAGGTTGCTATATCTCTCTGCTCTACATACGACCTGGCTCAGCAGAAAAGCCTGAGGGGAGGATCTCCGAGCCGCGCTACTGGTGCAAGCCTTGCGGGGGTCCTTCGTCCGCCGCGGCGGACTCGGCAGAAACTCAACTCGCAAGTGCTTTCGGTAGAGGGCCCTGGAACTGGACGGCGAATCGAGCACCGGGGTGTAGGGGCCGGCGCGGCGGTTGGATCTGCGTGCAACGTCGCGGTGTAAGCACCGTGGGGGTCCTTCGCCCGCCGTGGCGGGCTCAGGATGACAGTGATTTTTTGCTGAGTGATTGGAACCAGCATGGGCCAGGCAGTTTCTGCTCGTACACCGGCGGCTTCTCTGCCGTGGGTGCTCAGGATGACAGAGCGGGTTATGGATACAGCA
>JAFAIN010000029.1 GCA_019236695.1 Acidobacteriota bacterium | reverse complement strand
AAAAACGGCGTCTAGCGCGCCCGCTTCCAGATGGGCACGGCCACATAGAACAGGTTGGAATCAATGCCGGGATTGAAATGTGCGGTATCGGCATTCGAGATGTGGTGATAACGAAATCCCAGGGTGAGAAAGTGGCTGCCATTGCGGTAGAGCTCAATCCCGCCCCCAAAATGAAACATGAAATTGAACTGCGATGACTGCGCGATGGGCACCTGATCGTTGAAGTACAGGATGCCGCCGGCGGTATCGAAGAACGGACGCAGCTTGCTTGTGTTGCGAAAACTGAAGCTGAAGCCCAGCGGTTCCACGCCGCCGCCCCAGTTGGTTGCAGCGGGATATGCCGTGCCGTTTATCGGCTCCGCCGGCTTATGTATGGAAACGAAGGGAACGATTCCGCCGTAGTAGCCAAGCGTGACCCCATGGAAATGCGCCAGCGGCACGGCATATTCCAGCGCCGTAAACACCAGCCGGCGATTGTGGGTGACGCCAATGAGCTTGGTGGAGAGCGGGGAATACCCGCCGACCACGCGCAACTCACTGCCTGTCAGCCATGAGTGGCTCTGCGGCACTACCGGAGGGGAATTTTCCTGCGCGAAGATCGAAACCGCGCTCCCCAGCAGCCAGATCAACAGCGAGCGGGCGCGGACAAGCTTCATCACCAACCGTAAGAATTCTAACAGCAGGCGACCTGCTACCATTCTGCCTTCCATGGACAAGCTGGGGGCACAAGTTGTGCGCAAGGAGGCAGAAGCGCTGCAGGCGCTGGCCGAACGCCTGGAAGGCGCAATGCGCCAGGCTTTTTTGCGCGCCGTGGAGCTGCTGTTCCAAAGCGCCGGCCGGGTCATCGTAACCGGAATAGGCAAAAGCGGAATTGTAGGCCGCAAGATCGCGGCGACGCTGAGTTCCACCGGCACTCCGGCGCTGTTCCTGCACCCGGCCGAGGCGCTGCACGGCGATCTTGGCATGATCGTGCGCGGCGATACCGTGATTGCGCTCTCCGCCAGCGGCGAAACCGAAGAGATCCTGCGCCTGCTGGCCACTCTGAAGCGGCTGGGCGTGCCCCTCATCTCGCTCACCTGCGATGCCATCTATTCCGGCCGGCAGCGCCGGGGCAGTACTGGCAGAAGACCCCGGCTCTCCACCCTGGCTGGCGCTGCCAATGTGGCGCTTGACTGCTCCATTGCCCGTGAAGCGTGTTCGCTCGGCCTGGCGCCCACCGCCTCAACAACTGCCATGATGGCGCTGGGCGATGCGCTGGCGGTGGCGCTGGCGGAACGCCACGGCTTCAAGGAAGAAGACTTTGCCCGGCTGCATCCGGGCGGCAAGCTCGGGAAGCAACTGGCGCTTGTTTCCGAGCTCATGCACACCGGCCATGCAGTGCCGCGAGTGGCGCCTGAAACCAGAATGCCTGACGTGATCTATGAAATGTCACGCAAGCGGCTGGGCGTCACCACCGTAGTGAAGGGCACAAAGCTGGCCGACATTATCAGCGATGGCGACCTGCGGCGGCTCCTGGAGCGCAGCTCGCGAAAGCGCGCCAGGCCGGTGCTCGAACTGACGGCTGCAGAGTGCATGACCACATCTCCCCGCAGCATCGCGCCTGATGAGTTCGCCACCGCCGCCCTGCGGATCATGGAGGAGGGCCGCATCACTTCGCTGCCGGTGGTGGATGCCCATGGAACGCTGCTCGGCATCGTGCACCTGCACGATCTCTGGGGAACGGAAATGGTCTGAACCGGATTGCCGAATTGCCGAACTGCGGAATTGCCGAATTGTACGGGGCATGATCATCCCCGCCACCCAGATACCCGCCACTATAATTAAAGGTTGCGATTATGCCTTCTGTGTCACTGTATGAGCGGCTGGTAGCAGGCGGAGCGCGCCCCGGCGAGTACTGCGGCGCGCCCGCGGTGGCCGCCTTCGCAGATGTTGCGGCCGAATTTGCGGCGTTGCGCGATGCGTGCGGTGTGTTCTGTGCCTCGTGGCATGCGAGGTTCGTCGTCACCGGCCCTGACCGCGTGCGCTGGCTTAACGGCATGGTGACGAACAATATCCGCGACCTGGAAACCGGCCGCGGAGCATACTGTTTTGTCCTGAACCCGCAAGGGCGCATCCAGGGCGACCTCTACTGCTGGAACCGCGGCGATTACCTGCTTCTCGAGACCGATCAGGCGCAGGCTCCGCGCCTGCATGAGCTGTTCGTGCGCTACATCGTCATGGACGATGTGGAGATCACCGACATTTCGGGACAATTGGTGTCGATTGGTCTCAGCGGCGCTGCGGCCGCGGGTGTTCTGGCGCGCTGCGGCATGGCGGCGCAGCTTGCACCTCTCGAACTACGCGACCAGAGCTCGGGCGGAATGGACATAACCCTGGCCCGCACGGATGCTGAAGTGGCGCCCGAATTCGAGCTATGGATGCTGGCAGACGACGCGCCGGCGGCGTGGGACGCGCTTACCGGGGCGGGCGCGCAGCCGGCGGGCTCAGAGGCTTACGAGATGCTGCGCGTGTGGAGCGGCCGCCCTCGCATGGGCGCCGACATTCGCGAACGCGACCTGCCGCAGGAGACCGGCCAGCAACGCGCGCTCAATTTCTCCAAGGGCTGTTATGTTGGCCAGGAGATCGTGGAGCGCATTCGCTCGCGCGGGCAGGTGCACCGGCAGTTCACCGGGTTCATCCTGGAAGGCAGCCTGCCCGTGCCGGGATTGCGCTTCCAGGCAGGCGATCGGGACGTCGCTGAGCTTACCAGCGTGGCGGAGGTTCCGGGTGAACTGCACAGCCGCATGAAAGTGGCACTGGGCTACGCTCGCGGCGACATGGCTGCCCCGGGAACGCTGCTGGAATCCAATGGCACGAGAGCACGAGTAACCGATTTGCCTTTCAGGAAGGACATGCATGTCTGAGAAAGAAAAGCAGGGATTCACGGTAAGCGACCGGCGGCTGTTTACCGATGAAGGCAATCCTCGGCCCGATGCGGCTCCCGCCGAAACCGCCTCCGCGGAAGCGGCTCCGGCCGAGCCGGCTCCGGCCCAACCGGCGCCCGCTGCTCCCGACTTTGCGCCGCCGCCGACGCCGGAAGAACAGCGCGCTTCCAGCGCGGCTTACGACACCGCGCATGGCGAGGTTGACAGCGTTCTGGGTGATGCTCTGGGAGCGCAGCATCGCCCGGAATCGCTGAAGGCCAGCTTCGACAGCTTTATTGCTTCGCTCTACATGTCAACGATGCTGCAGCTTGGCCTGCTGCATGAGCGGGGAGAGCAGCCGCAGGTTGATATCGTGGGGGCGCGCCACACCATCGATACGCTGGCCATGCTGGAAGAGAAGACTCGCGGGAACCTGAACGAAGATGAGAAGGCGCTGCTGCAGGATACGCTCTTCCGGCTGCGCATGGCGTTCGTGGAAATCACCAACGCCCTCACGCGGCCGCCGGAGAATGCTCCCGGAAGATGAAAGCTTGGCTAACCGTACTGGGCAGCGGCACTTCAATGGGAGTGCCGACCATCGGCTGCACCTGCCGGGTGTGCGAATCGGCTGATGCGCATGACCGCCGCACCCGGCCTTCCGTCCTGCTGGAATACAACGGCCGCGTGGTGGTCATTGATACGACTCCGGACTTCCGCGAGCAGGCCATCCGCGAAAAAATCCGCCGGCTGGATGCCGTCATCTATACCCATTCGCATGCTGACCATATCCTCGGCCTGGATGACGTTCGCCCGCTGAGCTTTCATCGCGATGGCGGCATTCCCCTGTATGCGCATGCGCACACCGTGCCCACGCTGACGCGCATGTTCAAATACATCTTCGACAACGACTACAAGTTCGGCGGCATTGCGCAGGTGAAGCTGAATGTGATTGAAGGACCGTTCGAACTGTTTGGGGTTCGTGTGCAGCCCATTCCGGTGATCCATGGCGAGCAGGAGATCCACGGTTATCGCATCGGCCCCATGGCCTACCTGACGGACCACAGCGAGATTCCGTCCTCCTCGATTGAGATGCTGCAGGAACTTGACATCCTGTTTCTGGATGCGCTGCGCCATCGGCCGCATCCCACGCACTCCACGGTAGAGCATTCGGTTGAGCTGGCACGGCAGCTCAAAGCCCGGAGGACATTCCTGACGCACATTTGCCATGACCTGCCGCACGCGGAAACCAACCGAGTGCTGCCCGAAAACGTCCGCCTGGCGCATGACGGCCTCAAGCTGGAGTTCGCGCTATGACGCAGGTGTTCCGCAGCCTGGAACAGGCGGCTGGCGCGGGCGCAACCGTGGCCAGCGTAGGCAACTTCGATGGCGTGCACATTGCGCACCGGGAAGTTTTGGCGCGTGTAGTTGAGAGGGCGAGAGAGCTTGGCGCCCGCTCCATGGCGGTGACTTTCGATCCGCATCCCATGCGGATCCTGAGGCCGGATGTCGCGCCCCGGCTGCTTACGCCGCTTGCGGTGAAGCTGCAACTGCTGGCTGAAACCGGCCTCGATGCCGTGCTGGTGGTGCCGTTCACCCGCGATCTTTCGCTCATGCCGCCACGCGAGTTTGGCTCCGAGGTGCTCTGCCGCAACCTGCGCGCGCTCGAAGTGCACGAAGGAGCGAACTTTCATTTTGGCCACCGCGCGGAAGGAAATGTGGATCTGCTGCGCTCGCTGGGCGCTGAATTGGGCTTCACGACCGTCATCTACCCGGAAAAGCGCCTGCGCGGCGACGTGGTTTCGAGCAGCCGCATCCGGCAACTGATTTTGCAAGGCCGCATCACGCGGGCCAACCGCCTGCTGGGGCGGAGCTTTTCTGTGATTGGCAACGCCGGCCGCGGCCGCGGCTACGGGCACCGCTACACCGTGCCCACCATCAACTTGAGCCGCTACGATGAGCTCGCGCCCCACGATGGCGTGTATGTAACGTGTACACGGGTTGGCCAGGAGCAGTTCCACTCGGTCACCAATGTGGGCAACCGCCCAACCTTCGGAGCCGATTCTTTCGCCATTGAAACCCACCTGCTCAACTTCCATCCCATCGAGGTCACCAGTGAGACGGAAGTCGAGATTGCGTTTCTTTATCGCCTGCGCGAGGAGCACAAGTTCCCAACGGTTGACGCGCTGCGTGAGCAGATCGGCCGCGACGTGCGCCGCGCCGGGCATTACTTCGAGCTGGCAAAAGAACGGCTGGATAGCTGAATGGCTGAATGGCTGGGTGGCTCCTCAGAATCCACTACTCCTGCGCAGCGCCGCACCCTGGTAGCTGCGGGGCTGGGGTGGATGCTCGACGCTTTCGACGTAATGCTGTATGCGGTGGTGCTGGCCAGCGTTTCGCGGGACCTGCATATGACGAAGGCGGCAGCGGGCATGCTGAACACGCTGACGCTGATTGCTTCCGGAATCGGCGGCCTGGGCTTCGGATTCATTGCCGACCGCATTGGCCGAGCCCGCGCCCTCATGCTGGCCATCCTGACTTACTCGGTCTGCTCGTTCGCCTCAGGACTTGCCACCAGCGTTCTGATGCTGGCCGTGTTTCGATTCATTCTTGGGCTGGGAATGGGCGGCGAATGGAATACGGGCGCCACCCTGGTGGCCGAGACGTGGCCGGCAGGTTTGCGGGCGCGGGCGCTGGCGGTGGTGCAGAGTTCGTGGGCAATCGGCTATGCGCTGGCCGTCGTGGTCGGCTGGGTGTGCGTGAGCGTGCTGCACTGGGACTGGCGCCGCGTGTTCTTCGCTGGTGTGCTTCCCGCGCTGGTCACTCTGTGGATGCTTAAAGCCGTGCCGGAATCGGAGATGTGGCGGAACCGCCTGAAGCCAGCCGGGAAGGAAGCGCAGGCAGGGGTCAGTGACCTGCTGTTTGGGAAATATGCGCGGCATACCCTTGCTCTCCTGCTGATGATCCTGTTTGGCATGTTTGGCTGGTGGGGCCTGTTTACCTGGCTGCCGACGTTCCTGCAGGCGCCTGCTGCCGAGGGCGGCCGCGGGTTCGATCGCAACACCATGACCTGGATGCTCGTCATCATCAACCTGGGAGGGATGTTTCCCGGCTACCTGAGCTATGGTTGGATTGCCGATCGCATAGGGAGGCGCAAGTCCGTGATGCTGTACACAGCCATGGCGGCGCTGCTGGTTCCCCTTTATGCCATGGCGCATGACGCTCGTACGCTCACTCTGCTGGGCATGCCGGTGGCGTTTTTCGGTACGGGATTTTTCTCGGCCTCGGGATTGATCGGTAGTGAAATCTTTCCTACCGAGGTGCGGGCACGCGCCCTTGGCCTGACTTACAACGGAGCGCGCATGCTAAGCGCCGCCGCCCCGTTCACGATTGGGCGCGTTGCCGATAGCAGGGGATTGAGCTGGGCGTTTGGGCTGTGCGCGGTGTCATTCCTTCTTTCAGCGGTGGCAGCCGGGCTGTTGCCTGAAACCCAGGGCAAGCCGCTGGAGTGACGGAAATTGGGGGCTTCGCGCCTCCTGCTGTGAATGCTGCTTTCAGCTACAGCTTTGGCAGGACGATGCCCTTTTGCGCCTGGTACTTGCCTTTGCGATCGGCGTAGCTGACCTGGCACGGCTCATCGGATTGGAAGAACAGAATCTGGCACAAGCCTTCGTTGGCGTACACCTTGGCCGGCAGTGGCGTGGTGTTGGAGATTTCGAGCGTGACGAACCCCTCCCACTCCGGCTCGAATGGGGTCACGTTCACGATGATGCCGCAGCGGGCGTAAGTGCTTTTGCCGACGCAGATGGTAAGAACGTCGCGCGGAATTTTGAAGTATTCCACCGAGCGAGCCAGGGCAAAGGAATTAGGCGGCACGACCACGGATTCTCCGGTCACCGTAACAAACGAGCGTTCATCGAACCGCTTGGGATCGACAATCGTGGAGTTCACGTTGGTAAAAATCTTGAATTCATCAGCCACCCGCAGGTCGTAGCCATAGCTGGAAAGGCCATAGCTGATTACACCCTCGCGCACCTGCTTCTCAGAAAACGGATTGATCATGTCGAATTCCAGCGCCATCTGGCGGATCCAGCGGTCGCTCTTGATTCCCGGCATGGTGCTCCTGGTCACGGCTGCTTCGGACGCGATCATTGCGATGGATGACATTATGAACTCCTGCGCGTTTTTTGTAGCTTAGCGACCCGGCCCAGGGGAGGTAAATCGTGGATTTCTGTGAACGTGTGGAAAAGCCGGGCAAAACAGTCGCCGAAGGTTCTGCGGCCCACGTGCGGGTCAAAACGGATTGGTGATCCTCAATCCGCGGAAACGGGCAAAATCGCGGTCTGCAGTAATCAATTCTGTCGCGCCATGCTCCAGGCAAAGCGCCACGATATGCGCATCGTGCATCAGGTTTCCTTTCGCGCCCGCCTGAAGTACAACCTGCTCCAGTATCTCCACATGCAGCGGCGTCTCCGAAAGCAGTATCAGGGAAGGCGAAGCCAGGATGGCTTTTACATCCTGCAACGCCGTTTCGGGCGCAATTGGCACGCGGAAGGCTCGCGGATGCGTGATTACGCGCAGCATTTCATAGATGCACGGCCAGGGTATGGCCCAGGCAGCCGGACCCTGCGCAAGCCCCTGGAGGACTTCCAGCGCCCGGGTATGCTGCGGGGCGTTCTTCATTTCCGCATAAACCAGGATGTTCGTGTCCAGCGCCTTCATGGGCGGTCGAGGACGTCCAGCAGCGTGTTGCGGTCGGCGATGTCGATTCCGGGCTGCAGTACAGCATCCCATCCCTGAAGCTTTAGGCGATATCCCTGCCGGCGGTTCGCGGCCAGAGCGCCGCGAAGCAACTCGTTCACCACCGCCTGCACACTGCGCTTCTCGTCAGCAGCCTTCTTTTTTAGCTGGCGAAGGATGTTATCGTCGAGCACTAATGTGGTTCGTGCCATGCATCATTATGCTATCGCGAGGCCATAATCACGTCAAGACGCCGGAAAACACTGACTGCGCCTTATGACCTGCCTCACACTTGACTTTGCGGGCGGTCACGCGCTTCAGGGGCACCTCGGCTAATATCGGATACGGAAAATGAAAAGAGTGGTCATGCATGTGTTTCTGGTGGTGAGCGCTTTCCTGGCCCAGGGTCCTCTTTCCCTCTGCCAGGAGAAGCCGGTTGCATTTGAAACCGTTCCTCCGGGAGCCCAGGTTGAGGTCAACGGCTCGGTCGATTGCACCACCCCATGCTCCATCCAACTGGACAAGCATTACTTCGGCGGGAAAGCCTTTGCTTTCAGCAAGCACGCGGATCATCCGGTCACGGTGCGGCTGCTCAGGGCGGGCTGCGCCCCGAAATCCATCAACATTACGATCCCGCTGCGGTGGAGGAACGGCTATTACATCGGAATGTACACGTACTACGAGGTGCCTTCCGCTGAGTTCCATCTGCGCCTGGATGCACGTGAGCCGTCGCCCGAGAACGCGACCAGCAAGCCAAACGACATTGCCTGCAGCCAGGCGGACCGCACGGCTGTGAGCGAGATGCTCGAGCACGCCAAAGCTGCCATGGTGAGCATTGTGGCCGGCAAGCAGCATGCCCGGGGTTTTCTGATCTCGTCCGACGGCCTGATTCTTACGGATGGCGCCGGGCTTATTGATCATCGTTCGGCAACCGTTACGTTTGCGGACGGCACGACAGTAAAGACTTCAAAGTCTTATTACGATGAGGACCGCGGCATGCTTTTGCTGAAAACCGCGCGTTCGGGGCTAACGTGGTTGCGATTGAGCAAGAACCTGCCTCAACCCGGTGATGATGTTTTTACCATTGGCCCTTCCGGAACCCAGGGCAAGGCGCAATCCGACCAAACCAACGCCGTGGTGGTGTGGGCCGAGAAAACCGAACTCGAGGAAAGCTGGGTCCTGCCCGACCGCGATCTGGCCGGCGATGACCCGGGTGCGCCGCTTTTGAACCGCGAAGGCGAGGTGGTTGGTATGAAAACGCACAGGGATATGGGTCTTTTGAAAACCTACAATTTCTGGGGCGGCGGGCACCCTCAACGCATGCCGTGGATCGCCGGCACGGATATGCAATCCTTTGTTGACCTGCATTTCAAAATCATCACGAGCGAACTCCGGGCAAAGCCGCCGGAGCAGGCCGTGGCGCCGCATGATCCCCATGGGATGCAGGCCCGATTGACACGCACCTTGCACTTCCTTAACATCCGTTTTCCCCCCTGGGCTGGTAGAATCGATGTTCGCCGGGAGCAGATGGCTTGATCAAGCTCGACATCATCAACGAGGTTGTAAACAAAACGGGCATCACCAAGACCAAGGCCGAGCAGGCCGTGGAAACGGTTTTTGAGAGCATGAAGCGCGCGCTCGGCCAGGGCGACCGCATCGAACTGCGCGGCTTTGGCGTGTTCAACGTGAGGCCCCGCAAGACCGGCGTGGGCCGCAACCCGCGAACCGGCGCCGAAGTGAGCATTCCGCCCGGGAAGGCTGTTCGCTTCAAACCCGGCAAAGAGCTCCAGTCCATCGATTAGCTTTGCCTGATAACCCGAACACCGGATCGTCTGACCTGCCCTACCGCCTGGATTCGAGAGCCCTCAACCCCGGCGATCAGACGGTAGTGGACCCCGCCTGGTATTTCGCGCCTCGCTATCGGCCGCGCTACTGGCTGCACGTGCTTCTGCTGCTGCTCACGTTCTTTACCACGCTGGTCGTGGGCTCGCGCCTGCAATTCAATTTCCTTCAGGGCCTTGCGCCGTTTACATCAGACAATGATTTTTTTCCGATTACGTGGGCGCTGTCGCATCCCAAGCGCCTGCTCATGGGCATTCCGTTCTCGTTCTCGCTCATGTTGATCCTTCTGGCCCATGAGATGGGCCACTACGTGTACTGCGTCCGATACGGAGTAGTGGCCACGCTGCCGTTCTTCATTCCCGCGCCTACGCCAATCGGGACAATGGGGGCGTTTATCCGCATTCGCTCCCCCATGCGCTCCAGGCGCGCTCTTTTCGATATCGGCATTGCCGGACCGATTGCCGGCTTCGCGGTGGCGCTGGTCATCTCAGCCATCTCCCTGGAGCTCTCGCGGCCTGCGCTCAACGGCTCCGAACGATTCCTGCCGCACGACCTTCCCCTAGTCTTCCACGGCATTCATTTCCTGTTGCTGCGCGGCACCGCTGGTTACGTGCCGCTCGAAGGCATGCTGCTCCATCCGGTGGCCGTTGCCGCCTGGGTCGGGATGTTTGCTACTGCACTGAACCTGCTTCCGGGCGGGCAACTGGATGGCGGCCACATGCTGTACGCGCTATCGCCCCGGCTGCACAGGTGGGTTACGCGCGCCACCATACTGGGGCTGGTGATAACCGGATGTTTCCTGTGGAGCGGGTGGCTGGTATGGGCTGTGGTGCTGGTCATTACGATGCGGCACCCCCCCATAGCCGGATACGGCAACTACCGAACCCTGCTCGGGTATGGGACGGAGAGCGCGGGTGGGACATTCGGTGAGAGCTGGCGAGGACTGGGCCGGGCCCGAATCTTTCTTGCCGCCGGCGCGCTGGCCATGCTGATCGTTACGTTCATGCCGATGCCGATTGAAGATGCCGGCCTGCTGAGGGACCTGATTCCGCAGCGGAACCATTCACAGCAGAGACTCGGAGACACGGAGGAACCCTATTCCCGTTTGCCTCCGAGCTTCCGTGCCTCCGCTGTGAGCAGCGTCTTGCCCTATAATTTCCCGCCATGCACAAAGGAGCCCTGATGCGTCGTTACGTGACACTTGGTGTGTCTGCTGTGGCCATTCTTCTCCTCGGTTCGGTTCCGCAAATGTCCCAGCCTGCCGGCCAGCAGGGGATGCCGGGTTATTCCGCCGGCAATGCCGACCAGGAACGGCAGTGGGAGGCGAAATTCAAGGCAATTCCGCAGCCCGAGAATGCCCGCAGCTACATGCAGCGACTCTCGGCGCATCCTCACGCCGTGGGCCAGCCCTACGACCGCGATAATGCCAACTGGATGATGAACCAAATCAAATCGTGGGGCCTTGATTCGCACATCGAGACTTTTTACGTCCTTATGCCGTGGCCGAAGGAGCGGTTGGTGGAACTGGTGGCACCGAACCACTTCACGGCAAAATTGCAGGAGCCGGCGGTGCAGGGCGACCCGACCTCGAACCAGCAGAGCGAACAATTGCCCACGTTTAACGCCTATTCGATTGATGGCGACGTCACTGCCCCGCTGGTGTTCGTAAATTACGGCGTTCCCGCCGATTACGAAGAGCTCGAGCGGCTGGGGGTTTCGGTGAAGGGCGCAATTGCAATTGCGCGCTATGGCGGTTCGTGGCGAGGCATCAAGCCGAAGGTGGCGGCCGAGCACGGGGCGGTGGGCTGCATCATCTACTCCGATCCGCGCGATGATGGTTTCTTTGATGGCGATGTTTTTCCCAAAGGCCCCTATCGCCCTGCGGACGGCGTGCAGCGAGGCAGCGTGGCCGATATGCCGGTGTATTCCGGCGACCCGCTGACACCCGGCGTGGGCGCTACGGACCCCAACCGCCCCATTCCCGACCTGAAGACGGTTCCGGTGATCACCAAAATTCCGGTGCTGCCTATCAGCTATGCCGACGCCGAGCCGCTGCTGCGGGCGCTCGGCGGGCCGATGGCGCCGCAGCGCATGCGAGGCGCGCTCGGGCTGCCGTACCACCTAGGCGCCGGCCCGGCAAAGGTCCACCTGAAGCTGGCGTTCGACTGGAAGATCCGGCCGGTATACGACGTGATCACCCGCATTCCCGGAGCGGAGTACCCGGATGAATGGATCGTTCGCGGCAATCACCACGACGGCTGGGTCAATGGCGCCGACGACCCGCTTTCCGGCCAGGTGGCCGAAATGGAGGAGCTGCGCGCCTATAGCGAGCTGCTGAAACAGGGATGGAAGCCGAAGCGCACCATCATCTACGGCGCTTGGGATGGCGAAGAACCCGGCTTGCTGGGCTCAACCGAGTGGGCCGAAACCCATGCGGATGAGTTGCAGCAGAAAGCCGTGATGTACATCAACAGCGACTCCAATACGCGCGGCTTTCTCAACGTGGGGGGCTCGCACACGCTGGAGCCGTTCATCAACTCGATTGCGCGCGACGTGCAGGATCCGGAGACGAACGTAACGGCCTGGCAGCGCACGCAAGCCGCCAGGATTGCCCGCGGCGCTGGAGGAGGCGGAGCGCCGGACGACGGCGACCAATCGCCCGCCGAGCAGCGCCGAGAAGCGCGCACCCGGCCGGACCTGCGGATCGGCGCGCTCGGTTCGGGCTCAGATTACACGCCATTCCTGCAGCACCTGGGCATTGCTTCGCTGAACCTGGGCTATGGCGGCGAAGCCAACAGTTCAGGGGTGTACCACTCCATCTATGACGATTTCTACTGGTACACACATTTTGGCGACACCACGTTCGCCTATGCCCGGACGCTGGCGCAAACCGCCGGCACCGCTGCCATGCGCATGGCCGATGCCGACCTGCTGCCGTTCAACTTCACCAGCCTCGCCGATACGGTGAAGATGTACGTGAACCAACTGAAGACCCTGGACCGCAACACGCGGCAGCAGATTGAGGAGACGAACCGCGAACTGCAGGATGGGGTATTCCGGATGGTCAACGATCCGCAGCATCCCACCACGCCTCCGCAGGCGCAGGCCGCTCCGGGACCGCCGCTGGATTTTTCAGCCCTCGACAGCGCGGTGGATCGTTTGACGCGCGCCGCCCGCCAATATGACCAGGCGGTCGCCTCCCATGGTGGCGGAGGCTCGGGAGAGGCAGTGCGGCGGGTAAATGCGCTCATTATCCAGAGCGAGCGCAAGCTGCTGCTCGACTCGGGCTTGCCAAACCGGCCCTGGTACCGGCACCAGATTTACGCTCCCGGGTTCTACACCGGCTATGGCGTGAAAACCATTCCGGCAGTGCGCGAAGCCATTGAGCAGAAGCAGTGGGCTGAGGCGCAGCAGAACATCGCAAAAGTGGCGGGCGTGTTGCAGGCCGAAGCACAGTTGATTGAGCAGGCGGCTGCGGCGTTGCAGTAGGTCGTTATCGCTGCCCGCGGCGCATTCGGGCGCGACAGGGCCGAACCTCGGCCAAATCAGGGCTGCTCGGATCGCCGCTTCACCTCCGCGTTCAATTCGCGGACGACTGTCACGAGTTCATACACCAGCAGTCTGGGGGCGGCCGCCTGGCGGGTGAGAAGTACAGCAAGAAGACGATTTCGTCTTCAGCACGTCAGGCACGAGGTGGGAGCACCGGCCTTCAGGCCGGTGTCTATCTTGCGGTAATTTATGGGCTTTAGCCCCGGCCTTTCTTCCACCCCAAGCTGTTCGGGCGGAGGATCGAATCCCACAGCGTGAGCAGCACATCCATCATCAACTCGCATTTCGCGTGAGTTTGAAAAAGCGTCCCGCGTCCCCACGTGGAAGTGGAGACAAAGAACGTCCGGATCTCTTGCGGCGCATGCCTGCGGGCCGGGGCTGAAGCCCATTTGTTGTGCATGCCTTAGTCACCGGGCTTAAGCCCGGTGCTCCCACCTTGCCCGGTGCTCGTCGCGGCCCGCGGCGAACTAGCCGGCCCCAGCCGCACAGCCCTTACCCCGGCTCGGTGTGCCGCGGCTCGAGTTCATTCATCGTCTTCTGCAGCGAGGCTTCGTCCTGCACGCTGAGGCAGAGCTTTGACCGGTCAATCTGGCGCATAAGGCCGCACAACACTTTCCCGGGACCGGCTTCGACAAAGACATCGATGCCCAGCGAGATCAGCCTGGCCATCGATCGCTCCCATTGCACCGCTCCAGTGGCCTGCCGGATGAGCGCGTCGCGCGCCTCGGCGGCGTTGGTACGCGGCTCTCCATCGATATTGGCGATGACCGGCACCTCCGGATCGTAAAACTCAATCGCGTTCAGATCCTGTTCCAGGCGGTCCTGCGCAGGTTTCAGCAGCGAGCAATGGAAGGGCGCCGACACCTGCAGCATGACAGCTTTCTTTGCGCCTCGTTCTTTAGCCAGCTCCGCCGCACGCTGCACCGCGGCTGCATGCCCGGAAATGACCACCTGCTCCGGTGAGTTGTTATTGGCCGGCTCTACGATTTCTTCCTGGGCGGCATCCAGGCACACTGAGCGAACGTCGCCGGGCGCCATGCCCAGGATTGCCGCCATGGCGCCCTGGCCTAACGGAACCGCTTCCTGCATGTAGCGGCCGCGGTTGCGGGCTACGCGAACGGCGTCGCTGAACTCTAAGGTGCCTGCGGCGACGTGAGCGGCGTACTCCCCTACGCTATGCCCGGCGACGTATGCCGGCGCAATGCCCTTTTCCCGGAGCACGCGGAACACCGCCACGCTCACGGTCAGAATTGCGGGCTGGGTAATCTCGGTGAGCTTCAGTTTTTGTTCCGGCCCTTCAAAGCAAAGCTTGCTGATGGTGTAGCCCAGCGCCGAATCGGCTTCTTCGAAGGTCTGCTCCGCAACCGGATACATCGCCGCCAGCTCGCGACCCATGCCGACAGACTGGGACCCCTGCCCGGGAAACAGAAATGCAATCGTGTGCATGAGCATAGATTTCAACACAGCGCGGCAAAAGCGGGTAGCTCTCAGCTTTCAGCGTTCAGCTCTCAGCCGGAGCCCAGTCGCACGGATTGCGTGAGAGCCCGGTGGTATGCTGAACGCTGAGAGCTCTAGCTTTGCTGGCGCTTGCGTTGCGACTCGGCTACCCGGGCCTGGCGGCGCCTTCCGGCATCGTCGTAGCGGCGCTGCTCCTCCGGCGACTCGGGAATCACGGGCGGCACTTGCAGGTGCCGGCCGCGGTCATCTACCGCTACGAACGTCAAGTACGCGGAACTGACGTGCTTGCGCACGCCAGCAATGTAATTCTCCACCCACACCTTAACGCCCACTTCCATCGATGTGTGAAACGCGCGATTGACGCTGGACTTTAGAATGACGAGGTCGCCCACGCGAACCGGCACCAGGAAATCGAGGTGATCGATGGAAGCCGTAACCACATAATTGCGGGAATGGCGGTGCGCCGCCAGCGCGGCCGCGAGATCAATCCAGTGCATCAACCGGCCGCCCAGCAATGCTCCGAGCGGGTTCGCATCATTGGGGAGAACGATTTCATTCATTTCCGATTGCGATTCGCGCACCGGATGCGGCGTAACACTCGGGTCGGAGCTCATGCCATGGAGGATAGTGCGGAAGCGCGAGAGTGCGAAAGTGCGGAATTTCACCCGAACCGCGACAGCCAACTTGCTCCGCGATTCCGCCAAGGCCTAATCTGAGCCGCCGGAAACTGTGCGCTGCGCCAGATATGACTCCACCGCGCACTCGGCCTGGCGCTGCACACAGGCATTGGAGTGCGCCGAAATCCAGGTTTGCCGCGACTGATCGAAAAACAATACAGCGTGCTCTACCGGAAGGTGCCGGCGTTCGGAGCAAAAGACTACGCGCAACTGCCCGCCCTGGCTGCTGACAAAAAAGCGGTTGGCATCCGCCTGCCTTTCGTCAGGAAGCCGAGGACACCCGCGGCTATATCCGAGGTTGCAGAATTCGGCCAGCGATGAAGCGGATGGTTGACTATGCTCGTGTCCCGGAGCCATACAGCACCCACCAAAGCCCGCTCCCAGCGGAAGCCGCGCCGGAAAGGGCCAGTGCGCCTGGTCGCACGGACCGGCCGGCAGGAAGTAGGGGCAGGGCAATGGCGCTCCTCAGCAAGAACTCGGGTTCACCAGAGGCAATGTGAAATGTTGAATGTCAAAAGGCCGGCCTGCCGCCTGACTTTCAGATTCCACATCTCACATTGCCGATTAATTCTCCGCGTCTCAGTGGTTAAACCCGATTGCGATTCTACCGCGGATCCGCGGTACGCGATTTACCGGGTTGGGCTGCGATAATTGAGCACATGTGCGCAGCCCCGAACGCCGCAGGCATCTCGCAGGAGAAGCGCGGCGTGGCCCTTAACTCGGTAGCGGCGGCCGTGGCCATCACGAGCCTGAAAATTGTGGTGGGCATCAGCACGGCTTCGCTCGGGGTACTGTCTGAGGCGGCGCATTCGGGCCTCGACCTGATTGCCGCGCTGGTTACATTCTTCTCGGTCCGGGTTTCCGATAAGCCTGCCGACGCCAACCATCAGTACGGGCATGGAAAAATCGAGAACTTCTCGGCTTTTATCGAAACCGGCCTGCTGGTTCTTACGACCTTCTGGATTGTGTATGAAGCCATCGAGAGGCTGGTTTCCTCGGGCAGCCACATCCATCCCACGGCGCTGGCGTTCATCGTGATGGGGCTCTCGATGGCGGTTGACACGTGGCGTTCGCGCGCCTTGCGGCGCATTGCGCGGAAGTACGACAGCCAGGCTCTCGAAGCCGACGCCCTGCATTTCCGCACTGACATCTGGTCCAGCGGCGTGGTCATCGGCGGCCTGGCGCTGGTGAAGGCGGCCCAGGTAACGGGCAGGGCATGGTTGGGAAAGGCTGACGCGATTGCAGCGCTGTTCGTAGCCGGCGTCATTCTGTACGTGAGTTCCCGGCTTGCCCGGCAGACCATTGACGCGCTGCTGGATGCGATTTCTCCCAACGTCCGCGCGCGAATGATCCAGGCGGTGTTTGAGGTGGATGGGGTTCTGGATGTGGAGCGGGCGCGCATACGGCGGGCGGGCAATCGCTACTTTGCCGACATTACGGTTGCCCTGGCGCGCAATCTTACGTTCCAGCGCTCGGAACAGATTTCCGAATCCGTCACCAGCGCGGTTCACGCAGTTCTGCCGGAGTGCGACGTGGTCGTCCACTCGGTGGCGCGGGCGGCGCGGGCCGAGAGCATCTTTGACCGTATCCGCGCGGTGGCAGCGCGCCATAATGTGGCGGTGCACGATGTTACGGTGCAGCAGGTGGATGGGCGCGTTCACGTGGAACAGCACCTCGAGCTGAATGAACAGCTCCGGCTCAAAGAGGCACACGATTACGCCACTCGGCTCGAATCGGAGATCCGCGCTTCCGTGCCGGAGATCGACTCTATCCTCACGCATATTGAAAGCGAGCCTGCCACGATCGAAACCGGCGAGGAGGTTGCGGCGCGCGCCGACCTGGAAACGCGCTTTCGCAGGATTGCTCTCGCCCTACCCGAAATCCTTGACGTGCACGATTTCAGTTTTCGCCGCGTTGGCGACCGGTTCTACCTTGCCTGCCATGCCACCATGGCCGACGACCTTCCGCTCAGCCGCGTCCATGACCTCCAGACCGACCTCGAATCCCGCTTCAAGCAGGCGGCCCCCCAGGTGTTCCGCGTATTGATTCATCCCGAACCGCGCACCGATAACCGGAGGTGATCTTGGCAGGAAACGTAACCGCGACTGTGAATTGGGCCGATGGAGAGCGCTTTATCGGCCAGGCCTCCAGCGGCCACGCGCTGGTCATTGACTCCGACCGCCAGCGCAATACCGCACCGGGGCCGATGGAGTTGGTCCTCATCGGCCTGTGCGCCTGTACGGCGACAGACGTTGTCGGAATTCTGCGCAAAAAGCGGGAGCCGGTGAGCGCGCTCGAAGTGCGCGCCGAGGGGCGGCGGGCCGCGCAGCCGCCCGCCATTTATGAGTGGATCCGGTTGACCTACCAGGTCAGCGGAAGAGTGCACCGCAAAGCCGTAGAAGACGCCGTGCGCCTATCCAAGAGCAAGTACTGCTCGGTCTCGGCCATGCTGGAGAAGACGGCCAAGATTGAAACCGCCATCGAAATGATGGATCAGAGGAACGGAGGGCCGGCGAGCGACCCGTAACCATGTAGGGAAACCCTGCGCCGCTAATTGCTCGCACCAGCCGGGGAAGTAACTTGCCAAGAGTCACGCTGGATTTCGAGCCCATACATCAGCCGGATCAGTTCGCGTTTCAGTTCATTCGCGGTCAGTTCGGGTCGGCGGCTGCGCAACCCGGCGAGCGCCAGGCCGCGAACTTCTTCGCTCATTTCGAGCGCCATCTCCAGCCGCTGCGCCGGCGTCATCCGCCGGAACCATTCCAGGTGGACCTCGGCCGCTTGCGGACTGGTATCGGAAATCACTCTGGCTCCTGAAGAATCTTACCTATTCGCCTGCTCATTCTGAAAACGCCTGCCAGCCTCCCGGCGTGAGGGCCTTGCGCTGGCCATGACTATCCATGAGCAAAATCTGCGGGCGCCCGCTGATGATCTCGCCGACCCTGGTAACACGCACACCACAAATGGTGCGGGGGATTCTTGCCGCGGGCGGAGCGGTGAAAAGCAGTTCGTAATCATCGCCGCCGTGCAGCGCCAGGTGGAGCGCGCTGGTGTGTCGCAGCCAGTTTGCGGGCGTGGGGCGTGGAAGGCTGTGCTCGTGAACCACCGCCGCAACCTTGCTTTCCTGGCAGATGTGATTCAAATCCGTGGAAAACCCGTCGCTGACGTCAATGGCCGCGGTGGCCAGCCCGCGATCGCGCAGGTACTGGCCAACCGCAATCCGCGGCTCGGGGTAGAAATGCTGCCGGGCGCCTCGGGAACGCGGGGAAACCGGCTCGCCGGCTCTCAAGGCCTGAAGAACCGCTGCCGCCGCTCCCAGTGTTCCCGTAACGAAAATGGAATCGCCGGGCCGGGCGCCGGAGCGCGGCAGCCATGTTCCTCGTGGAACCTCGCCCACGACGCAAATATCGGCACAAATCACCGGCGCTGAGGAAATGTCGCCGCCTGCGAGTTCAACTTTGTGCCTGCGGGCCAGGTGAAGCAGGCCTGCGAGGAACTTGTCAACCCATTGCCGTGGGAGTTTGCCGGGGATTGCAAGCGACAGAAATGCCGCCCGGGGCTCGCCTCCCATGGCGGCAATATCGCTCAATCCGCGCGCCAGGCAGCGATGCCCCACCGCATTGCCTGGGTGCCATTCCCGGCGGAAGTGCGTGCCTTCAATGCTGAAATCGGTGGTGACCAGCGAATCGCAGCCCGGTGTGGTTCGCAGGATTGCGCAATCATCGCCAATGCCCGCCACCACTACCCGGTTGCGCGATGCTCGGGCGCTCCGCCTGATGCGCCTGATCAATTCGGATTCGCGAAGGGGCACGCCCGCAATATACCAGCGGCAAGCTGGTTGAGTTATTCACTGTGCGGCCGCTCTCGCCTGCCGCACCCCGATAGCTCCAGCAGCGGTTTGACTCAGAATTTCCTAAACCGGGCCGGGTTTTGCAAGTGAGTAAGCCGGGGCTTTCTGTGGAGAGCGCAGGAAGACCAGTCCGCTATTCTGACGGCTGCAATTCTTTCCACCTGCATGACCGGTTAGGGTTCCCATTTACCCAAAGGGGAGAAACAACCTAAGCTGATATCAACTCGGCCCGCCTGCATGTTTTCCACATTTCCGCCCAGCCTTCTGCTACTGCTTGTATTTATATGTATTTGAATTTGATATAACGTAGGGCTAAGTAATCGATCCAGACTCAGGCAAATTTGCGAGGCGCCACGATGGAGATCACGATATCCCAATCCGATCTTCTGAAAGAACTCACCGCAACCCAGGGCGTGGTGGAACGCAAGACCACAATACCCATCCTGTCGAACTTCCTTTTTGAGGCGGCGGGCGATCGCCTGAGCATCACCGCCACGGACCTGGACCTCAGCCTGCGTACCTCATGCCCGGCAAAGGTCAAGAAGGAAGGCTCCTGTACGATTCCGGCGCGGAAACTGTACGACTATGTTCGCCTGTTGCCGAGCGGCGAAGTGAGCATCAAGCTGCTGGAAAACCATTGGGTGCAGATTCGCAGCGGCCGCTCCAACACCCGCATGGTCGGCATGGCCCGGGCGAATTTTCCGGCGGTGCCGAATTTCCCGACTGTGGGCGCGGTCAAACTCCCTGCCGGCGTGCTGCGCACCATGATCGCGAAAACCATCTTTGCCATTTCCAGTGAGGAATCACGCTACACCCTCAACGGCGCCCTGATGGTGCTGAAGCCGGAGAGCATCACCATGGTAGCGACGGACGGTCACCGCCTTGCACATATCGAGAAGAACGGCTCGGATTTCGGCATCACCGGCGAGGTCAAGACCCTGGTTCCGAAAAAAGCAATGCATGAACTTGCCGCACTTCTGAACTGCAGCGATGCGGAGGAGGTGGAATTCGCCAGGGACGAGAATGCCCTGTTTTTCCGCATGGGTTCGCGACTGCTGACCTCGCGCCAGCTTACCGGGCAATTTCCCAATTATGAAGCGGTGCTGCCACGCGGCAATGACAAGGCGGTGGTGGTGAGCTGCGACGATATTTCGGGCGCCATCCAGCGCGTGGCCCAGTTTGCCGATGAACGCTCCGGCGCCATCCGGCTGCGGCTCGAAAAGGACGAGATCCGGATTTCATCCTCCTCAACCGAGGCCGGCGAATCCGAGGATTCCATCGAGACGGCCTACAAGGCCGATCCGCTCGTCATCGGCTTCAATTCGCAATACCTGCTCGATTTCTTCAAGGCTGCGAACACCGGCGAAATTCGCCTGGAGTTCAAGGACCCGCAATCGGCCGGCCAGCTTCGCCCGGAGGATGGCTCGGGCGATGGCGAGCAATACAAGTACCGGTATGTCGTAATGCCGATGAGGATTTGAGCCGGCAGACCCTATTCGTGTTCCTCGATGGCAAGCAAACCAGAAGGGCCGTCGTAAGTTACGATCCAGCGCCGCAGAACATCGCGCCCGATCAGGCACTCGATTCGCGAGGCGAAGAGATTTGCGGCCACAATATCAATTGCAGGCCACGTTCCCAAGGGTGAAGGGAACACGATTCTGGCGCTGAACACATCGCCCGTAACCTCCCCGCCTCCCACCACGAATACCTTCGTTCTACTGACCGCTAAGAGTCCGCAGCGCTGGGCCGCTTGGGGCGTAATGACGGTCCGCCTGGCGCCCGTGTCGATCACCGCGTTGACACGCTGCGGGTCCGGGAGAGTCTTGCCTGAACGATTTGCGGCCTCAAGCTCCGGCCGGGAAGGGCCCACGTTGACCGCTAACTCTGGGCCTATATCAAGGAGCGAGCCGCGATGCAGAGGAAGTTCGTACCGGCGCATGGCTCAGTAGATCGCGTAAACCGGCTCTTTCTCGAAGATCTGCTTCACTAGGAAGGTCCCACGTTCGAACTTCCTCAAGCCGGCGTCGAGGGCATTCTCAAACTCGGCATAGAAACCGACAACTTCCTTGCCGTGTATCACCACATACTGAGCAGGATGGGAATGAGCCCACTTTTCCCGATTCGCCTCAAAGAGCTGTAATTCGTTTTGAAAGCGGCTTTGCGCGAGCATCTGTGCCTTCTTCCCAGTTATTATATCCACTACCGCGCAAGACCCCACCTGACCGTACGTTCCGGTTGAGCAACGGGCCGGGTGCAGGCTCGTGCCTGCGTCACTCCCGGCTCTCCTTGGATCCCACCTCAACCAGCCGTTTCGTGAGCACCACGATGCCGAACGTCTGGGTCCACTCGCTTACGATGTTGCCCACCACCGCGCCCCATCGGCTGTTAGGGTCCATTCGCGCATAAGCCACGACCCAGGCGAGGCCTGTAGCGATGAGAAAGATGGAAAGCGAATGTTCCCGCAACGCTTCGAGCAGGCGGTTGTGGTTGCGGCCCGGCGGGCAGTCGCGGCTTTCGGCTGACCCGCGCTCGTACAGATATTTGGTTCCCAGCACCATCACGACGGTGCCGGTCCAATCGGCGATGGCATTGCCAAAGAATGCACCCAGATGCTTGTTAGGATCGCTGAGGCAATAGAGCACAATCCAGGTAACCAGCAGGGCGACGGTTACGATCGAGAGGCTGTGGTTGTGGAACAGAGGGCGGCGCGGCTTCAGGTTCACGCCACCAGCGTAGCAAAGCATTCCTGGGCGGCCGGTTTGCCTGTTCCAGAGCTTGCTGCTATTCTGCGCGCGCCTGTAAGGGAGGGCGCATGCTGAAAGGATTCAAGCAGTTCATTCTGCGGGGCAACGTTATCGACCTGGCGGTGGCGGTGGTTATCGGCGCGGCGTTTGGCGCCGTCGTAACGGCATTCGTCAAAGACCTGCTGACGCCGCTGATTGCCGCGATATTCGGCAAGCCGAGCTTCGAAAACCTTACGGTCACGGTGAACGGCAGCACGTTCCTTTACGGCGACTTCATCAACGCGCTGATTTCGTTCCTGCTGATTGCCGCGGCGGTTTATTTCTTCGTAGTCGCTCCCATGAATGCCCTGATGACCCGCATGCGCCGGGGCGAAACTCCGCCCGATCCCACTACAAAGAAATGCCCGGAGTGTTTGAGCGAGATTCCTATCGCCGCGCGGCGATGCGCGTTTTGCACGTCCGCCGTGGGCTAAATTGAACCGCGCAGGCACAGAGGCGCGGAGAAATTTCCGGAAAGCACTTCAGAGCGATTCTTCTCCGCGCCTCAGCGTCTCCGCGGTGAAATCAGCCAGTCGCCTGCTACACTGCCGGCGCTTTGCTCTCGATCAGCATTCTGGTTTTTTCTACGAA
>JAFAIN010000355.1 GCA_019236695.1 Acidobacteriota bacterium | reverse complement strand
TTGGAAACGCCGAGGATGGTATGGACTTCCGGCAGCTCGGCTTTGATCCTTCGGACAGCTTCGAGCGTCTCGATTCCGGCCGTCCGGTACTCCTCCTGGCCGGTTGAGATGGGCAATGTAAGCGCATCGAAAATCAGATCGCAGGGGCGAATACCATATTTTTCGGTGGCCAGTTTGAAGATGCGCGCGGCAATGGCGACCTTCTTTCCGGCGGTGAGCGCCATTCCCTCTTCATCGATGGTCAGCGCAATCACGGCAGCGCCATAACGCCGGGCTGCCGGCAACACCCGGGAGGTGCGTTTTTCGCCATCTTCCAGGTTAATGGAATTGATGATGGCCTTTCCCGGAATTCGCTTCAGCGCTTCTTCAATGACATCGGCCTCGGTGGAATCGACAGTAACCGGCGCCGGCACGCGGGTGGCGATTTTCTCCAGGATGCCATTCATGTACCCCTTTTCGTCTTCGCCGACGATGGCGCAGCACAGGTCAAGCATGTGCGAACCTTCCGCCACCAGGCGCTTGGACAAGGCCAGGATCTCGTCATAGTTTCCGGCGCGCACCAGGTCGCGGAAATGCGAGCGCTGCGTAGTAGTGTTCAGTTCTTCCGCAACAATCAGCGGCTTGGGATCGAGATCGAATGGCACGCTGGTATAGGCGCTGGCGGCCGCAGCCTGCGGGCGGTTGTTGCGCGGCAGCGGCTCGAGGCCGGCCACGGCTTCCACCACGGCCTTCAGGTGATCCTCGGTAGTTCCACAGCAGCCCCCGACGATTCTGACGCCGTACTCGCTGACAAAGCGCCGGTGGTATTGCGCGAGCTCCTGCGGGGTGAGCTTATAAACCGCGCGCCCGCCTTCGTTCTGGGGCAGGCCCGCATTGGGGAGGCAGGATACGAACTTTGTGGAATTGTCGCAGAGATAGCGAATGGCATCGTTCATCTCCGCCGGGCCGGTAGCGCAGTTGAGGCCAACAATGTCGATGTCATAGGCTTCGAGCGCGGTGAGCGCCGCGCCGATCTCGGTGCCGAGCAGCATGGTGCCGGAGGCTTCCAGCGTTATCTGAACGGTGACCGGCAGCCGCCTGCCGGCCTTATGCATGGCATCGAATGCGGCTACGATTGCGGATTTGGCCTGCAATAGATCCTGCGAGGTCTCAATGAGCAGCACATCGACGCCGGCTGCAATGAGCGCGACCATTTGCTCTTCGTAGGCGGCCGCCATCTGGTCGAAGCTGATATGTCCCAGGGACGGCAGTTTCGTGGTGGGACCCACCGACCCGGCAACAAAGCGAGGCTTTGAAGGCGTGGAGAACTGCTCTGCCACTTCGCGCGCCAGTTTGGCGGCGGCAGTGTTAATTTCCGCAACCTTATCCTGCAGGTCGTATTCTGCGAGTACGGTGCGCGTAGCTCCGAAAGTGTCGGTTTCGACTACATCGCATCCCACTTGCAGGAAGCTGGCGTGAATATCGCGAATGATGTCGGGCCGGCTGAGGACCAGCAGTTCGTTGCAGCCCTCCTTGCCCCAGAAATCATCGGGTGAGGGATTGCGGCGCTGGATGTTGGTGCCCATGGCGCCGTCATACACAACCACGCGCTGGCGCACGATTTCAAGAAAATCAGGCATGCGGTCTCTTATTGATCTTACCGTTGAGCTCAGGCTGATGAGGGCAGGCGTTAGGAGCGGCAGAAACGCATTCGAAGGAGAGCACGCATCGAGCTGCCTCCACATTAACACAATTGGCGCCACCGCTGGCGGACACGACGTCCCAGAATCGCGCGGTCCGGCTGGGATGCGCGTCCGGCCGAGGGCGGCCGGACCCACGTCATGCTTGCAGGGACATCTCCGGTGCGTGCGCCCGGAGTTGTTCCGGATTCAGGCGCGCCCCAGCGGGCACAGGCGCAAGCAACTGCTCCTTGCGATACACCAGATTGCTGGCGTTGAAGGTGGCCAGTTCGAAGCCGTGGCCGTGAGTGATGGCGTCAGTGGGGCAGGCTTCTACGCAATACCCACAGAAGATGCATCGGTTGTAATCGATGTTATAGGCGCTGGCGTAGCGCTCAGCTCCTGAGATGCGATGTTCGGCGGTGTTTTCGGCAGCCTCGATGTAGATGCAGTTGGAAGGACAGGCGGCGGCGCACAGGAAACAGGCGACACATTTCTCGAGCCCATTTTCATCGCGCTGGAGCACATGAAGCCCCCGAAACCGCGGCTCGAACCTGGCTCCACGGTACGGGCCAGGACCGTCGGGATAATTCTCAACAATGGTCGGCCGGAACATTTCGCGAAAGGTGACGCTCATGCCTTTCAGAATGCCGCCAATGGCGCGCAGGGCGTTCATTTCCACTTCAGTTTATCAGCTTCACGGCACCTCTCAGGCCTGGCCAACATCCTAGCTGCAGGAGGAAATATGGCGCGGAATCCATTCGGAGCAGATGACGCTGAGGGCAAGCAGCCCGCGGAGCAGATTAATCCC
This sequence comes from Acidobacteriota bacterium, assembly GCA_019236695.1. Taxonomy (GTDB): domain Bacteria; phylum Acidobacteriota; class Terriglobia; order Terriglobales; family Acidobacteriaceae; genus JAFAIN01. The sequence continues at coordinate 4,766 of JAFAIN010000355.1, read as the reverse complement.
TCAGGCCCAACAACCGGCACCGAAGGCTGGGGTCATGGCAGCGATGAAGGTGAAGTTCCGGGAGCGAATCCGGTATCGGGCGCCCCGGACAACCGCACAGAAGGCAGCCACACGTGATCGATTCCGTGATTTCAGGGGAAGGAGATCCGTGGTTCGCCTGCCAACCGGCGGCGGGCCGCCGCCCATCCAACAGATTCAGAAGCTCGGGTTTTTTATGGCGTCGAAACACGCACCTGGTCTGGCCGCGTTCGCGGCGGCGCTGCTGCTGATGGCAGCGACGCCGGGCTGCTCTCACAAAGCGGCCCTCAACCTGCATTCGGAGCTCGGCCGCAGCTTCAGCCCTGCTGAATCGGGCGAGCCTCTGCTGCTGGCGGCTTACCAGCCGTGGTTCGGCCACGGCAATCACCTGAACGTTGGCTACTCATCGCAGGACCCTGCGGTGTTGCGCCGGCAAATCGAGCAGGCTCGCGAGCTCGGGATTTCGGCGTTCGTGGTGAACTGGTACGGCCCGCGGTACGAATACGAGGACCGGAGCTACGGCCTGCTGCAGAGTGCGGCGGCGGGGGCCGGGTTCCACACGGCGTTGATGTACGACGAAGACGTAAACAACTCGGGGCCTGCCACCGACAAGGTGATTGTGGATCTGCAGTACGCATACGACCGCTACATCGGACCGAATGCCATTTCGTCGCGCTCGGCCTACCTTCGCCTGAACGGCCGGCCGGTGGTTTTCATTTTTCCCAAAGGAGGCGGCACCGATTGGGACCGGGTCCGGCAGGTGGCTAACTCATGGGAGGAGCCGCCGCTGCTGCTCATGAAAGACATCCAGGCGCGGTTCGCAAGCGATTTTGACGGGTTCTATGCCTGGGTGCAGCCGGGCGCAGAGGGATGGGCGCGCGACGGCAGCAACTGGGGGCACGATTACCTGGAAGATTTTTACCGGCGCATGAGCTCGCAATTTCCCGACAAGCTGGCGGTTGGAGCGGCCTGGCCCGGTTTTGACGACAGCCAGGCGGCGTGGAGCCGCAATCGCCACATTTCCAGCCGGTGCGGCCGCACCTTCGACGAATCATTGCACCTGTACCGCCGATATTACGGCGGCTCGCACCCGCTGCCATTTCTTCTGATTGAAACGTGGAACGACTACGAAGAGGGCACGGCGATCGAACGCGGCATTGACACCTGCACCGGCCCGACACATGGCTCGCCGGCCGGCGCACAACGGTAAACCGGGCCGTTCTGCAAGCGCTCACCCGGCCGTCTGGGAATCTAGACGGAGGATTGTGCCAAGCAGGACGTCAGCTCCGTTGGTGACGTCTTCCCATCGCGAAAGCTCATGGGGAGAATGGCTGATTCCTCCAACGCTGGGGATAAAGATCATGCCGATGGGCCCGAGCAACGCCATCATTTGCGCGTCATGTCCGGCCCCGGAAGGCAGGCGCATGTGGCGCAGGCCAAGCTCCGTGGCCGATTCCTCGATGGCGCGGCGCACCGGCTCAGCGGTGAGCGCGGCCGGATCGCCTCCCGTCCTCTGAACCTCAACCTGGCACTGGTGACGCGAGGCGATTTCGCGCAGCCGCCCGCGCAATCGTTGGCCCATTTGCGCGAGCTTCGCGGGGTCGAGATCGCGCATATCCACGGTGAACCTGACCTCGCCGGGTACGACGTTGGGAGCGCCGGGCACGACTGACATTTCGCCAACGGTCGCGACCTGGCGCCCTGGAATTGAGGTGGCGATTTCGTGAACCGCGATCACCATCTCCGAGGCGGCGAGCAATGCGTCCTTGCGCTCGGCCATCGGGGTTGTGCCGGCATGATTGGCAAATCCCCGCACCGAGACTTCATAATCATCAATGGCTACGATGCCTTCCACCACCCCGATTGGCACGCCAGCGGCGTCGAGGGTGCCTCCCTGTTCGATGTGCAATTCCAGGTAAGCGGCAAAAGACCCGCTGGGGCGGCGGGCTTCGGCCATGCGGTCGGGGTCGCCACCCAGATTGCGAATGGCATCGCGTTTGACCACTCCATCCTGAACGCGCTGCATCTCGTCCGGCTCAAGCCGCCCGGCTGCGGCGCGGCTGCCCGAGAGCCCGTCGCCGTAGTTGGATTCCTCGGCGGACCAGATCACCAGTTCCAGCGGATGACGCGTCCTTACGCCGTTTCCGATCAGGGTCTGCAGAACCTCAAGCCCGCCCAGCGCGCCCACATCGCCATCAAAGTTTCCGCCGTTCTTTACCGAATCAATGTGTGAACCGAACAGGAGCGGCTTGAGCGAGGCATCGCTTCCCTCGCGGGTGGCAAGAAGATTTGCGGCGGGGTCGAACCGCGGCTCCAGGTCGGCCGCGCGCATTAATTCCATGACGAATTGGTGCCCGGCAATATCAGCCCGGGAGTAGGCGGTGCGGCTTACACCTGAAGCAAACGTTCCGCCGGGAGGGCGGCCATAGGCGCTAAGCGCTTCCAGATTGCTCCGCAGGCGACCACCATTCACGCGCAGGCCGGACGGCTGTTCCAGGGCAAAGCGAGGCAGAGCGCTGGAACAGGCAGCCAGAGCGGCACTTGAAACAAAAGAACGGCGGGAGATCATTGCACTATACCTGTTGCCGAGCGGCTCAGCCTAGCTCCAGATCCTTCCAGATTGCATCCACTTTGGCTTTCACTTGTTGGCTCATACAAATTTCTTGCGGCCAGGGGCGAGTAAATCCCTCGGTCGGCCACTTTCGAGTGGCGTCAATGCCCATCTTGGATCCGAAATCGGGCAGACGCGAGGCATGGTCGAGCGAATCCACCGGTCCGAGGGTGAACTGAATATCGCGCTCGGGGTCGATATTGTTGGCGACGCGCAAAACCACCTCGGCGGTGTTCTGCACATCCACGTCCTCATCCACGACGACGATGCACTTGGTGAACATTGCCTGGCCCATGGCCCAGATGCCATGCATCACCTTGCGGGCCTGCCCGGGGTAGGACTTGCGGATGCTCACGATCATCAGGTTGTGAAACACGGCCTCCACCGGCAGGTTGACATCCACAATTTCCGGCAGCGTCAGCTTCATGAGAGGCAGAAAGATGCGCTCCACCGCTTTTCCCATCCATGCGTCCTCCATCGGGGGTTTGCCGACGATGGTGGTGGCGTATATGGGATCGCGACGATGAGTGATGCAGGTGAGATGGAGGACGGGATACTGATCCTGCAGGGAATAAAAACCGGTATGGTCGCCGAATGGCCCTTCGGTGCGAAGTTCATCCAGATTGACATAGCCCTCGAGGACGATCTCGGCGGTGGCGGGCACCTCGAGCGAGACGGTTTCGCACTTTACCAGTTCCACCGGCTTCTGGCGAAGAAAACCGGCGATGACGAACTCCTCGATATCGGGAGGCGCCGGCACAATGGCGCTAAATGTGAGGGCCGGCTCGGTGCCGATGGCAACGGCGACTTCCAGCTTGCCGGGTGGAAGCGGGCCATCGGCGCCCAGCGCTCCGCCTCCAGTGCGTGCCATTACGTCGACGGAGGCGGCCCGCGCCTCAGTTGCGCTTCCCGCACCCGCGGCAGCGGCTCTCAACTGTTCGCGGTAGTGCTCAGCCCCCACTTTCTGGCGCTGCCAATGCATTCCGAGGGTCTGGCCATCGAACACCTGCAGGCGGTACATCCCGACGTTGCGTTTTCCTGTTCCAGGGTCGCGCGTGATCACGCATGGAAGCGTGATAAAGCGGCCGGCATCTCCCGGCCAGCACTGCAGGACGGGAAACTCCAGCACGTTGAGGTTCTGTTTCCGGATGACTTCCTTGCATGGGCCGGTCGCCACGGCCTTGGGAAACATGGAGCCCAATTCGGCGAGCATGGGAAGCATTTTCAGTTTGTCAATGAGCCCCTGGGGACTTTTGACCTCCAGCAGGGCCGAGATGCGGCGGGCAATGTCATCGAACGACTCGACACCCAGAGCTCTCTTCATGCGGGTGGCCGAGCCGAACTGATTAATCAGGAGCCTGCCGCCCGGGTGGGCTTTTAAATTCTCGAACACCAGGGCCGGCCCGTTCCCCGACTTGGAAACGCGGTCTGTAATTTCAGTTACCTCAAGCACAGGATCAACTTCAGCGCGGATGCGCTTTAGTTCGCCGGCGCGCTCGAGCGCGCCAATCCACTCCCGCAAGTCGGAATACGGCATGGGTCGAGATTAACGGCAAAGCCGTCAAACACAAAAGGCGAAAAGAACACGGGGGGCGTGCGCTGCCGGCCGCGCCACTGTTGAAGATGGGCCAATTCGAGGATTGCGGGATCAAAATGCAAGATATTGCACACTTTTCCAGGAACGGTCCCCGACCCGAGGGCGGTATCGGCGCAAAATGGCGAAGTCGAAGCTCTAAGGCCAGAAAAGGCGGAAATCTCTCTTAACCCCTTTAACATCGGTGATAGTATCGGCGCAACGCCGTAATGGAAGCGCCGCACCCTATGCACGGAACATTGAGACCGATTTCCGCAAGATTCGCGCCACTGTGCTGTTTTGCCCTCATCTTCTTCTTCTGTTTCAGTTCTGCCGGGTTGGCCCAGGCTCCGGCGCCCTCTAGTACGGGAGTCGGCCCATCGCTCAACGTGGGCGTGCCTCCGGCAATCAATGTAGGCGGCGGCGATTTCGTGTTCTCGCAGATTCAGGCGATTGAATTCAATCAAATGAATATCGAGGCGCAGGAGAAACAGCGCAAAGCCCGGGAGGAACAACTCGCGCAGCAGACAAAAATGGTGAACGACGGGTTAATTTCCGCTCTGG
>JAFAIN010000320.1 GCA_019236695.1 Acidobacteriota bacterium | reverse complement strand
CAGCGACCGATCGGAACTGGCTGGCGCGGGTCGCACTCAGTCGCCTGCCAGGGGAAACCGCGTCCTGCGCGATCTCACGGATCAGGGATGAGAGGGAACGTTTTTGCCGGAAGGCCCGCTGCCGCAGCTTGTCGTAGGTCGCCTCATCCAACTGAATCAGGGTTCGAACCATGTGTACATGATATCATGATGGCACAGCCAGAGTGCGGGGGCGGCGGGAACATGAGTGTGCTGGGAGTAGACATTGGAGGCACGAAGGTGGCCGCCGGCCTGGTGAGTGAGCAGGGCGAGATTCTGCAGCAGTTTCGCGCGCCCATGCTGGCGCGAGGGTCGGCCGCCGAAGGCTTCTGCGCGGTCAGGGAAACGATTGATGGCATCAGGGCTGCCGGCGGAGAGTTTCGCGCCATTGGAATCATTTCCCCGGGGCCGCTTGATCCGGGGAAGGGAATCGTGCTGAATCCCCCCAACCTGCCCTGCTGGCGGAATTTTGCTCTGGTCAAGGCGGTGGAAGATGCGTTTGGCATGCCCGCCCGGCTCGATAACGACGCGAACGCCGCCGGCCTGGCGGAGGCCATTTGGGGCGCAGGCCGCGGTCACGCGCTGGTGTTTTACGTTACGCTGGGCACCGGCATCGGCACGGGCATCATTTTTAACGGCAGAATTCACCATGGCCGTACCGGAGCTGCCGGAGAGGGCGGTCACGTCACCATTGACTACCATGGCCCGCGCTGCGGCTGCGGGAAGCGCGGCTGCATCGAGGCGCTGGCCTCTGGCCCTGCCATTGCCGAGCGCGCCCGGCAGGCGCTCGCCGGCCGCAATGCCGGGGCGCTCTTCCGATTAGCCGGCGGCAACGCCGCGAACGTTACCACCGAGATGGTTGCCGATGCCTATCGCGCCGGCGATCCCCTGGCGACTTCGGTATTGCGTGAGACCGCTGAGCTGCTGGCCATCTGGCTGGGCAACATCGTGGATGTGCTGGAGCCCGACGTTATCGTGGTGGGCGGCGGGGTCAGCCACCTGATGAGCAGATTCTTTCCCTACATTCAGGAGCTGCTTCCCCAGTGGAGCATCAACCAGCGCTCAGGGGAAATTCCGCTGACGCGCGCCCACTACGGCGCCGATGCCGGCATAGCCGGCGCCGCCGCGCTATGTGTTGCGCAGCCCGGCGCACACCGATCGTCTGCCTAGCCTGCTTGATGATTCGGCCATCGTGATTGCCGATTGGCGGGTGGAAGGCCGGCAGGCCAGCCGGACGCGTTCAGAGTTTCGAAACCGCCAGGCATTCACCAACCCGTTAGATATTCGCCGTGGGCGCGATGGTAAAATCCGGCCAACCCAGGGTCAGGGGCCCCGGGGCGTCATTGTGCAACTACGGGGTGTGAAGCATGTCGCTGAAGCGCGGCAGTGTCGTTTCGTTAAGAATAGCGTTAATTCTGTTCGCAATTTCGCCCAGCCTATTCGCCCAGGCAGAGCCTGGTCAGGGGGGCACAGACCAACACCCGGCCGACCAGCCGCCGGTGGCGCGGGTGATTCCGCACCAGGAGACCCGGTTTGGCACGAAAGTAGTGGACGACTACTACTGGGTGCGGGAAAAATCCAATCCGGAGGTAATCAAATACCTCCAGCAGGAGAACGCTTACACCGCGGCGATGACCAGAGACTTAGGGCCATTCGAGGATGCCCTCTACAAGGAAATGCTTTCACACGTGAAGCAGACTGACCTGGATGTTCCGGTGCGGCGCGGCGACTACCTCTATTATTCGCGCACGGAGGAGGGTAAACAGTATCCCGTCCACTGCCGCAAAAAAGGCAGCATGGAAGGGCGGGAGGAGATACTGCTGGATTTGAATGAGCTGGGGCAAGGCAAAAAGTTTGTGGGCCTGGGAGCGTTCGAGGTCAGCGACGACCAGAATCTGCTGGCCTACACGCTGGACTATACAGGGTACCGGCAGTTCACGCTGCGGGTGAAGGACCTGCGGACAGGCAAGACGCTGCCGGATACGGTCGAGCGCGTGGACAGCGTGGCATGGGCCGGCGACAATCGCACCCTGTTCCTGACCACCGAGGATGCGGTGACGAAGCGCGGCAACCGCGCCTGGCGGCATACGCTGGGCCGGAAAGACTCGGATCCAATTTACGAGGAGAAGGATGACGCGTTCTCGCTGGGCATAGCGAAGACCCGCGACAAAAGATACTTGCTGCTGGGCGCATTCAGCACGGATACGAGTGATGTCCGCTATCTGAGGGCGGACCGGCCGCAGGGCACATTCACGTTATTCCTTCCTCGCGAAAAAGGACAACGCTACGACATCGATCACCGCGAGAATTTTTTTTACGTCCGCAGCAACAAAGGGGCGGTGAATTTCCAGGTGTTCACCACGCCGGAGAATGACCCGAGCCCGAAGAACTGGAGCGTGTTCATCGCGCACGACCAGGACGTTCTAGTCGAGAACATTGAATTGTTCCGTGATTTTGCCGTGGCGGTGGAGAAATCGCAGGCGCTGAGCCGCCTGCGGGTTTTTGATTTTCAGTCGCGGAAGTGGAGCACGATTGCGTTTCCTGAGCCGTTGTATTCCGTGTTTCCGGGCGAAACGCCTGAATTTACCTCACCCACTTACCGCTACCAGTACCAGAGCCTGGTAACTCCGCCGAGCGTGTTCGATTACGACACCAATACGGGAAAGTCGATTTTGCGCAAGCAGCAGGAAGTGCCGGGAGGATACGACGCTTCGCAATACCTATCGGAGCGCGAGTGGGTGACGGTGCGGGATGGCGTCAGGGTTCCGCTTTCGATTGTTTACAAAAAAGGATTTAAGCGCGATGGGGCGCAGCCGCTCTTGTTGTATGGGTATGGCGCTTATGGAATTGCAATGCCGGCGACGTTTTCAGCTTCCCGGCTGGTGCTGCTCGACCGGGGCGTGGCATTCGTGATCGCTCATGTTCGCGGTGGAACTGATTTGGGCGAAGAATGGCACGACAATGGCAAACTGTTGCGCAAGAAGAACTCGTTCAACGATTTCATTGATTGCGCCGAGTACCTGATCCGCGAAAAATGGACCTCGAAGGAACATCTGCTGATTGAAGGCGGGAGCGCCGGGGGGTTGTTGATGGGCGCGGTGGTGACCATGCGCCCGGATTTGTTCAGGGCGGTGCATCTGGCAGTTCCTTTTGTCGATGTTATGAATGACATGTTCGATCCCTCACTGCCCCTGACCACAACCGACTATCCGGAGTGGGGAAATCCGACGAGCGACAAGGCGGTATACGACTACATCCTTTCGTATAGCCCTTATGACAACCTGCGTCCTGCGGCATATCCGGCGATGCTGCTGACGGAGAGCCTTAACGATAGCCAGGTGGCGTACTGGGAGGCGCCGAAGTTCGTGGCGAAAGCCCGAACGCTGAATACGGATAAAAGCCCGATTCTGCTGAAAATGAAGATGGATCCGGCGAGCCACGGCGGAGCTTCGGGCCGCTATGACCAGTTGCGCGACCGCGCGTTTGAATATGCATGGCTGCTGAGCCAGGCAGGCATCACGAAATAACCAGGCCTGATCAGTCCGCGTAACCGGCATGCCTCTGATTGCTGACCAATTCAATGCCGCCACGTTTTTTATTGACCGGCACATTGCGGAGGGCCGGCAGCACAAGGCAGCCATCGAGTGCTTTGCGCCTTCGGGCCCGCCCGAGCCGGTCGTTACGTATGGGCAGCTTGCCCAGAACGTAAACCGCGCGGGCAACGCGCTCCGCGCGCTCGGCGTGCGGCGTGAAGAACGCGTCGCCATGCTGCTCCTCGATTCCCCGGAGTTTCTTTACGTTTTCTTTGGGGCCATCAAAATCGGCGCCGTGCCGGTTCCGCTCAACACGCTGCTGAAAGCGCACGATTATGAATACCTGCTGAACGATTGCCGTGCCCGGGTTGTCGTAGCCAGCGAGGCACTGCTTCCGAGCCTTCCACCTTCCGGCTCGCTGCGCTACGTGGAACACATTGTTGTCGCCGGAGATGCGCAGCCGGCTTCGTGGCGCCAGAGCCGGAGCCTGCGGCAATTGTTGGGGGAGCATTCTCCGTTTTTGGAGCCGGAGCTCACGAGCCGCGACGACGCCGCATTCTGGCTATATTCCTCCGGGAGTACCGGCCGGCCGAAGGCCTGCATTCACCTGCAGCACGATATGGTGGTAGCGGCGGAGCACTATGCGGTTCGCGTGCTCGGCATCCGGGCTGACGATCGTTGCTTCAGCGTGGCCAAGCTGTTTTTTGCCTATGGTCTTGGCAACGCCGGCTATTTTCCGCTTGCGGTTGGCGCCACCTCGATCCTGTGGAGCGGATCAACCCATCCCGCTAACGTTTTCGCCTGCATCGAGCGGCATCGCCCAACGTTGTTCTACTCGGTTCCAAGCAATTTTGCGGCGCTGCTGCTGCATGCCGAGGAGCAGGAGCAGGCCGCGGGGCGCCGCTTCGATCTGAGCACCATTCGCTGGGCCGTATCCGCCGGAGAGGCCTTGCCGGCCGCCATCTACCATCGCTTTCGCGAGCGGTTTGGCGTGGAGATTCTTGACGCGATCGGGTCTACCGAGGCATTGCACATGTTCATCGCCAATCGGCCCGGCGCAGTCCGCCCAGGTTCCAGCGGCCAGATCATTCCGGGTTACGAGGCGCGCATTGTGGATGATGCGGGCTGCGAGGTCGCGCCGGGCGAAATTGGGAACCTTTTGATCAAAAGCGATTCCGTATGCGCCGGCTACTGGGACCAGCCAGAAAGGACGAACGCCACTTTTCAGGGCGAGTGGCTGCGGACCGGCGACAAGTACCGCCAGGACGAGGATGGCTACTACTGGTACGCTGGGCGTTCCGATGACATGCTGAAGGTCAGCGGAGTGTGGGTCAGCCCGGTCGAAATTGAAGCCGTTCTCATCGAGCATCCGGCCGTGGCGGAAGCCGCTGTAATCGGAAAAGACGATGGTGAAGGGCTGCTGAAGCCGGCAGCCTGCATTGTGTTGCGCAGCGGCTGCGCGGCCACAGATGCGCTTAAGAGCGAGATCCTCGATCTTGTAACGTCACGATTGGCTCACTACAAACGCCCGCGGTGGATCGAGTATGTGAATGAGTTGCCGAAGACCGCCACGGGTAAGATTCAGCGATTCAAGCTACGCGAGCTTTATGGCGCGCATACCGGCAGCCAATAACAACGCACTCTACGAATTATGCGGGCTGTCACCCCACAAGCGCTGCCTCGCCCGGCAGTTCCTCTTTGACGCTGGAGCCGCTCCTGCCCATTTTCCGCAGCCGCGCGGCCAGCGCGATGATTCTGTGCGCGGCGACATCAGGTGGCACTCCCCGGCGGTGGATATTCGAAATCAAATTCCGATCGGCGTCCGTGTGGGTCCTGTTCGGCTGGTACGCCATGTAGGCCGAGAGGCTTTCGGCGGTGGATAAACCCGGGCGCTCACCGATCAGCAGGATGATGACCTGCGGTTGCAGCAATTCGCCGATTTCATTCATGATTCCGACCCGGCAATGCCGAATGGCAAAAGGCTGTCCCACACTCCATCCCTGCATTCCTGCCTCATGAACAATCAGCGGCAGGAGCTCAGGAACCTGCGCCGCTACGGCCGGAACCGATAAACCATCACCGATCAGAACCTGCAGGTCGGGGCGCATCGGGCAGCGCTGCTTTACGAGCTGGCGGGAAGCGGAGTCAAGTACTCTGCCGCGCTCGGGGAAAAGCAGGTATTCGTTTTTTGTTGCTGCCGCGGTGGCCGCGGGAAAAAGCGCGAACTGCTGCATAAGCCGCCGCCCCAGGTGCTCTTCGGGCTCGAACTGCATCCGCACGGCGTCGCGCGCGGCTGCGTGGGCTGCGCGCAACTCGAGTTGCGTGGCGGTCCGGTACCCGGCGCCGCTCCGGCCAACGAACAGGCGCGCAGGAGTACGCGCGCGGATTTTTCGCACCAGCGCGGGCGCCGTAAGTTCCAGGTCGTCAGCCATGTGAGGCCGAAGTGTGCTGTTCCAGCGCCGCCGTGAAGCGCGACAAGATCAGGTGGTGCGATGAGGGGCTGAGCCGCACCGGTTCTCCGGCCTTGAAGATGCCGAATTCCTCGAGCCACCGGGCAAATTCCGGCGCGGGCTTCAGGTTGAGCAGCCGGCGCGCCGCCAGCGCGTCATGAAAGCTGGTGGTCTGGTAATTCAGCATGACGTCGTCGCCGCAGGGAACCGCCATAAAGTAATTGCATCCGGCCAGCGCCAGAAGGAAAGTCAGGTTGTCAATCGAGTTCTGGTCGGCCGCGGCATGGTTGGTGTAGCACACATCGCAGCCCATGGGCAGCCCCAGCAGCTTGCCCATGAAATGGTCCTCCAGGCCGGCGCGGATGATCTGGCGCTCATCGGCCAGGTATTCCGGCCCGATGAAACCCACCACGCTGTTCACCAGCAGCGGCTGGAATTCCCGCGCCACCCCGTAAGCTCTGGCTTCGAGCGTCAGTTGATCCACCCCATGGTGCGCGCCGGCCGAAAGCGCGCTCCCCTGGCCGGTTTCGAAGTACATCACGTTGGCCCCCACCCAGCGCACATCGCGTGCCGCGTGGCTGGCCAGCACGCGTTCCCGGCCTTCCTGCAGCAGGCCGAGCGAGATTCCGAAGCTCTGGTTCGCGGCTTCGGTTCCGGCGATGGATTGGAACAGCAGGTCCACGGGTGCGCCGCGATCCAGCGCCTGAAGCTGCGTGGTGATGTGCGCCAGGCAGCAAGCCTGGGTGGGAATTCCGCAAGTGGTGATCAGGCGATCGAGGGCGTGCAGCACCGCGGCCGCGACTTCCACCGATTCGGTTGCCGGGTTGACGCCGATTACGGCATCGCCGCAGCCGTATAACAACCCGTCGAGCGCGGAAAGCAGAATGCCATGAACGTCGTCGGCGGGATGATTCGGCTGCAGCCGGGTCGCCAGAATGCCCGCGCCGCCCAGCGTGTTGCGGCATCGGGTTACGTTTCGGATCTTAGCGGCTGCCAGGATGAGATCGCGATTGCTCATCAGCTTGGTGACCGCCGCCGCCATCTCCGGCAGGATTGACTGATGAAGCGAGCCAATCACCTCGCCGGTGGTGGCGTCATCCAGCAGAAACTCGCGGAACTCGCCCACTGTCTTGTACGACAGGCCGGCAAATCGCATCCGGTCATGCCGCTCAAGCAGCAGTCGCGAGACTTCATCGCGTTCGGGCTCGATGAGCGGGGCGGCCGCGATCTCCCCCAGCGTGACCTCGGCGAGGGCCTGTTTTGCGGCTACGCGCTCCCCTTCGCTCCGGGCAGCGATTCCGGCGAGTTGATCGCCCGATTTTTCCTCGTTGGCCCTGGCGAACAGTTCGCGCAGGCCGGCAAAATGGAAGCGCTCCATCGCGACTATTTCAACACGCGCGGAGGCAGGGGAGCAGAAAATCGGAGCAGAAAAAACGGGGCGCATCAGCGCCCCGTCTCTGTTTATTGGCGAAGCAGTTAGACTGCCTGAACGTTTTCGGCCTGCCAGCCCTTCTTGCCCTTCACCACGTCGAACTGCACCGCCTGGCCCTCCTGCAAGCTGCGGAAGCCATTGGTCTGAATGGCGGTGTAATGGACGAAGACGTCTTCGCCGTTTTGACGCGTGATAAACCCAAAACCTTTGGCATCGTTAAACCACTTAACTGTGCCTTGTTCCATGATGTTGCGTATTTCCTTTTGCTGTGAATTACGGTCGGAATCTTACGAATTTCGGCAGGTCTTTACGAAAGGCAGGTAAGTGCTTCGCAGAACTCGCTTGGATCCGTTCAGTTTCGAACGCAGAACGATTATACCTGAAATTGGCCTACCCGAGTGGATGAATTCACAGCGGAGCCACGGAGCCGCGGAGAAAAATCGAAACTCGAAACTTGGGAAGCCCGTACCCCCCTGGCTATCGCATTGCGGTGCGAACGCGGGCGAGAATAAAGCGTGGTGACGCCCGATCCACTGCTGCGCTCGTTTTGCGATTACCTGAAGGTCGAAAAGGGCCTGCGCCCCCTCACGATCCAGGCATATCAGCGTGATCTGGAGGATTTTTCGGGTTTTCTTGGCAGCCGCAAGCGCGGGCTTGCCCAGGCAAAGCGCAGCGACCTCCACGATTTCGTTGCGCGCAGGCTGGCCGATGGCCTCGAAGGCCGCTCGGTCGCGCGCCGCGTCTCGGCGCTCAGGCAGTTCTACCGTTACCTGCTCCTCGACCGGATGATCAAAGCGGATCCCACCGTCAACCTGGAAGCGCCAAAACAATGGAAGGTGCTTCCGAAATCGCTTTCGCCCGGAGAAGTTGAAGGGATGATTGCCCCGACCCATGGCGAGCAAGCCAAATCAACCCAGGCGGTTGCGTTGCGAAGCCGTAACCGCGCGATCCTCGAAGTGCTGTATGCCGGCGCGCTGCGCGTGAGCGAACTCTGTGCCTGCCGTGTCGAGGATCTGAAACTGGAACTCGGCATGGTGCTGGTGCGCGGCAAAGGGGACAAGGAGCGTATTGTTCCGCTCGGCGCGCCCGCGCAGAGCGCGCTGAAGACGTATCTTTTCGAAAGCCGCCCGGCGCTGCTGGGCGGCCGGACCTCGCCTTTGCTGTTTGTCGGCAGGGGCG
>JAFAIN010000210.1 GCA_019236695.1 Acidobacteriota bacterium | reverse complement strand
CGCAACCACTTTCAACTGCTCCCGCGCCGCCGGCCGGTATACGTCCACGGAAACCAGCAAGGGCCGGTGCCCGCCTTTCTTCAGCCAGTGCGCCAGCTTGCCGGAAGTGGTGGTCTTGCCCGAGCCCTGCAGCCCGGCCATCAGGATCACGGTCGGAGGCTGCGAGGCGAACTTGAACCGCGCCGTATCGCGCCCCAGCGTCTCGATCAGTTCGTCGCGGACGACCTTGATGACCTGCTCGGCCGGGGATAGCGCGGTCATCACTTCCTGGCCCAGCGCTTTTTCCCCAATGTGCTCGATCAGGTCCTTGACCACCTTGAAGTTGACGTCGGCTTCGAGCAGCGCCAGCCGGATTTCGCGCAGCGCCTCCTGAATGTTTTCCTCATTCAGGCGCCCCTGGCCCCTCAGGTTCTTGAATGCCCGCTGCAGCTTTTCACTGAGATTTTCAAACATGTTTGATAGGAAAGCGCTTCCCTTGAATTGGTTTCAATCCCGGCCCGCGAAGCGGGCGAAAGATCCTGGCCCGCGGCGTAAGCCCCGCGAACAGCCCGGTTACAATCCTAAGCCTTCGAAGAGTGCGAAAGAAACCCGGGATGGATTTCTGCCGCCCGGCAGAACGTAGCCTAGCGGCGTAAGCCCTGGGTTTAAGTTGCGAAAACAATTCCACACCCTCGAAGAGGGCGAAAGAAACCGGCCATCGCGCGCCGTTTCTTTCGCCCGCTTTGCGGGCTTGCATCGTATACGGCAATTGACCCCGGGCTTGCGCCCCGGGGCTAATGATCTGTCGCCCGCATCCGCGGGCTTCATTTTGGGGATTCGCGGAGTGGGTGTGTGTCTAGTGAAGCGCCAAACGTAAGCGCCTGCTTCGCCGGCTTCACCAAAGCGCCCAAGCTCGGCAACCCCATTTGCCGAGAACGGACGAATGGAATTTAATTATTGCCATGGACACATTTGGAAGCCGGGCAGCGCTCCGGGTCGGCAGCCGCTCCTACGATTTCTTCAAGCTGGCATGCCTTGAGAAGCGCGGATTCAACCTGCAGCGCCTGCCCTACTGCATGCGCGTTCTGCTGGAAAACCTGCTGCGCAACGAGAACGGGCGCTCGGTTACGGCCGCGGAGGTTGAATTCCTCGCCGGCTGGGACCCGCAGGCCCCGGCATCCCGGGAAATCAGTTTCAGCCCGGCGCGCGTGCTGCTCCAGGATTTCACCGGCGTGCCGGCGGTGGTGGACCTTGGGTCCATGCGCGACGCCATGGTGGCGCTGGGCGGAGATCCCTCGCGCATCAATCCCATCCAGCCGGCCGAGCTGGTCATTGACCACAGTGTCCAGGTGGACGAGTTCGGCAATCCCAATGCCTTCCACGTCAACGTTGATCTGGAATACCAGCGCAACCATGAGCGCTACAAATTCCTTCGCTGGGGCCAGTCTGCGTTCCGCAATTTCAAAGTCGTTCCGCCCGGCATGGGCATCTGCCATCAGGTCAATTTGGAATACCTGGCGAGGGTTGTGTTCCCGGTGGAGCGCGAGGGGACATGGATGGCATATCCCGACACGCTGGTGGGTACGGATTCGCATACCACCATGGTCAACGGCCTCGGGGTGCTGGGCTGGGGCGTGGGAGGCATTGAGGCTGAGGCGGCCATGCTTGGCCAGCCGGTTTCCATGCTGCTGCCCAACGTGGTTGGATTCCGCCTGAAGGGCAGGCTCAAAGAGGGTTCCACGGCTACCGACCTGGTGCTGACCGTAACCGAGATGTTGCGCCGGAAGGGCGTGGTCGGCAAATTCGTAGAATTCTTCGGAGAAGGGCTCAACTCTTTGCCGGTTGCAGACCGGGCCACCATCAGCAATATGTCGCCCGAGTATGGCGCTACCTGCGGAATCTTCCCGGTGGATGATGCTACCCTGCGCTACCTGCAAATGACCGGCCGCTCTGCGGAGCACATTGCGCTGGTCGAGGCTTATTGCAAAGAGCAGGGTCTCTTCCACGGCGCGGAGACGGCCGAAGCCGGGTACACCGACACACTTGAACTGGACTTGAGCAGCGTGGAACCAAGCATCTCGGGGCCCAAGCGTCCCCAGGATCGGGTGCCGCTCTCGTCGGCGCGCGAATCGTTCCAGCACGCCCTGCCCGGCCTTATGCATCCAGGCGCAACCGGCGCGAAAAAGGTCGCGCTTCCTATTGTGGGCCGCTGGGAAGCCGAAGGCGGGCACGCGGCGGCAGCCGTGGCGGTCGAGGCTCCTCCGGAAGAGCACGCCGACAGCGGCTTTCTGCTGGATCACGGCCACATCGTAATTGCCGCCATCACCAGTTGCACCAACACCTCGAACCCCTCCGTAATGCTGGGCGCCGGCCTGCTGGCAAAGAAGGCCGTGGAACGCGGCTTAAAGCCGCCGCCGTGGGTCAAGACTTCGCTCGCGCCGGGCTCGCGGGTGGTTACGGATTATTACCGGCAATCCGGGCTGATGCCGTATCTCGATCAGCTCGGATTTTCCGTCGTCGGCTACGGCTGCACCACCTGCATTGGAAACTCGGGGCCGTTGCCCGCGGAAGTGTCAAGACAGGTGGAGGAAAACCAGCTTGTGGTGGTTTCGGTTCTCAGCGGAAACCGCAACTTCGAAGGCCGCATCAATTCTGAAGTTCGCGCCAATTACCTCATGTCGCCCATGCTGGTGGTGGCCTACGCTCTCGCCGGCCGCATGGATGTTGATTTGACGCATGACCCGCTGGGGCGCGGCCGAAATGGCGAACCGGTGTACTTGCGTGACATTTGGCCGTCGCAGCACGAAATTGCCGAAACCATTCAGCAGGCGGTGCGCTCCGACATGTTTCGCAGCAATTACGAGAGCATTTTTGCCGGTGACGAGCGCTGGCAAAAGCTCGAGAGCCCGGCCGGCGACACCTATGACTGGCCGCACTCCACTTACATCAAGCGCGCTCCCTACTTCGAGGGAATGGGCCGGCAGCCTGCGCCGGTAAAGGAAATCCGCGGCGCGCGGATGCTGGCGCGCCTGGGCGACAGCATTACCACCGATCACATTTCCCCTGCCGGGTCCATCAAGCCGGCCAGCCCTGCCGGCAGGTACCTGCTGGCCCACGGCGTGCAGGCGGCTGACTTCAATTCCTACGGCTCGCGCCGCGGCAACCACGAGGTGATGGTGCGCGGCACCTTCGCCAATGTGCGGCTTCGCAATCGCATGGTTCCGGAACTCGAAGGCGGCTTCACCCGGCACCTGCCCTCGGGCGAGCAGATGACCATCTTTGGCGCCGCGGAACGCTACGCTGCTGAAGGAGTGCCGCTCATCATCGTGGCCGGCAAGGAATACGGCTCAGGTTCGTCGCGCGACTGGGCGGCCAAGGGGCCATTGCTCCTCGGCGTCCGCGCCGTGATTGCCCAGAGCTACGAGCGCATCCACCGCAGCAACCTGGTCGGCATGGGCATTCTGCCCCTCGAGTTTCTGCAGGAGGAGAATGCCGAGTCCCTCGGACTTTGCGGCGACGAGATCTTTGACGTCACCGGGATTGCCGAACTGCTGGCCGATTTCTCGCGCCCCCGGCGTGCGCGCGTGCGCGCCTGCCGGAACAATGGAGCCGAGGATGATTTTGAGGTCGCAGTAAGGATTGATACTCCGCAGGAAGCCCTCTATTACCGCCATGGAGGGATCTTGCAGTACGTGCTGCGGCAGTTGCTGAATGGCTAGGTGGCTGACTAGCTGGATGGCTGGATAGCTGGCTAGCTGAATGGCTGGCTAGCTGAGCCGTGTGGTGCCTGTTATCAGAAACGGCGCGATCCTTTGGGCAGCGGACGCCTGCGGACCCCACGGACTGACGACCCTGACCCGGGAATATTCCTGAAACTTTATCCAGCCATTCACGCTACTCAGCCATCCAGCCATTTGGCTATTGAGCCATTTAGCTATTCAGCCATCCAGCTACTAAATTCCCACTGCCTCGTATTCGTCCCCGGGCAGGAGGTTGCGCCTGGCATCCACATGAATGTCGTAGGGCGACCGAAAGCCGAACCGCCGCTGGCGCAGCTTGTGCCCGGCGTAAAGCGCTCCGGCAATCACGCCTGAAGCTAGCAGCGCGCCGCTCAGCACCCGCAGCGGATGCAGCGTCACCGGTTCCATCACGGAACTTGTGGCCAGCGCCACCCGGCCGGGGAAGCCCATGGCTTCGCGGAAGTCCTGGATGGCTGCCTCGCCGCCGCGCTCGACAGCGCGATGGGCGTGAAGCAGGGCGCGGCTTACGGGCATGGCCGTATCTTCGCCGCCGTGAACAATCGCGTGCTGAACCCCGCGTTCTTCCTGCCGTTCCAGCAATTCTTCCAGTGCCGCGCGCACTTCCGCAGGCCGGCTCCACAGGGAGCGGAAAGCAATGCGGCCTGATTTGTCGATCACGTAAGTCGGATTCGGCAGCTTGCCGTAATGGCGGTGGATGCTGCCCTTCAGATCATCCACAGCAATCGGCATATGCACGTCTTCCTCGCGCCGCAGCAACTCGGCCGCCGCGATCTTCTGCTGCATGGACTCATGCGCGGGCAAATCGCCGCCCGGATGGGCTTCGCGAACATAAACGAAAAGGAATTCAATCCCTTCGCCGGCGTAGTCGGCATACAGCTCGTCCAGCGCGTGAATGGAACCGGCGGTGATGGGGCAGGTGGCGCTGCCGAACGTAAGCACAAGATTGCGGCTGCCCGCATAGTCGCCCAGGCGAAACAGGTCGCCCTCAAGAGTGCGTGTCTCGAAATCGGGAGCTCGTTCTCCGGGGGCAGGAGCGTTCGCCGTGGCGTTCGTGACCATCTGCTCACGGGTGAACCGCCGGTAGTTGTATGGTTTGCGTCCCAGCATAGGAGTTCCTCCGCAACAGCATACACGCCGTTGCGCCACTCCGATTGGATGCGGCCGGCAGCCGCCGCGTGGGTTTGGCCGCGCATGGCCAGGCACCGCAGGCGCGGGGCCGCGTTACCTGCGCGCTCACCTCCGGCTTAGTGCTTGGAGCTTCCTTCAGCTACAATCGCCAGTCATTTCCAGGAGGTGAGCGCGCATGCTGATGCCGGGGGATGAGGCGCCCGATTTCGACCTTGCTGCCTGCACGGGTGAGCGCAAGCACCGCGTGCGCTTAAGCGAATATCGCGGCCGCACAAATGTCGTCCTGGTGTTTTACGTGCTCGCCTTTACCCCGGTTTGAGGGAAACAGATGCCGGCGTACCGCCAGGATCTCGAGCGGTTCGCAGGCTTCGATGCCCAGGTCGTGGGCATAGGCGTTGACTCGGTATTCTGCAGTATTGCCTGGCAGAAGTATGAAATCGGCATGCTGAATTACCCGCTGGCCAGCGACTTCTGGCCGCATGGCGACGTGGCCCGGAAATACGGGGTCCTGAGGGCCGCGGAGCCCCTCGCCGGCTTGAGCAACCGTGCCATTTTCGTGGTAGATAAGCAGGGCCGCATCGCCTTCAGCAAGCTATATCAAATCAGCGATGTGCCCCCGAATGAGGACCTGTTTGAGGCCCTCGGAAAGCTTGAGCGAGGGTGAATAGCGACGATAACCAAATAACTGTCTAGGTTCCCGGCTTCTTGTGTGCCGGCGCAGCCTTGGCGGCCGCCGGGCGGGGCGCCGGCTGGTTGGCCATGGCGCGCTGTGCAGCCTCAATCATTTCATAGAGCTTATTGTTGTCCACCACTTCCACCGCCGGCGGGCCGCTGGTCGAATTGGTCGCCACGTAGATCGTGGGTGTGTGCTCAATGCCCACGCGTTGTCCGAGCGCCTTGTCCTTCTGAATTTCAGCCGAGTACTCGCCGTTCGGATCAATCACGAACGGCAGAGCGACATTGTGTTCGCTGGCAAACCGCTGGGCTACCGCATGGAAGAGGGCCGGATTGTTGCCGATGGAAGGCTGGTTCTGGAACACGAAGGCGCGGAAGGCGCGGCCCAGTTCCGGAGACTTGCTTTCAAAAAACCTGGCCGTAATGGCCGCCTGGTGCGCCCAGGCATGGAATGGCGGCGTATTCGAGGGCAGCGGAAAATCGTGAATGATCACCGGCACGTTGTACTTCTTCGAAGCTTCCATCAGCACGCCATGCATGCGCGCGCACAGCGGACATTCCAGGTCTTCGAAGACCACGACAGCAACTTTATCGCCCTTCGGGGGGCGCAGCGGTTCCAGATCGGCGGCCAAAGCAGCAACAGCGCCGGCCACAACAAGCAGAGGCAACAATAGTTTTGTTCGGTTCATGATGGGGTGCTTGGCTATTATTTTAGCGTCATTTGGCGGCCACACTTCGAAATTTCAGTTGGTAACCCGGGGCCCGGGCGCGCATCCCGCCTCCTCCGCCCCTCCGCTGTGAACTCCCGCCCCATCAGTAATGGAACCGGTAGCGCAGCTCCACATAGACTTCGCGCGGAGTGTTCCAATGGAAGCCCCCAAAAGTCAGGCTGCTGTCGAGGAGCACCCGCCGGTTGGCGACGTTCAGCGCATTCAGTGAGACTGAGGCGCGGTCGCCAAAGCTCTTCCCAACCGACAGGTCCAAGGTCGTATGGCCGGGCAGATATGCTCCCGCATAAGGCCAGCCCGCTACCCCCTGCAGGCCGTTGGCGAGTCCGGAGCCGTAATTCACGTTCGCTGAGGCAAAGGTTTCGAAAGGCAACGCGCTATACCCGCCCACGCTGAGGGTATTGCGCTGGTCGTGGTCGAGCGGCGACAAACCCGCCGGAGGCGAGAAGTCGGTCAGGCCGCCGGTGATCGCGCCTTCCCCCTGCGCCACCTGATTCGAGTAGGCCAGGTGCAACTGCGCCCGCCCTGCGATTCTGGGCGAGCGAATCGTCAGCTCCCAACCGCGAATGACCGCCTCCTGGAGCGTGAGGGGGAAGAACAGGTTCGATTCCCCAATATTGTTGTGGTCGAAAAAGTTGTGCGCAATCGTCTTGAACGTATCGGCTTCCAGGGCCCACCCGCGCATCGGAATGGTGAGGCCAAACTGGTGCTCCTCATCGCGCTCGCCGTGCAGCGGCAGGAACGCAAGGTTGGCCGCCGTGACGAACTGCGCCAGCGGCCCTGAGGCGGTGAGCAGCGGCGGCGCCTGATAGTAATGCCCGTAAAACGCGTGGAATACCCACCTCAGCCGCGGCAACGTAAGCGCTGTCCCCACCCGGGGGCTGATCGAGCTTTCCGCAAGCGCTCCCGAAAAATGCGTGGGGCGGATTCCGGCGATCAAGGTGAGCCATGGAGCCAGCCTGAACCTGTCGCTGATGAAGAAGCTCTCCACCGCCCCTGAGGCCGGCACGCGATCGCTGAAATTCGGGCTGCTCTGATCGTTGAACACGGCCCCGAAGAGTTGCCGATCACGTTCGTAGAACGCATAAACGCCGGCCTCGAGATTGTTCCGCGGCAGCGTCGCCGTAACGGTAGCCTGCCCGCCGCCATAGCTCGATGAGCGATGGTCGGTGGTGGCCGCCGGGAAATCCAGAGGGCTGGAATCATAGTTGGCGCTGTTGGAGTGGAAAAACGGCGAAAGCGTCAGCAGCACGGATGGGTTAAACGTGTGCACCCACGAGAAACTTACGATGGCATCGCCTTCATGCTGGCCGTCGCGCAGCCCGCTGCTGGCGTACTGGGAGTTCTCAAAGTCGCCCGGAAAAGGATCGTAGGGCACCTGGTAATAATCGCGGCGCAGCGACGTAACCAGGCGGAACTGGTTTGCGGCGTCGGCGTTGAAGATCAGCGATCCGAAGCCGCCATAGCCGTTTTCCGCGTCGTGAACCACCTGTGGAACCGGCGGCTGCAGTCCCAGCTCGCTGCGGTTGCCGTTCACGCCGGCGTACCAGGCCAGGCGCCGCGAGTGGCTGCCGAAATTCACTTCGGTGTTGGTTTGATAAAAATTGCCGAAGCTGGTCACCAGTTCTCCCTGCCTGTCGCGCTCAAACCCGGTCCGCGGAGCGATGTTGAATACCCCATAAGTGCGGTCGCCGAGCTCCGCGCCATAGCTGCCGCGGTCGCTCTCCAGATAGTCGAAGTCCTTCGGATCGAATTGCGGCCCTACATTGGAAGCGATGTTGGTGTTGGGAACCGGCACGCCATCCACCAGCCAGCTCACCTGGTGGCCGCCGCGAATGTGCAGTTGGTCATGCGCAATGTAGGCCCCCGGAACGTAGTCCGTAATGATCGCCAGGCTGTTTGTGCGGTCCGCGCCCGGGGTCTGCGCCACATCCAGCCGGCTGATGACCGTGGTCGGCGTTGCGGTATCGGAGGCGGCTGCCTCGGGCTCAGCCGAAACCGTAATGTTTTCCTTCCCGGCGGCAATCTTCAGCCCGAAGTGCAGTACAGGCTCGGTTGCCGCCGCCACGCTGATGTTCTGCTGCTCCGTCTCGAAGCCAGGGCTCCGGACCGAGACCGCGTACTCGCCAATCGGCACTGCCGTGAACACAAACCCGCCTTCGCTGTCGGTGCTCGCGCTCCTCGACCAGTCTGATGTGCGTGATTTCAGTTCAACCGCGGCCGAAGCCACCGGACGATGCTGCGGATCATGAACAATTCCGCGCACTCCGCCGAATACGGTGCCGGACAGATGAAGTGGAAACAGCAGGGCTGCGATGCCACATAGGCTCAACAACGTACGACCACGCATTGCCTTCTTCTCCTGCAGTCACGCGCAGCCATGGGCGGGGGGGAATCCCGGTGATCTCGCGCGCTCCCAACGATCTTTGGAGGATCAGAGAGGCCAGACTGCAGCCGTCAAGCGATGCAATTTGGAAGTTATGCGGCTGCCAATCGACCTCACACGCTGCAAGGAAGCCAGCGGAGGCGCGCGCTGCGCCTGGATTGCGGAAGCAGCTTGCGGCAGCGGCCAGGCGTAGAACTCATCGAGGAACGTGAACTGCGGAACCGCGCCGGCCGGCGCAGCGCCAGTCCGGGGAGTGGCTGGCTGCGAAACCAGGGTGCGCTCGCAGTCATCACAAGCGCAGGTGCCCGATAGGGTGTTTCGATTCTCAGGGTCTCGGACGCTGTGCTGGCAGGCGTGGTGGCTGCCGCGCATGCAGCAGGGCCGAAGCGGATGGGAAGGAATGCTCGCCAGGGCAGCCGGTGCGGCCACCGCCAGGAATAAAATCCCCACCACTGTTGCCGAAATAATGCGGCGCATACGCAAGGCGGTACAGCGGGGAATCTGTACCGAAAACAGAATAACCCGAAAGGCCGTGGGTTGCAATTTGCGCCGGAGCAAATTTTCATGGCCCCAGCAGGAATCGCCAGTTGTCTCCCCGCACCAACACTGAATGCGGCTCACGTGACCTCGGCATTGAGAGCAAGTATGTAATTTTTACTGTCCCACCGTCCCACGTATAGGGATATGGACAGTGGGACACTTGCGGCTGTCGCAATCCAGGGGTCAGTCCAGTTCGGCCTGCCCGGCTATCGCCAGCAGGTGTACCACCCTATTTTTTAATAGGGGTGGGGACAGTGGGACAGCGAGTATTTTCGCGGTTTTTCGGGCTTCTAAGTGTCCCTGGCTGTCCCGCAGGCCGATATTCATATTTTCAATAACTTAGTGCAATGGACTTCGCAGGATTATACGAGTGCGGCCTGGCCACCCGCACAGCCAGCCAGCCAGAAAGCCAGAGAGCCAGCCAGCCAGACCGCCGGCGTGCGCCATGCAAGCCCCGCCATCGTTGTGCTAGGATTTTTCGCGCAATCTTCATTTTCCGCCTGCGGGCCCCACCCTTGAGTCTCTCCCGCAGCGGTTCAACCTGCATTCTGCCGGCCCTGAGCGCCTGCCCTGCGGCAAGCACCGGAGCAGCGGGCAAAAGGAGTAGCCAGTTGAAGGTTTACGAAGGGGCAAACATTCGCAACATTGCATTGCTGGGGCACTCGCACGCGGGCAAGACCTCGCTGGTCTCGGCCATGCTTTTCACCGCGGGCGCCACGCAGCGGCTCGGCCGGGTGGATGAAGGCACCACGGTCACGGATTTCGACGAGGAAGAAATTGCGCGCCAAATGTCGCTGGCGACCACAATCGGAATCGCCGAGTGGGGTAAGACCAAACTGAACCTGCTCGATACGCCGGGGTTCAATATGTTCGTCCACGAGGCCGAACTGGCGCTGCCGGCGGTGGAAAGCGCGGCAGTTGTGGTGGATGGCGTGAGCGGCGTGGAAGTCATGACCGAGCGGGTTTGGGACTACGCCAATGAGTTTGAATTGCCCCGGATCATCGTGGGGACGCGCATGGATCGCGAGCGCGCCGATGCGGGCCGGCTTATGGAGTCGCTCGGCACGGCCTTCGGCCGCGGGGTAGTACAGGTGCAACTGCCGGTGGGCAGCGAGAAAAACCTCAGCGGCGTAATTGACCTGGTAAAGATGAAGGCGTTTACGTATGACATGGGCGGCAACGGCAAGGGCCGCGAGGGGGAGATTCCTGCCGCCATGGCCGAGGCCGCCAAAGCCGCCCACGAGGCGCTGGTCGAATTGATCGCCGAAGGCAACGATGCCCTGATGGAGGAGTTCTTCGATAAGGGCACGATCGGCGAGGAACACCTGGTCAGCGGACTGCGTGAGGCGGTCCGCGACCGCCGCGTGTTCCCCGTGCTCTACTGCTCGGGGCTGGGGAACATCGGGACCGACCGGCTGATGGAGTTCATCATTGACTATCTGCCGGCGCCGACCAGCCGTGCGCCGGTGAAAGCCGTGATGAAGCCGAATAATGGAGCGCCGCAGTCGCGCAAGGTCGCCGATTCCGAGCCGTGCTCGATGTATGTCTTCAAAACCGTCAGCGATCCGTTCGCCGGCCGCATTTCGTTCTTCAAGGTGTATTCGGGGGTGGTAAAAAACGATTCCACCGTGCACAACTACACGCGCAACTCGCCGGAGAAGCTGGCGCACCTTTCCGTGATGCAGGGAAAAAACGCCGTCGCGGTGCCCGAGTTGCGCGCCGGCGATCTCGGCGCCGTGGCCAAGCTGCGCGACACCCTGACCGGCGATTCCCTGGGCGAAAAGGCCGCGGCTATTGAATTTCCGCAGGTTTCACTCCCTGAACCGGCCATCACCTTTGCGGTGGAACCCAGGACCCGCGCTGACGAAGACAAGCTCTCCAACGGCATTCACAAGCTGATGGAGGAGGACCCCATGCTCCGCTTCTTCCGCGACGAGCAGACCAAGGAGTTCCTCATTGCCGGCACCGGCCAGCAGCACATTGAAGTCGTGGTCTCGAAGCTGAAGAAGCGCTACCACACGGAAGTGAACCTCAAGGCCCCCAAGGTTCCTTACCGCGAAACCATTCGCGGGCACGCCGACGTGCAGGGCCGGCACAAGAAACAGACGGGAGGGCACGGCCAGTATGGCGACTGCAAGATCAAAATGGATCCGCTGCCGCGCGGCGGCAATTTTGAATTTGTAAACGAAATCTTTGGAGGTTCCATCCCCCGGAACTTCATCCCGGCGGTCGAGAAGGGGATTCTCGAGGCCGCGCAGCGCGGCTACCTGGCCGGCTATCCGGTGGTGGATTTCAGGGTCACGCTCTATGACGGTTCGTACCACGACGTGGATTCCAACGAGCTTTCATTCAAGACCGCGGGCCGCATCGCCTTTAAGAAAGCGATGGAGGTGGCCAAACCCACGCTGCTCGAGCCGATCATGCACGTCGAGATCACCGTTCCCGACGAATTCGCCGGCGCAATCATGGGCGACCTCAACGGCCGGCGCGGCCGCATCCAGGGCATGGATAACAAGGCGGGCAAGACCATCGTGAAAGCCGAAGTGCCCATGGCCGAGATGCTGAGCTACGGCGCCGACCTCACCAGCATGACGCAGGGCCGCGGCAGCTTCCACATGGAAATGGCGCACTACGATGTCTGCCCGGCTCTGGTGCAGGAGAAGATCGTCACCGCCTATAAGGCTTCGCGCGGCGAAGAAGTCGAGGAAGAGTAGAGGCGATCCTCCCATTCCCCCATTCTCCCTGCGGATTCGTGTGTCCTTCTCGCGAAGCCCACGAAAAGCCGCAGAGAGTATGGGTGGATGGAAGTGTGTTGAGGGAGAAAAAAGCGGCTAGCGTCCGCGGAACGAGCGGCGATCCTTCTTGATGTCGCGGCGGTCGGCGCGCGCATCCTTCTTGTCCTTCTTCAGGTCTTTTTTGTCGCTTTGAATGTCTTTGTTGTCGGCCCGCAGGTCTCGCCGGTCGGCGTGGATGTCCCTGTTGTCTTTCGCCAGGTCGCGCGCGTCTGCGTTCCGGTCGGCGCGATCTTTGTTAAGGTCATGCCGGTCGTGGGCCATGTCCTTCTTGTCAGTCGCAATCTGTTGCGAGTTGCCGCTCTTTTCTGCAGCCGCCAGGTTGCGGCGGTCCTGGTTCAGGTCGCGGCGGTCCTTGTTGATGTCATGCTGGTCGCGCCCAAGGTCGGCCGCGTCATGGTTGCGATCCTTTACATCCTGCGACACGTCTTTGCGGTCGGCGTTGCGGTCGGTGCGATCCTGGTTCAGGTCTTTCTTGTCCGACCGGATGTCCTTGCGATCAGCCCTGAGGTCGCGGCGATCGTGCCTCAGATCCTTCTGCGCCGGCGTGGCTGCGGACGCGCTGGCATCCGTTGAAGTCGAGGTCGTGGTGGATTGAGCTGCCATCAGACCGGCCGTCCCTAGCACGATCAAGAGCAGTTTGATTCCCGTGGATTTCATTGCATTCTCCTATTGAGCTGGATCAGCTCCTGCAGGATGAAACAGGGTAGAACGGAAAATGTCGCTCCCGCGAGATGAAGAAAGTGCAGTTTCTTTCGTAACCGCCGGGCAAAAGCCCTGGGCTGCAAGGGATTGCAGTACGCCGAGCCATTTCGCCGTGGCCGCGCCCCGGGTTGTGAGTTTTCCTTTAGCGGTTGTCCTCAGTCCGGCACTTCCACCATGACTGCCTGGTTGGGCTGGGCGCCCGCCGGCACGGTGGTCAACAGGGCGCGTTCGGCGCTGCGCTTTGAACTGGAGGGCAGCGGCGCGGTGCGGACCACAGCGATATCGCCGGAACGCGAGTCGGCGACAAACAGAAAATTGCCGTCTCGCGTCAGGGCCAGCGCATCAGGCCCGCTGCCCACCTGGACATTGCCGGCCAGCGTACCGTCCGTAATGCTGTAAGCCGCCACCGTGCTCGACCTGAAATTGCTGACGTACAGCATCGCGTTATCGGAGCTGACTACGCCGCGCACCGGATTGTTGCCGATCAGGTAACTGCCGGCTACATCATTCGAGGTGGTTTCAACCACCGAAATGGTTCCGGCGCCGTAGTTCATCACGAAGAGTTCGCCGCCATCCGGCTTCAAGGCCAGCGCTACAGGCGTGTTTCCAACATCGAGCTTTGCCAGCAGAACGTCACGCGCCCGGGATTCCGGCCGCAAGGCGCTCTGCAGCCCAATCGCCGCCACCTGCGAGGAGCCGGAGCATGTGACAAACGCCCTGGTCGAGTCCGGCAGAATGGCAATGTCGCCCGGCTGCTCGCAAACCGGAATGGTGGTGCGCACCCGCAGCCCCTCAGCATCGATCACCGAAACCGTGTTATCGACAAAGTTGGAAACCACCACCGATTTCCCGTCAGGAGCCACTCTGGCCACTCCCGGCTTCCCGCCCACGGGAATGTTGGCGATCACCCGCCGTTGGAACAGATCGAGCACTGAGACGTTTGCCGAGCCCGAGTTCGCAACATAGCCGCGCCGGCCGTCGGTTGAGACGGAAATGAAGTAAGGCGCGCGATGGACGCCCACCGTGGCCACGACGCGGTTGCGCTTTGCATCAATGAAGCTGACGTTGTCCGACTCCGTGTTGACGACGTAGATCTCGCTTCTTACCGGGCTGGAGGCAATCCCGGTGGGATTGTGCCCCACGGCAATAGTTGCCGTTTGAGCGAAACCGCTGGATGGGCGCGCATCGATAACCGTGACGCTGTCGCTTCTGCCGTTTGTAACGTAGCAGTACTCGCGCAAGGCGCGGTCGGGAGCCGTATGACTGCACGCGACGAGGAACCATGCGGCAACCAGCGGCGCCGCAACCGCGTAGCCGGCATGCTCCGGAGAGCGCACGTTCAATCGGCGTGCGCCGGCTGCGAGCGGGCGCCGGCTGCCGCGGAATGCGCGCCACCATGCGCCGGCGGAACCTCGCGGCACACCACCGGCGCAATTTGCCTAATCGCCTCCATCAGCGAGACAAACTGTTCGGGATAGAGAGATTGCATGCCGTCGGAAAGCGCCCGGTCGGGGTTGTTGTGCACTTCAATCAACAGGCCGTCAGCGCCCACCGCAACCGCGGCGCGCGAAAGCGGCGTGACCTTGTTGCGCTTGCCGGTGCCGTGGCTGGGATCCACCACAATGGGCAAATGGCTGAGGCGCTGCACCGCCGGAACCACGCTGAGATCCAGCGTGTTGCGGGTATGGTCCGCGAAGGTGCGCACACCGCGCTCGCACAGGATTACCTGGTAGTTGCCTTCGCTCATGATGTATTCGGCGGCCATCAGGAATTCTTCCAGCGTAGCCGACATGCCGCGCTTCAGCAGAACCGGCTTGCTGGCGCGGCCGGCGCGCTTCAGCAGCGAAAAATTCTGCATGTTGCGCGCCCCAATCTGGATTACGTCGGCATACTCTTCCACCAGGTCGAGCGACTCGTTATCAATTGCCTCGGTGACAATCTTCATGCCGAACTGCCGCCGCACTTCGGCCATGATCTTGAGCCCTTCGACCCCCAACCCCTGGAATGAATAAGGCGAAGTGCGCGGCTTGTAGGCCCCGCCGCGAAAGAATCGCACTCCCGCGCGGCTCACCGTTTCCGCCACCGCGAACGCCTGCTCGGGGTCCTCAATGGCGCACGGGCCGGCCATAATGGCAAGCTCCCGCCCGCCAATGGACGCAGCCAGGTCCGCCGTTTCCCCGCGAAAGCGGATGACCGTGTTCTCTTCCTTAATCTCGCGGCTCACCAGCTTGTACGGCTTGCTGACCGCGATGACCTCTGCCACCCCCGGCATGTCCTCCAGCCACGCCGCTTCCACTTCGCCGCGGTTGCCCGTTATGCCGATGGCGGTGCGTTGCGCGCCCGGCATGGCATGGGGGCGGTATCCAAGGCTCTCGATTTTCGCGCAGACGCCGCGTACCTGCTCTTCGGTGGCGTGCGCCTGCATTACGACCAGCATGTCCGGCTCCCCGATTGATGGCTGAAGCCCTCAGTTTATCAGCGTTCTGGCCGCCGGAACCGATTCTTCACCACGGAAGCACGGAGGCAAAGAGCCATGATGAATCCGAAAATGCGAAATCCAGAGGCTTTCATCAGGGATCCGCCGCTTGCCGGTGGTCATTACCGGAATGAGCGGTTGAGCGCAGCCGCGCGCTTGACATTAGTCATGTATGGTCGAATAATTATTCGACTATGACCGAAATTGATAACGACTTTGAGCACTGCCGCCGCGTGATGCGCCAGCGCCTGCGGGAGCCCGGTCCGGGGCGCATTCAGCTCCTGACCGGGCCGCGGCAGGTGGGCAAGACCACTCTGCTGCTGGAACTGGCGCATGAGTTCGGCGAGGCGGCCATCTACATGGCCGGCGACGAGCCCGACGCCGCGCTGCCCGGTTTTTGGGAACGATGTTGGGCAGAGGCCGAAGCTCGTGCCGAGCGCGGGGCAGCCGTCCTGCTGCTGGACGAGGTCCATCACTTATCAGACTGGGCGGCACGTCTCAAAGGGCGATGGGATCGCCTGCGCCGCCGGCATTTGCCCCTGCATGTGGTCGCCAGCGGTTCCTCCGCTCTACGCGTGGCCGCCGGACCCCGTGAGAGCCTGGCCGGGCGCTTTGAGCGGATGACGCTCAGTCACTGGCCGGCCGCCGCGCTGGCCCGCACCTTTCATCTGCCGGCCCGGGAAGCGGCATTGGGTCTGGTGCAGTTCGGCTCCTACCCCGGCGCGATGGAGTTCAGGAGCGATCCTGCGCGCTGGCGTTCCTATGTGAGAGAGGGGATCATCGAGCCGGTGATTGGGCGCGACGTTCTGGCATCAGGCGCCGTGCGGCGCCCGGCGCTGCTGCGGCAGGTGTTCGCCATTGCGATGGCATCGCCGGCGCAAATCGTCTCACTGCAGAAGCTGCAGGGGCAACTCCAGGACAAAGGCGCCCTTGAAACGGTTGCGCATTACCTGGCGATGCTGCAGGAAGCATACCTGGTGTCGCCGCTGGAGAAGTTCGCGATGCGCGCTCATCGAAGGCGCGCCGCCCCGCCAAAACTTGTAGTGCTGAACAATGCGCTGTTGTCGGCCATGCATCCCGATGGCTCTCCCGAGCCGGCAAAAGAGCCCCAGCGCTTCGGGGCGTGGGTCGAGAACGCCTGCCTGGCTTTCGCGGTGAATCAAGGACAAACCGTCACATACTGGCGAGAGGAGCCGCTCGAAATCGACGCGGTGATTGAGGGCGCCTGGGGCAACTGGGCGGTCGAGATTAAAACCGGCAGCTTCGACGTTCACGGGCTGAAAGGACTGCTGGAGTTCAGCCGCCGCAATCCACGATTCACGCCCCTGGTGATTACGGCGCCGGGAGAAGGAGCAGTGCCTCGGCGGCACGGGCTGCGCAGCGTCGGTTGGGATGAGTTTCTTATATCGGGGCCCACAAGTTGAGGCGCTCGCCACGTGGTGAAGACCTGAGCGAAGCGAGTTTGCACCATGCCCGGCAAAACCCGCCAACCGCAGAGAAAGCCCGGATTTGCTACCATGGCGCTGATGCCGGCCTCTTCCGCCCGACCGCGCACTCCCAGGAAAGCCGCGCGCTCTCTTGCCGGCCGTAACGGCGATCTCTCTGCCCCGCCGCGCTCCAACATCGAACTGGTCGTCATTACCGGAATGAGCGGTTCCGGCAAAGCATCTGTCCTCAAGGCCTTCGAGGATCTCGGCTACTACTGCGTCGATAACCTGCCGGTGGAGCTCATGCCGAGGTTTGCCGAACTCATCAAGCAGTCGCCCGAGATCACGCGGGCCGCGCTGGTGGTCGATGTACGGGAAGGGCAGAAACTCGAGCGCCTTCCGCAGGAACTGCAACAGCTCAAGGAGGCGCTGAAGACGACCGTCATCTTCCTGGAAGCATCCGACGATGTGCTGCTGCGCCGCTTCAGCGAAACCCGGCGCCCTCACCCGCTTTCCGGCCGGTCTGATCCAGTGCGCGTGGCATTGCGCGCCGAACGCAAACGGCTCGGCCGCCTGCGCGACGTTGCCGATATCCGCATTGACACTTCGAAATTCAACGTGCACGAGCTCCGGGCTTACGTAATCAGCCGCTTCCAGCGCGAGCAGCGTTCGGAGAAAAACATCCTGGTCTCCTGCGTGAGCTTTGGATATAAGAACGGCGTTCCACCCGATTCCGACCTCGTGTTCGACGTGCGCTTCCTGCCCAATCCACATTTCGTCCCCGAATTCCGGCCGCTCACCGGCAAACATCCGAAGGTCGCGAAGTACATTCTTTCGTTCCCTCAGTCGCGCGAGTTCATCTCGCGCATTTCCGAGATGCTCATTTACCTTCTGCCCCACTACGTGCGCGAAGGGAAAAGCTACCTGACCATCGCCTTCGGCTGCACCGGCGGCCAGCATCGCTCGGTGATGATTGCGGAAGAAGTGCAGAAGCGGCTGAGGGATGCCGGCTACAACGTGAAGATTACGCATCGCGATTCCGGCCACATTGCCGCCGGAAAATCCGCCACCACCGCCTGAAAACCCTGTCCCAGCGCAAGTTTCCACCTGTGTTGCTTGCGCCCGCCTAACGTTGACAATTGCTGCGGCGCAATGGATACTGCTCGGCAAATTCAGAGTTCCTGAATGCCCAGGTTGTCGATCGAGAGCTCACTCACATTTAAGGAGAAAACATGAATAGGCAGCTCGCGCGTTACCGCGGTACGCTCCTCTCCCTCTGCCTGCTGTTGGCCCCGGTTGCCGGTTTCGCCCAGGGCGATGCCGCCATGGCTTCTCAGAAGGTCACACCTCAAATCCTGAGCAACGCAGTGCCCAGCAGCGGCTCGGCCGCCGTGAAAGGGCTCGGCCCCAGCGGGCGCGGAGGAACCATTGCCGCCGCCGCAACCAATGGCGTGGCCGGCATTGATTCCCTTCAGAACTGGACAGGGCAGTTTTTCGCCGAGGGCTTTGACCCTGCCGGCAATCCGCAATCAGTATGGCCATATGCCATGGTTGGCAACCAGCCGGAGACCAACAGCACCGCAACCATCAATGCGCCCATCGTCCCGGTGACCATTGAACTGCTGAATCCAAGCGGCCATGTGGCGCACGACCCCACAACCGGCGCCCTGCTGCGGCTCACCGTCACGGATGAAATTCGGGATGCCGTTGTGCACTCGCCCATGTTCGAAGCAGTGCAGTTCAATTCCGGCACGGGCCAGTTTGGCGACGAGATGCAGCGCGCCGCATTCTGGAACCGCATTGATCACAGTGCTGATTCCGATACGGCGGGCTGGCACACGCTGCTGTCGCCCTCCGTAAAGCGCGAGCGCACCATGGCCATCCCGTTTGGCTATGGCTATTACGCGCTCGACGCGAATGGCCGCTGCTGTGCCTTCATGCTGATTGACGAGAATACGTTCATCAACCTTTTGTACCCTCCCACTTACCCGGTGGATAACAGCACGCCCATCGGCGCAGCCGAGCTTGCCGGCGACATCACCACCCACGATCTCTCGATGCTGCTTTTCAACAATGTCTACCTATATGCCGGCACGCTCAACCAGTGCTGCGTCCTTGGTTTCCATGCATACGATATCGAGCCGGGAGTGCCGCAGAATGGCAATCTGCCCCGCTTGTACGTCGGTGGTTATGCAAGCTGGATTTCTCCCGGCCTGTTCGGCGGCGGGTTTGAAGACATTACGGCGTTAGCCCATGAGCTGGCCGAAACCATCAACGATCCCTTCATCATCAACGCCACCCCTTGGTGGCTTTCCAGGGATCCTCGTACCGGTGCGGCGAATTGCAGCGACGTTCTCGAAGTCGGCGACGTGGTTGAAGTGCTCTCCAACAATACGGTGTACCCCATCGCCCACAACAACCGGACATACCATCCGCAGAATGTGGCGCTCTTCCCCTGGTTCGCATTTGACCACCACTCACCGGCGCCTCTAAGGGCGTACAGCTTCCCGGATGAAACCACGCTGCGCAGCCTCTCCCCGGAGGGTTTGAAGCCCGGCTGCCAGTAGCTCGGGGCTAGCCGTAGCCGGCGAAGCAGGCGTAAATAACCCTGGACCCAGGGCGGAGCCTGGGTCCAGGGGGACTTTACCGGGAACTTCAACGATTCGAGCTCACACCGGCGGCTTAGCGGTTAAACGGCGTCTCCTGCACCCAATGGAAACCGCGATTCACCAGCAGGAACTTCTGCCGGTCAACCAACTCTGTTTCCA
>JAFAIN010000103.1 GCA_019236695.1 Acidobacteriota bacterium | reverse complement strand
GCGGTGTAAGCACTGTGGGGGTCCTTCGCCCGCCGTGGCGGGCTCAGGATGACAGTGATTTTTTGCTGAGTGATTGGAACCAGCATGGGCCAGGCAGTTTCTGCTCGTACACCGGCGGCTCTGCAGAAACTCAACGCGCAAGTGCTTTCGATAGAGGGCCCTGGAACTGGACGGCGAATCGAGCACCGGGGCGTAGGGGCGAGGCGCGGCGGTTGGATCTGCGTGCGATGTCGCGGTGTAAGCACTGTGGGGGTCCTTCGCCCGCCGTGGCGGGCTCAGGATGACAGTGATTTTTTTTGCTGAGTGATTGGGACCATTATGGGCCACGCAGTTCCTGCTCGTACACCGGCGGCTTCTCTGCCGTGGGTGCTCAGGATGACAGAGCGGGTTATGGATACAGCAGCTTTAGTATTGCTCTAAGCAAACGGCGCCCCCCAGATTCCTCACCCGCCGGGGCGGGTTCGGAATGACTGTTCTCCGAGTTTGCTGACTGTGCCCCGCTTCATTTAACGTTTTTTTGATGGAGCATTCCTGCTTCCGTTGCGGCGCGCGGGTGGAGGACGGAGTTAATTTTTGCCCGTCGTGCGGCGCGCCCCAGATTCGTGTTCCCGCGCGGCCTGCGGAAGAAGCGCCGGCGGCGGCGGCTGAAGCCGGCAGGCAGCCGGGGGAAGTTGCGCCGGCGAGCCTGCAACACGAAAGGGCGGCAGTGCCAGTTGAGGATGGCGGGGTGCGGGGGCTTGACTGGACGGATGCATTGCCCAGCGCGGCTCTGGGCGGAGCATGCGGCGCGGCGCTGGCGCTTATCCCGCTGACTTCGCTGGTTTTTCCGGTGTGGATGGCGGCAACCGGGGCGTTTGCCGTGTCGTTCTACCGCCGCCGCAGACGGGTGCCGTGGGTGGCTGCCGGGACGGGGGCACGATTGGGGGCGCTGGCGGGGGTTATTGGGTTTGTTCCATTCGCGATCGGCTTTGCCATTCAATTCCTGTGGTTGCAGCGCAGCGGAATGCTTCGCGAATACTTCAGCCACATCAACACCGCCAATCCCGACCCTGCGGTTCAGCAGAGGATGCAGCAATTCGTCACCTGGCTGCAGACGCCGCAGGGAGCGGCGGTGGCCGCGGTGTGCATGCTGATTTTCGCCTTCCTCGGGTTCCTGGTGCTGGGGACGATTGGAGGAGCGGTGTGGGCCGCGGCCACGGGAAAGCGCGAACCGCAGGGCTTCTCGCGGTGAGGCCGGTTTTGGGGGGTTCACGGCATTTGGACAACTGGTATCATGCTGCATCCATGTCAACGTCGCCCGGCAAACGCGAATTCAACCTGCGCGAGAAGGCGCAGATCATGTCGGCCTCGGAGATCGAGCGCACGTTAGTTCGGTTGGCGCATGAAATAGTGGAAAAGAACGGCGGCACCGAGGGGCTGACGTTGATCGGCATTCGCCGGCGCGGGGTACCGCTGGCGCAGCGCCTGGGGAACCTGATCGAGCAGATCGAGAAGACGCCGGTCCCGGTGGGCACTCTCGACATCACCCTATATCGCGACGATCTATCGACGGTAGGGCCGAAGCCGCTGGTGCAGAAAAGCGACATTGGGGTGCCGGTGAGCGACCGGAACGTGATCCTGTGCGATGACGTTCTGTACACGGGGCGGACCACGCGGGCGGCGCTGGACGCGCTGTTTGACCATGGGCGCCCGCGGCGCGTGCAGCTCTGCGTGCTGATTGATCGCGGCTGGCGCGAGCTGCCCATTGAAGCCTCCTACATCGGGCGAACAGTGCAGACCACCGACCGCGAGATCATCGAAGTGAAGTTTCGCGAAACGGACAACGCCGAGAAGGTGCTGCTGGTGGAAAAGGCTTAACCGCAGACAGGGATTCGCGAATTTCCGCAACCGTTACGACACCGCATGCCTCATCCTGGCTCTTTGCTTGGCATCGAAGCGCTAACCGACCAGGCGATTGCGTCTATTCTTTCGTCAGCACGGCAGCTTGAACTGGCGGGGGCTCACCCTGCACTTGCTGGGCGGCGCATCGCGCTGCTGTTCTACGAACCCAGCACGCGAACCCGGGTATCGTTTGAAATGGCGGCCAAGGCGCTCGGCGCCACAACCTACCTTGTGCTGGCCGCCGCCTCGAGCATTGAAAAAGGCGAAAGCCTGCTGGACACGGCGCTGACGCTGTGCGCCATGGGCGCGGAAGCGATCGTGATCCGGCACCCATCTTCCGGGGCGCCTCACTTCCTTTCACGCTACGTGGATGTTCCGATCATCAACGCGGGCGACGGCATGCACGAACACCCGTCGCAGGCGCTGTTGGACGCATTCACCATCCTGGAGATTCGGCAGCGCATTGCGGGGCTCAAGATCGCGGTGATCGGCGACATTTACCACAGCCGCGTAGCGAGGTCAGACATTCATCTGTTAAGCCGGCTGGGAGCGGAAATCGTGCTTTGCGGACCGCCGGAGCTCGCGCCGGATGTGGCAGTGACGCTGCGCCCCGGGCTCAGGCTCACGCGCAACGCCGACGAGGCGGTGCGCGATGCCGACATCATCATGCTGCTCCGCGTTCAGAAAGAGCGTTTCGGCGGATTGCCCCTGTTCGTGGAACGGTATATCGCGGAGTTCCAGATGACGCCGCAGCGCCTGGCAAAGGCGCGCCCGGACGCACTGGTCATGCATCCGGGACCGATGGTGCGGGGAATGGAGCTCACCGATGCGGTTGCCGACGGCGCCCGCTCACTGGTGCTGCGCCAGGTGAGAAATGGCGTTGCTGTAAGGATGGCGATATTGCGGCGAGCCTTTGGGGACGTGAATTGAGTGTTCTGATTCGAAACGCCCGCGTGATCGACCCGGCCTCGAGCTTTGATGCGGAGGCTGACCTGCTCATCCGCGAAGGCGTAATCGAGCAGGCGGCAGCGCCGGGCCAAATCGCGGGAGCCGACGACATTCTGGAGGCAAAGGGCCTGGTTGCAACGCCGGGCTTCATCGATCTCCACGTTCATTTGCGCGAGCCTGGCCAATCTCACAAGGAGACCATCGCCACCGGAACCATGGCGGCCGCGGCCGGGGGATTCACTTCGCTGTGCTGCATGCCGAATACGGACCCGGTAAATGACCTGCCGGCCATTACACGCTGGATGCTGCAGCCGGAGCGCGGGGCGGTAGTGAATGTTTTTCCCATTGCCGCAGCGACGGTGGGCAGCGCAGGCGAAAAATTGACCGATTTCGCAGCCTTGAGGCGGGAAGGCGCGGTAGCAGTTACGGATGACGGCCGGCCGATCCTGCACGACGGCATCATGCGATCGGCCATGCTGCAGGCAGCAGCCCTGGGAATGCCGGTGATCCAGCACGCGGAAGATACGGCGCTGACGCGCGGGGGGTCCATGCACCAGGGGGCGCGCGCGTTCCGCATGGGTTTGCGCGGCATGCCGGCGGAAGCAGAGTGGAGCGTAGTGCGGCGCGACATCCAACTTGCCCGGGAGACGGGCGCCCACCTCCACGTTGCCCATATTTCCACGGCGGAAGCCGTAGAAGCGGTGCGCGAAGCCCGGCGGCACGGAATTCAAGTGAGCTGCGAGGTTACACCGCATCATTTCGCGCTGGCGGACGACGACATTCGGGAATACGACGCCAATTTCAAGATGAACCCGCCGTTGCGTTCCCCGGCCGACCGCGAGGCGATGATTGTGGGATTGCTCGACGGCACTATTGACGCGATCGCCACCGACCATGCGCCGCATGCGCTGCATGAAAAACGGCAGGAGTTCGATCGCGCGCCGTTCGGGATCACGGGCAGCGAAACCGCGCTGGGGCTGGCGCTGAGCATTCTGTACGAAGGCCGGGGCTTGCCGCTCGATAAGGTGATTGCGCTGCTGACTGCGCGGCCGGCACAAATACTCCGCGGAAGCGAAGCCGGCCGACGCGGCACGCTTGCGCCGGGAGCGCCGGCCGACATCGTGATCTTCGACCCCTCGGCGAAATGGCGATATGAAGCCGCGAATTCGAAGTCGAAGTCGCAAAACACGCCGTTCGACGGATGGGAGATGCGCGGCAGGGTGATGGCCACGATGGTGGGGGGGGAATTCGTCTTCAGGGGTGAGTGAGCCTGTGTCGCGCCCGGCGGATTTGTACCCTGGAGGCGCGGTTTGGGCCGCGCCTACGGCGCTGGGATGGATTTGTGGCCTTTACCCAGCGCTTCCGCGCTGGGCTAAATGTGGGGCCGCGCCTACGGCGCTCGAAACCCCTACCGCGCGCTACCCAGGGCACGTCTCCGAGGCTCGAGTTTCGTAACAGCCTCTTGCGCCCAGGGCTATGTTCTTCCGCCCGCTTCACTTCTCTTTTTCGCCGCGCAGTTGCTGTTTCCAGCCGAGGATCCGGGCCTTGTTGGCTTCGGCTTCCGCTTCAGGGATCATTCCCTTTTTCTGGTAGAGGATGGAGAGGCTGGTGTGGGCCAGCACATCCTCGGGATCGAGTTGCGCAATGCGTTCCGAGATGGCTATGGCTTCGTCGAAGCGCTCGAGTTCCTGGCAGGCCCGCGCCAGGCCGTGCATGGCCTCGGTAAACCGCGGGTCGGCGGCGATGGCGGCACGGTACTCCGCGATGGCATCTTCGTGCCGGCCTTCGGCAAACAGATCGAGAGCGGCGTAGTAATGATCTTCAGCGGCGGGATCGGCCATGCGAAGTAACTTTGCCACAAAACGGGAAGGGGCGCACGGCAACCCGCCCGGAGGGCATCTTCAGCCCTAGCCGGTAAATGGCCGCGAAACCTAAAGGGGAAGTAAGGTTGCTATATCTCTCGGCCCCTCATACGACCGGGCTCAGCAGAAAAGCCTGAGGGGAGGATCTCCGAGCCGCGCCACCGGTGCAAGCCTTGCGGGGGGTCCTTCGTCCGCCGCGGCGGACTCAGGATGACAGAGCGGGTTATGGATACAGCAGCTTTAGTATTGCGCTAAATAGCGTATTTTTTCAGCAGGTGACGGAAACTGCGGTAGCTGAGTTTCAAGAGGTCAGCGGCGCGGGTCTGGACGCCGTTGGATTGCCGCAGCGCGGACTGGATCAGCGCGCGCTCAAAACTGGCAATGTAGCGCTCAAGGTCAACGCCTCCCACCGGGATGAATTGTGGGACAGCCGGAAGCCCGACGTGCGGACCTTCCGATTCGAGGGCCGAATGGCCGTTGCCGTTGCCGTTACCGTTGCTGTTCCCGCTGGAATTCAGGCTGAGGCGAAGCCGGACGGCGGGAACCTCGATATGCAGCTCGCTGGATCCTTCGAGGGCGACCGCGCGCTCGATGGTGTTCTCGAGTTGGCGAACATTCCCGGGCCATTCATAGCCCATGAGGGCATCGAAGGCGCCGGGCGAGATACGGACAATACCTTTACCGGCGGCGGGCGCATATTTTTTGAGGAAATGCGTGGCCAGCAGGGGCACATCCTCGCGCCGCTCGCGCAGCGGCGGGACTTCAATGGGAATGACGCTGACGCGGTAATACAGATCCTCGCGGAACGTGCCCTCGCCGACCATCTTCGCCAGGTCCTTGTTGGTCGCGGCAATTACGCGCACATCAATGGGAATTTCATCCGTTCCGCCCACGGGGCGAAGCACCCGCTCCTGCAGGACGCGCAGCAGCTTGACCTGCATGGCGAGTGACATTTCGCTGATTTCATCGAGGAAGATGGTGCCGCCGTGAGCCACTTCAAACAGGCCGCGCTTGTTCTGATTGGCGCCGGTAAAAGCGCCTTTCACGTACCCGAACAGTTCCGATTCGAGCAAGGATTCGGGAAAAGCGCCGCAGTTGATGGAAACGAAAGGCTCCTGCGCGCGCGGGGAGCAGGCATGCACGGCGCGGGCGACCAGTTCCTTGCCGGTGCCGCTCTCTCCGTGAATCACGATGGTGCTGGAAGTGGAAGCCACGGTACGAATGGTCTGCTTCATTTTGGCGACGGCGGAGCTGGCACCGATGATGTTGTCGAGTGAATTGCGAACGGCGGCATCACGGCGCAAGGCAAAATTCTGGCGCCGCAGGTTTACACGATCGAGGGCATTCTGGATGGCGACTCGAATGGCTTCCAGCAGGTCAGGACCCTTCTGAATGTAATCGGAGGCTCCCTCTTTCACTGCCTGGATGGCGGCATGAACGTCTTCCACCGCGGTGATGAGCACGACCGCGCTGTCGGGCGAGGCTCGCCGTGCGTGCTTGAGCACCTCGAGCCCGTCGGTCTGCGGCATCTTGACGTCGGTGAGCACCACGTCATAGAGAGCGGAATCGAGCTTGCGCTTGGCGGCGTCGCCCGAATTCACGGTTTCAACCTTGTGCCCGTCTTTCTTCAGGGCAATATCGAGCAACTCGCAGATGGAGCGCTCATCGTCACATACCAGAATGTTTGCCATACTTAATCCGTTCGGTGCTTCGTTTTCGGCCGCGGCCCTTCGCCGCCTATCACGCGAGCGCGGCGGCCTCCTCAAGCTGTACTGATTTTTCGGGGGCGGCTTCTGCCCGTTTCAACTCCAGGGTGAACTCGGAGCCGCAACCCGGTTCCGAGCTCACGGAGATGGTGCCTTCATGCGCCTGCATAATCTGATAGGAGATAGCCAAACCGAGCCCGGTGCCGTTCTCGAACCAGGACTGGTAGGGCTCAAAAATCTTCTCCACCTGCTGGCGAGTCATGCCGGTTCCGGTATCGGCAAACGTAATGCGCCAGTGGTCGGGATCGCCGGGCGCAGGCTTCAGCCCAACCGTGAGCACGCCGCCCTCGGGCATGGCCCGGCCGGCATTGGTGCAGATGTTCCAGAAGACCTGCTTCAGGCGGTCGCCATCGGCGCGAGCCCAGGCGCGCGCCACTTCGAAAGCGCGCATGATTTGCGGTTTCGCCGCGTTCGCGACCTCCTGATTTTCCATGAGAGTCAGCGTGTCCTCGAGAAGGGCACGAAGATCGATGACGCTGAAGCTGCAGGCCTTCTCGCGTGCGTAGTTGGAAAAATCGGAGATGATGTTGTTGAGCCGCACGGACTCGCGAGCCACAATATCGACCAGCCGCCGCTCCTCTTCATTCAGCGCGGCGATCGCCAGCAGCACCTGGAGCGACCCGGTGATGGAAGTCAGGGGCTGCCGGATCTCATGGGCAATGCCTTCGGCCATGCGGCCGAGCGCGGTGAGCCGCTCGCGGGTGCGCACTTCGCGCTCGAGCCTGCGGACTTCGGTGAGGTCATTGAAGGTGTAGATGTACCCGCCGAGGCCGCGGTCGGTGGCAATGGGCGCCGCGGTGATGCCGAACATTTTTTCCCGGCCGAGCGGAGTCAGCGAGCGCACTTCGGCGCGCACGGCAGCCGATTCCACCACCGGCAGGCGCTCCAGGAACAGCTCGCGTATGGGCATGCCGATTACGGATGCCTCGGCGCGTTGCAGCATGCGGGCGCCCGCGGGATTCAGCAGGCGGATACGCCCCTCTTCGTCGGTGGTAATGAGGCCGCCGGTCATGGAGCGGATGACGCGCTGATGCAGGGCCTGCAATTCATGCAACTCGCCGCTTTTGTCATGCAGCTCAACGCCGGCCTGCCGCAGCTTGGCAGCGAGCCGGCCGGCCAGATAGGCGATGGCGAGATAGGCAAAGAGATTGGTCGCCAGTGCCGCCTGCAGGGCCAGCGGCGCCGGGTGCGCAGCGGAATAAGAGGGAATGACCCCGAAGTAGGAGAGCTCTACCGTGGTTCCGAACAGCGCGAACGCGATGAGCGCAACGGTGAACGACAGCACGCGGCTGAACAGCACCGACGCCACAATGATGACCAGGGGAAAGAGGAAATTGAAATAGGTGTCGAGCCCGCCGCTGAAATGGACAATTGCAGTGGCGAAGACGAGGTCGGTGGCAATGTTGAGCTTGGCGCGGGTATCCACATCGCTGCAGACGTGGCACAGCCCGATATACCCCACCGAAACCGCGTACCAGATGGCGACGGTAACGACGAATTGCCGCTCGGCCA
This sequence comes from Acidobacteriota bacterium, assembly GCA_019236695.1. Classification (GTDB taxonomy): domain Bacteria; phylum Acidobacteriota; class Terriglobia; order Terriglobales; family Acidobacteriaceae; genus JAFAIN01. The sequence continues at coordinate 3,691 of JAFAIN010000103.1, read as the reverse complement.
CGTGCCCGCCGGCCAGGCGCTGCATGGCCAACTCGATCCCCAGCAGGCAGGTAATGATGAGGATCCTGGCGTTCACCAGCCAGTCAAGCCAGGTTCGGGGGTCAAACGACTGCTCGGATTGGAGTGTGGCTTCCGCCATTCAGCAGCTCTCCCGGTTAACCGTTGTTCGAAAGCTTTGCCACCAGCGAGAACAGCGGCATGTACAGCGAAATCACGATTCCGCCCACCACCGCCCCCAGCACGCCAATCAGAAGGGGCTCCATGAGGGTGAGCATGTCCTTGGTTGCGGCATCGACTTCATCTTCGTAGAAATCGGCAATCTTCTGCAGCATGGTGTCCATGGCGCCGGTGGCTTCGCCCACGCCGATCATTTGCGTGACCATATTGGGAAAGACGCCGGATTCCTTCAGCGGATCGACAATGGTGCGGCCTTCTTCGATGGCTTTGCGGACCTTCATCAGCGATCGCTCGAGCACGGCATTGCCCGCAGTGCGAGCAGTGATGGCCAGACCTTCGAGGATGGGAACACCGGAGGTGATGAGCGTGCCCATGGTACGGGTGAAACGCGCCACGGCAATCTTGCGCAGGACCATGCCGACAACCGGCAGCTTGAGCATCATCTGATCCCATACATAAAGGCCGCGCGGATGCGCCCGCACCTGCTTAATGGCGTAAACCGCCCCGCCGAGGAGCAGAAAGAAAGCCCACCAGAGGTGCTGCACCAACTGGCTGAGCTCAAGAACGATACGGGTCGGCAGCGGCAAATCCACACCCAGGCCGGCGAAGAGGCTCACGAACATGGGAACAACAAACTTGAGCAGGCAGCCGACAATGATGATGGCGATGCCGATGACGGCCGAGGGATAGATGAGGGCGGAGCGGACGGCGGCCTTCAGCTTCACAGCCTTTTCGACGTAGGTGGCAAGGCGCGCCAGAATGGTATCGAGGATGCCGCCGGTTTCGCCGGCTTCCACCATATTGGTAGCGAGGTCGTCAAAGATCTTGGGGTGCTGCCGCATGGCATTGGCCAGTGTGGCGCCGCCTTCGACGGTTTGCCGCACGGCGGTGAGGGCCACCTGAAAGGTCTGGTTCTCCTGGTTGGCGGCGAGAATTTCCAGGCATTGCACGAGCGGCAGGCCGGCATCGATCATGACGCTGAACTGGCGGAAGAAGATGGCAATGTCCTTGGACGGGACTTTGGGGCTGCGGAGTTTGGGCAGCACAAATTCCTTGCCCTTCTCCTTGATGGCGCCGGCGGTGATGCGCTCCTTGCGCAGTTGCATGGCGACCACCTGCTTGTTCTCAGCCGTGCGCTCGCCGCTGATCTTGTGCCCGGTGGCGGTTGTTCCGGTGAATGTGAAAACTGGCATGTGTTGTCTTCTCCGCTAAGCTCGGGGTTCAGGCCGGCTTATCTCTTCAATGCGACTCCCACACCTGCGGGGGCGGCGTTGATGTTCCGCGGGAGGCCCACGCCGCGGTTGATCATTTCCTGCAGTTCGTCGGGATAGGAAGAGCGAGCCATTGCCGTTTCCAGCGAGATCTGCTTCTGGAAATACAGCGTGGCCAGCGCCTGGTTGAAGGTTTGCATTCCGTGCTTATCCTGGCCGGCCTGCATGGCCGAATAGATCTGGTGAATCTTGTCCTCACGGATGAGGTTGCGAACCGCCGCGTTCGGCACGAGAACCTCCATGGCCATAACCCGGCCCTGGCCGCCGATTTTCGGCAGCAGGGACTGGCAGAGGACGCCTTCAAGAACGAGCGAGAGTTGCGCCCGGATCTGCGATTGCTGGTGGGCCGGAAACACGTCAATCAGGCGGTTGATGGTGGACGCGGCCGAGTTGGTGTGCAGGGTCCCGAAGGTGAGGTGGCCGGTTTCGGCGATGCGCAGCGCCGATTCAATGGTCTCGAGGTCGCGCATTTCGCCGATCAGCACCACATCCGGGTCTTCGCGCAGGGCTGCGCGCAGCGCCGCGGCGAACGACTTTGTGTCGGCATTGACCTCGCGCTGGTTGACCAGGCAGCTCTTGTTCTGATGAACGAACTCAATGGGGTCTTCGATGGTGATGATGTGGTCGTGCCGCTCGCAATTGATTTTGTCGATCATTGCGGCAAGGGTTGTGGACTTGCCCGACCCGGTGGGCCCCGTGACCAGGATGAGGCCGCGCGGTTTCTCGCAGAGGCGGGAAACGATGGCGGGCAGGCTCAATTGCTCGAATCCCTTGATTTCGAAGGGAATCATGCGGAACACGGCGCCCACGGCGCCACGCTGGTTAAAGAGGTTGCCGCGGAAGCGGGCCATGCCTTTCAGACCGAAGGAGAAATCGAGCTCGAGGGTCTCCTCAAAGCGGTGCTTCTGCTGATCGGTGAGCACGCTGTAAGCGAGTTGCTTGGTTTCGGCGGCGGAGAGCGCGGGCAGGTCGAGAGGGCGAAGGTGCCCGTGCTGCCGCACCTGCGGCGGCGAATTCGTGGTGATGTGCAGGTCGCTCCCGCCCATCTCCAGCATGGTTTTCAGCAATTCACTTAACGAAGCAGCCATCTCTGGTCCTTTCCGGCTTACCCGACGGTTTCTCTCACGACCTCTTCCAGCGTTGTGGTCCCTGACTTCACCTTCACCAATCCGCTGCGCCGCAGCGTGATCATTCCGCGATCGACCGCTTTTTTCTTCAACTCCATAGCGGATGCGCCTACCAGAACGAGCTCGCGCAGGTCTTCATCGACTTCCATGACTTCGTAAAGGCCGCAGCGGCCCTTGTAACCGCTTCCATTGCAGGTGGAGCAGCCCTTGCCTTTTCGCGGCCGCAGCTCTTTGGCTTCCTCGGGCGTGAAGCCGGCGGAGATCAGCGCCTGGTAGGGGATCTCAACGTCTTCGGAGCACTCGTGGCACACCCGGCGAACCAACCGCTGCGCAACAATCATGTGCACGGAGGTGGCAACCAGAAACGGCTCGATGCCCATGTTCATAAGGCGGCTGATGGTTTCGGGCGCTCCGTTGGTATGCAGAGTGGAGAGCACCAGGTGGCCCGTAAGCGCCGCCTTGATCGCGATCTCCGCGGTTTCGAAGTCGCGGATTTCGCCCACCAGAATGATGTTTGGGTCCTGCCGCAGAAAGGAACGGAGCGCAGCGGCAAAGTTCAGCCCGATGCTGTCCTTCATCTGCACCTGGTTGACGCCGGGAAGCTGAAATTCGACCGGGTCTTCCGCCGTCATGATGTTGGTGTCAGGCTGATTCAGGCGGGCAATGGAGGAGTACAGGGTGTTGGTTTTTCCGGAGCCGGTGGGACCAGTGACCAGCACCATTCCAAACGGCTTGAGAATGGCGCGCTCGAACTTTTCCAGCGACTCCGGCTCGAAGCCCAGCTTGGTCATATCGAGCCGCAGGTTCTCCTTATCGAGCAGGCGCATCACGATCTTTTCGCCCCACAGCGTGGGCAGGGTGGAGACGCGATAATCGAGCTGCTTTTTGGTGCCGTTCAGGTTGACCCTCATCATGATGCGGCCATCCTGCGGCAGGCGCTTCTCGCTGATATCCAGCTTGGCCATGATCTCGTCGAGGTTCTCCGGCTCCTCTTCTCGCTGCGTGTACGCCCGCTCGATGCGTTCCATGATCGAGCTTTCCGAGGCCACCACCGGCTCAATGTTGAAGCCGGTCATGAACTTGACATCATCCATGGCAAAGACGTTGGTGGGGTCG
>JAFAIN010000044.1 GCA_019236695.1 Acidobacteriota bacterium | reverse complement strand
GAGAAGCCGCAAATCGCAGGGGCCGGAGTTCGGGAAGAATTCCTTCCTCTGCCGCGAACTTCCAGAACATTTCGAGGCCGGCGAGATTTGCGGCGGTCAGTTCGTAGCACAGGTTTTCGGTGAGATAGCTTCTGACGTCAGCTTCGCTGATACCGGTGCGGGGCGCCCATTCGCGGCAGATTGCATCGAGGCTGGAAGGCTGCAGGCCGCGATCGCGGGAATGCTGGAAGATGGGCGGCAGGTGGTCGCGGGCCGCCTCCTGGCGCACAGCCCAGAAGGCGAAGACAAACGGCATGCCGGTGAACCGATGCCATTCTTCAGCCAGATCAAACACGGCGTAGCGAGCGCGATCCACGCGAAGCGCGGCATCGCCGATGAGCAGCGCGGCGTTGCATGCTGCGAGCATGGCCGGCAGGTCAGGCTCCATGGGGATGAACCGGGCCGGCGGGCTCTGCGGGGCGAGCCATTTCTTCAGCAGCAGCCTGCAAAGGGCCACCGAGGTGCGGGAAGCATTGTCGGCCGCGACTGTGCGAACCTGATCCAGCGGGAGCTTGCTGACCAGGAGTATGGAACGAACCGGGCCGCAAGCCGCGATGGCGACCCCGGGAATGACAACCAGGTTCGGAATCGTAAGGTAAGTGACGGCGGGAATCAGGCCAATATCGGCGCGGCCCTCGCTGAGCGCCTGCGCGCAAAGCGAGGGAACGGTGTAGGAGAGCTCGAAATCATGATCGCCCTGGCCCTGCTCAAAATCCCACATCAGGGGCGCGGTATTCAGAAAAGAGATTGCGGAGATGCGCAGAGGCATGGAGGACAATTGTAATTTCGTAATTTTGTAATTTCGAAATTTGTAATCTTCAGGAGAGCGGCGAGCGAGCGCGGTGGAAAGAACAATCAAGATCTGCACTTTCCCCTAACCTCCGCGAGAAATGCAGATCCCTCCCTGGTCGGGATGACACACGTTTAGGGCTTCTCACTCTCCTGAAAATTACAAATTTCGCAATTACAAGATTACAAAATCACGCAATCCATCCTCCGCCCACAACCACGTCGCCCTGGTAGAAGACTACCGCCTGGCCGGGAGTGATGGCGCGCTGGGGCTCGCGAAACGTAACCGTCACGTCGCCGCTTCCGTTGCGGGCGGGCTCCACAACTGCGGGCGCTGCGACGTGCTTGTTGCGGATCTTAGCTTCAACTTCGATTGCGCCATCGAGCTCGGAGATGGCAATCCAGTTGACGTTGCGCGCGCAAAGGGTGCCGGAATAAAGCTCGTCGCCGGAACCGACCACCACCTGCTGTTGATCGCCGCGAAGCTGGATGACATAAAGCGGCGAGCCGGTCGCCACCCCCAGCCGCTTTCGCTGGCCGATGGTGAAATTGTGGATGCCATGGTGCCGCCCAATCACCTCCCCGGTAGTGGTAACCAGTTCGCCGGAAGTATCAGGCAGGCCTTCGCCCTGTTCGGCCAGGTACGCATCAATGAACTGCTTGTAATCGCCACGGGGAACAAAGCAGATTTCCTGCGAATCGGGCTTTTCGGCGAGCGGCAAACCATGCCCGCGGGCCAGTTCGCGAACCTCGGACTTCATCAGCCCACCCAGCGGAAACAGAGTCCGGCTGAGCTGCTCCTGGGTGAGCCCGAATAGAAAGTATGTCTGGTCCCTACTCCGATCCAGGGGGCGCTTGAGAATCCAGCGCCCCCGGCCCTCGCAATATTCCAGGCGGGCGTAGTGGCCGGTGGCCAGGCGCTCGGCGCCAATCTGCCGCGCCTGCACCAGCAATTCGTCAAACTTCAGGTGGTTGTTGCAGAGGCTGCAGGGGATGGGAGTGCGTCCGGAGAGGTACTCGCGCACGAAAGGGCGCACAACATCCCGTTCGAAGCTCTGCTCATGGTTTACGACGTAGTAGGGGATGCCGAGGATTTCAGCCACCCGCCGGGCGTCATAAACATCATCAACAGAGCAGCATCGGCCGGTGATTTGATCGGGCATGCCGTTCCGGCCTGCGAGCCGCCGCTGGTTCCAGAGCTGCGCGGTCAAGCCTACGACATCATGCCCCTCGGCGCGGAGCATGGCGGCGACGGTGGAAGAGTCCACGCCTCCCGACATGGCAACCGCAATCGTCTGGCAACCGCGCATATAAAACAAAAGGCCGCAAGTGCGGCCCCGGAGCTCAACACCTCGATTTCAATTATACCGAGCCATATGAATCACGCCGGCCATTCCTGCTCCGTGCCTCCGTGTCTCCAGTTGTGAAAACATGTGAAAACATCACTTGCGGAAATAAAATTCCACCTTTACCGAGCTGCCGCGATAATCGGCTGGTAGCGGGCCAAACGTATCCACGCGTTTCAGGGCAGCCATGGCCGAGCTGTCGAGCGTGGGATAGCCGCTCGATTGCTTCAACGACATATTGGCCGGCTGGCCGCCGCGGGTGATTTCAAATTGCACGGTCACCTCCGAGCCCACGGGAACTGCGGGATCTACCTGGTAGAGGTACCAGTTCTGCGAAAGCTTCTGCCTGACCTGATCCACATACCAGCCGTAGAGTCCGGCGAAGTCACCGGCGCCCGAGACGCTGAGCCCGCCGGTGCCGGTACCCATGTTGAACTGAAGGGTGTTGGCCGGCCCACCCTGTCCGTACGGCACCTGGTTAGCCGGCTGGGCCGCTATGGGCTGCTGAGGCTGTTTGGCGGGGGCCGGCTGTTCGGGCTCTTTTTTCGGCATGGAGGCCTTGCCCGAGATAGGGATAGCCTCATCTGCCGGCTTTTCCGCCTGCCTGGGTGGAGACTGCGAGAGCCCGGGCGACTGCGTGGCCAAAACGTTCGGCGTGGGAGAAGATGGCGGCGAAGGCAGCGGAATGCTATCAACGGCTGTGACGGCAACGCTTCCACCGAGAGCGCCGGCGCCGGCCGCGCCCCACATCGTAAACCCGCGATGCAGAGAAGCCCATATGGAGACGAGAACAACCACGGCGACATGGAAGACGACGGAAGCGCCAAGCGGCCGCCCCCACCGCTCCTGCTCGCTGAACATGTCGGCGCTCGGTGACATCAACTTACCTGCCGCTTTCACTCATTGGCTGGGTCACCACGCTGATATTCGTGATGCCCGCCTGTTTCACATAATCCATCACCGCGGCAAACACTCCGAAGTGCACGTTTTCGTCGGCCCGGACGTAAATGGGCTGGTCCGGGCGGACGTGGCCACGCAGCAGGCCGGCGATTTCGTTGACGTTAATGGGGCGCTCCTTGCCCATTCCGCCAAGGTAAACCCGCTCCTGCCTGTCGATGGTGATCACCAGCCGCTGCTGCGTCACTTCGCGCACGGTTTTAGTCTTGGGGACCGAAACATCAATGCCCGACTGCAGAACCGGCGTAGTAAGCATGAATATGATAAGCAGCACCAGCACCACATCAACCAGCGGAGTGATGTTGATATCGGCCAAAGATGTCTGCGTACGTCCTTGCGGGTTCGTAAAGGCCATCAGTCGGCTCCTGCTCCAGTCTGGGTCGAGCCGCGTTCGACGATGTTGAGGAACTCGAGGGAAAAATCGTCCATGCGGGCGCCGATTTCGCGGATGCTCTGCTGAAACTGGTTGTAGGCGATGACGGCTGGAATGGCGGCCGCCAGCCCGGCGGCAGTGGTAATCAGGGCTTCGGAGATGCCAGGGGCCACGGCGCGCAGCGTGGCGGCACCCGCGTTCCCCAGCCCTTGAAAAGCGTCAATGATGCCCCACACCGTGCCGAACAGCCCGATAAATGGAGTCACTGCGCCGGTAGTCGCCAGCCATGGCAGCCTGCGCTCAAGCCGCGTAAGCTCCTCTGAGGAGCCGATCTGCGCGGCCCGCTGCACGGACGTAAACCCTCGCGGCCCGGGGGCGCCGCCGGTACGCCGGAGCTCGTCATAGGCGGTTTCAAAGACGGCCACCAGCGGGCTTGGCTTGAACTGCTCGGCAACTGCGGCAACGTCCTGCAGTCGAGCTGCCTTGCGGAAGGCGCGCAGGAAGCGCGAGCTCTGCGCCCGGGCTCTCCGCAGCATGCTCCACTTGCTCAGGATGATGGCCCAGGAAAAGATGCTGAAAACCAGCAGGATGCCGAGGACCACCTGCGCCACTGCCCCCGTGTTTGCCAGCAGATTCCCCAGCCCGGTTTGCAGATAAATTGCGAGAACAAAGAGACTTATCATTGTGAAATTACGGCGGGACCGCTCAATTATAAAGGCTCGCTCGGATCCGGCGGCCCGGGAGAGCCCTCAACCCATTTTCAACGACTTGCCGGGATTCGCCTCTCGATGCACGCGATGAAGATAGCATTCGGCAAGCACGGCACCGCCAACCTCCCACGGCGGGGCGATGCGCGGAAGAGGACGGCCGACTTCAGCGTAAGAAGGATGCGTCCCCAGATTCTTCAGGCGCTACGCGGCTTCCGAATGACATCTTGAGGATGGGCGTCGTTCTCATAACTCTATAAGAACCAGAGGCGCCGCCCGCCCCCATAAGCGAAGCGACCTAGTACTTTCGTCAGCGAGTGCAGCAAGTAATCTCCACCCCTTGGACAGCACAGGTCTTATTCTGGCGTCGTCGTAACCCGTTGTGGGGCAGTGCCGAATCAAGCACTTCCGCCACAATTGGCGCGGTTCTAAGTTAAAATCAGAGTAGACGCGGCCGTCTCTCACTGGACAATAGAATCAGCAGGAAGGCGTGCGTGCGGTGTCGCGAGCCCTCCGGAGAAGAAGTTTTATTCCATGTCATCGAACGGATTTCACTCGCCTTCGCGGTTCAGCAATCTGCGTTCGCTGTTCAGCGTTTTTTCCAGCGACCTCGCAATTGACCTGGGCACGGCCAACACCCTGGTTTACGCGAAGGGCAAAGGCATTGTGGTCAACGAGCCTTCCATCATCGCGGTAAACAAGAATACCAATGAAGTGGAAGCGGTGGGCAAGAAAGCCAAGGAGATGCTGGGGCGCACGCCCGGCAATATCGTGGCGATCAAGCCGATGAAGGATGGCGTAATCGCCGATTTCCGCCACACCGAGAAGATGCTGAACTACTTCATCCAGAAAGCCCACAACCGCAAGATGCTGGTCCACCCGCGGATCGTGATTGGGGTTCCCTCGGAGATTACGCAGGTGGAAAAGCGCGCCGTCATGGATTCCGCGTACCGCGCCAAGGCCAGCGAAGTGCACCTGGTGGAACAGGCGATGGTTGCGGCAATCGGAGCGGGGCTGCCGATCACGGAGCCAAGCGGCAACATGGTGGTGGATATTGGCGGAGGGACCACCGATATCGCAGTGATTTCGTTGAGCGGCATCGTGTACTCGCGTTCGGTGCGGATGGCGGGTAACCAGATGGATGAAGCCATCATGAATTACCTGAAGCGCAAGTACAACCTGCTCATCGGCGAGCGCACGGCGGAGCAGATCAAAATTGAAATCGGGTCCGCTTATCCGCTGGAAAAGCCGCTCACCATGGAGATTAAAGGCCGGAACCTGATCGAAGGAGTTCCCAAGAGCACCACGATTGATGACAGCGAGATTCGCGAGGCGCTGGGTGAGTGCGTGGCCACGATCATGAATGCGATTCGCGTGGCCCTCGAGCGTACGCCTCCCGAGTTGA
>JAFAIN010000039.1 GCA_019236695.1 Acidobacteriota bacterium | reverse complement strand
GATATGAGCCTAGGAATTGGATCGCCGGTATTGTCATCGACCCCCGACGGCACCAAAATCTGTTTTGCGGGCTACTCTCTGGCTGGCAGCTCGATTGGTCTGCTCGACTTGGCGGCGAACACGGTAGTGACAAATGGCCGGCCCGGAAGGTATACCGATATCGCGATCTCTTCGGACGGAAATGCATTTGCGACGCAGTTCGCTATTTACGATACCCAGGCGAACCGCGTTGCAATCATGGCTTTTGAGCCTTACGCCGACTCGGGTACGCAAAGCCTTCATAACGTAATTGGCGAAAAGCTGAATTCCTCCGGAAGCCTGTTGTTTTATCCGCAGGATTCCGGAGTGGACATCTTCGATTTGCACACCGGGCGCCTGGTTCGCCACTTGGTGCTTCCGGATCCAATTCCACTCGATACCAACGGGATGGCGCTTGACGAGACAGGAACCAGAATGTTCCTGATTTCCAATACCGGTATCACCGTTGCCCAGCTATTTCAGGCCCCGCTGAGTCTGGGCACTATTAATCCCGCTTCGGCCCCGCCTGGAACCACCGTCACTCTCCGCGGAAGTGGTTTTCAGAATGGAGCCAGCTTGATTTTTGGCACTACCCAGGTGCCGGCTACTTTTGTTGACTCAAATACTCTTCGCGGAACCGTGCCGATGCTCACGCAAGGTGCCCTGCGAATGGTGATTAAGAATCCTGATGGCAGCCAATACTCGGTCGACGATGCTTTTGTCGTGAACTGAGTCACCGAGCGAACTGAACCGCCATCAAGAAGCCGGCGTGTGCCGCATCGGCACACTCCAGGAACTTGTTGTCGTCGGGGTCGGAGGCGACATCGACTGAGCGCATGGCTTTGAAATGAAGCCCGACGCTCTCGATTAGGCTGATCGATTCCGTTGACCACGTGCTCAATTCCGGCGAGCACGGATTGCGGCGTCTCTCCCGAACAATGCGGCAGTTTACATTCGCGGCGGCGCGCTGCGGCAATGCTTTGTGGGCGTGGCCGGCATTCACCAGGGTGGCGACGCATGTGGTGCGCCTCAGTAGGCCGCAACCACCAGCCAGGTCAAGGGGAAAACAGGGGCCGCGAGCGGGGCCCGGTAATGGGAACGGCGGAGGCGGGCACGGCTATACTGATGCGCTATGACTCCCAAAGCCGGGTACTACACTCCGCTTCTGCACGTGAACAGCATCGAGGAATCGATGCGCTTCTACGCGCTGCTTGGCTTCGAAACCATCGATGAGATGGGCGAGCCGGGGTGCCTGGGGTGGGCGCGGATGCATTGCGAGGGCGGCGCACTGATGTTTCTGCGGGCCGAGGAGCCTCATCCGCTCCGAAAAAGGCGCGAAGTGCTCTTCGCAATGTACACGCCCGACCTGCCTGCTTTCCGCGAGCATCTGCGGGCCAGCGGTGTCGAAGTGCCTCCCATCGGTTATCCGGAATACATGCCCAGCGGCACCCTCAGCGTCACTGACCCTGACGGATACCTCATCGATATCCATCATTGGAGTCAGAAAGAGCACGAGCGATGGGAGGCCGAACGAAAGCTGCGTCTGGCCAGGGCGTGACGCAAAGGCGCGGAGTTTCTGCAACTATTCCGGATATCGGGCGCCCTTAATGGCTCAAATGGCGGGAGCCTATCGCTCGGTCAGCGCCCGAATCAGCCGGTAGTTAAATTCGAGCCCATCGTAAAAATCCGGCACAGCGATGCGTTCATCGCGGCCGTGGGCGCGAACGTCATTGACATCATCAAACAGCCCGGAGATGCCGTAAGTGGGAATGCCGCCCAGGTTCAGGTACTTTCCGTCGCTCGCGCCGGTGCTCATCTCCGGCATTACCAGCACGCCGGGAAACACCTGCGCCGTGACCGCTTCGACTTTCCCCATCAACTCTGGCCGGAGCGTGGCCACGGGCGCCACCACCGGCATGATGGAGCCATCCTTTTCGATAGTGATCGATACACCGGGGTCGTGCACGATCTTCTGCAGCGTGGCCAGAACGGACTCGGGAGTTTCGCCGGGCGCGATGCGGCAGTTCACGTTGGCCGCTGCACGCTGCGGCAATGCATTGTGCGCGTGGCCGGCATTCACCATGGTGGCCACGCAGGTGGTGCGCATCAGGCTGTTGTACATGGGTGAAGCGGAGAGCCGGCCGATGGCTGCCGGCGTGGCGGCGCCGGCGGCGAGGGCTTTCATATCGGCGGCGGTTTGCCCCTGCTCAACGCGTGCCGTGCGCTCGAAGAAGCCTTTCGTAATCTCGTTCAGGTGCACGGGGAAGCGATATGCCGCCAGGCTGTTGAGGGCGCGCGTCAGCTCATAGATGGCATTGTCAGGCCGGGGCAGAGAACTGTGGCCGCCGCGGTCGGTGGTTACCAGGCTGTAATCAGCGTAGCTTTTTTCGGCCGCCTGAATGGTGAGCACTTTGCGCACGCCGTTGTACTTGTTGGCGTCGCCGCCATCGAGGTTCACGCAATAAGCGGCATCGATCAGGTCGCGGCGGTGCTCAATGAGCCACTGGACTCCGTTGGCAGTGCCGCCCTCCTCGTCAGCCGTGAGCGCCAGGATGAGATCGCCACGGGGCTCGTAGCCCTCCTGCTTCAGGCGAATAAAGTTTGCGGTCAGGACGGCCGCGCCGTCCTTGATATCGGCGGTGCCGCGGCCATAGTAGTAGCCATCGCGCTCAGTGAACTGAAATGGATCGAGCCCACCCGACCAGTCCTGCTTGCGCGCCTCCACCACGTCCAGATGGGCCAGCCACAGCGTTGGTTTGGCTTTGCCCTGGCCGTGAATGCGGGCCACCACATTCATTTTCTTCTCCGTTGGCCCCGCCAGTTGAATATCGGAAGCAGGGATGCCCGCCGCCTTCAACCGCTCAGCAACGGCCTGCGCAGCGGGTGTCACGCTGCCGTGCTCATCGGTGGTATCGATGTTGACCAGTTGCTGGAAAATGTCGTGCGCAAGCTGCTGCTGCGGATTCAGCGCATTTTGCGCGGCAAGCGGGGAATACCCCGCAAGGGCTGCCACCAGGGCCCAAGTGGCTTTGGATTTTC
>JAFAIN010000186.1 GCA_019236695.1 Acidobacteriota bacterium | reverse complement strand
CCGCACAGCGGGCGAAACAAACAATGCGCGATGACCGGTTTCTTTCGCCCTCTTCGAGGGCTTGAGATTGATTTCGCCTGTAAACCCAGGGCTTACGCCGCTGGGCTATGGTCTTCCGCCCGCTTCGCGGGCTCCGGCCGAGGGCGGCCCGACGCGCGTGTCGCCGCGGAAGGCGAGCGGCGCTACTCCACTGCTACGGCCGGCTCCTGGCGCTCCGCGATGGCAGGAACCGCGCCGAAACGGCGGTCGCGATTGCGAAAATCACGCAGGGCGCGGTCCAGCTCGGCCGCATCAAAATCCGGCCACAGCACGGGCGTGAAATAGAGCTCGGCGTAGCCACACTCCCACAACATGAAATCACTGAGGCGCTGCTCTCCGCTGGTGCGAATGAGCAGATCGACTTCCGGGCTCTCGCCTTCGAGTCCAACCGCCCGGCCGAGAGCGCGCGAAAAACCCGAGCGGCTGAAATCCCCGGTTTCAGCCAGCCGGCGCGCCGCGCCCACCATTGCATCGCGCGCGCTGTAATCGAGCGCGAGCCGCAGGAAGACGCGCTCGCACGGCCGGGTAAGCACTTCGGCGGCGTGGATGGCTTCCAGAACCGGTGGCTGCAACCGGTCGCGGCGGCCAATCACCCGCACCTGCACACCATTGCGGTAACAGTTCGCGGCTTCCGAGCGCATGTAATGCGAGAGCAGGCGCATCAGGCCGGTGACTTCCGCAGCCGGGCGCTGCCAGTTGTCGGAAGAGAAGGCATACAGCGTGAGATAACGGATGCCCAGCTCGGGAGCTGCCTCCAGCGTCCGTCTTACGGATTCAGCCCCGGCCCGATGACCCATAAGGCGGGGCAGGCCGCGCTGCGCCGCCCAGCGGCCGTTGCCGTCCATGATGATGGCGACGTGCAGGCCCTGCTTGGCGCCGGCAGGCCGGTTTGAAGAGTCGGGAGATGCGGAGGTATGGCCGTTCGTAAAAGAGCTTTGCTTCATAAAGCACGACACCCAAAAAAAAATTAGCGCTTGCGCATGGAGGAAATCAGGTCTTCCATTTCGTCGAGGTACTGCTCGAGAGCCTTGCGCCCTTCCGCCGTCAGGCGGTACTCGGTGCGGGGCACACGGCCATCAAAGTACTTGTCACAGGCAACATAACCGGCCTCTTCCAGCTTGCGGGCATGCACGCTGAGGTTGCCGTCCGTGGTGGCCAGCAGGCCTTTCAGGTCGCTGAAAGTCAATGACTCGTTCACCGCCAGCGCGCTCACCATGCCGAGCCGAACGCGCTCGTGAATGAGGCGGTCAAACTCGCGGAGCGGCTGAGCATCGCCCGCCCGGGCGTACCGCTCGCGCTCGTTTTCCCGCCGGGTATGGCGGGATGGGCGTGCTTCGTGTTTTCGTTGTTGTTTGGGCATGTTAACCACCGTACTTCCTGGCCACGCGAATCCCGAATACGATGTGGCAGAGGCCGAAACCGGCCGCCATGGCGACCGTAGAAAATTGAGGCAGTGCTACCGCAAGCGCTCCCACCGCCATGAACGCGCACCCCATGGCGGGGACTGCCCGCACTGAAAATGCCCCGCCGGTAATTACGCCGGCTCCGTAAAGCAGCAACCAGTTGCCCGGAATCATGGCCATTCCGCGCGGCCCATTGCTGTAGAGCACCAGGGTAAGCAGCGCCGCGGCCAGCATGGGCGGGGCAAAGCTGGCGGCAAAGCGGCGGCCCGGGGCGTTGAACAGCGCAACCCCGGCGCGATGCGCCTTGCGCCACATGGTCCAGAAAGCAATTGCAAGCGCCACCACCGCATCGGCAAGCCAGATGGCCACCCAGGGCAGCGAACCGGGAACAGTGTGGCGCAGCGCCGAAATTGCGCAGGCGGCCAGCGCGGTAAGCCCGATGGCCACCATGCCCCAGCCCGGCACCGCAGTAAACGATGCTGCGCTTTCCATCGTGCGCCGGATGAAACGAAGATCATCAAGCGCGCTTGAGTTGTCGCTGATTTCCCGGCCGGAGGATGACCCGAGCGGGCTATGCGAGGCCACGGCCACTCGCCGGCGGATACGGTGACGGGAAGAAGCTGCCATCCCAGCCATTATTCCACCGCAAACGTTTTAAATAGTCAAGTACTTTATGGCACAAAGGTAACTTCCGTAACATTGTGCACAGGCGGGGCGCTTCCTACACTGGTGTTCTCCGGCGGCGGCGGCGCTCCCCTGGGCGGAGTAGCCGCATCCAACGGAGGTATAATGAGAGCACAGCCGGACGGTTCAGATTTTCCAGCCGGGCGGTGGCGTTCCAGCTCTCCGAAAAGAAGTTCCTCAATGTCAAAAGCTTCGAAGATTCTTGTCCTCAGCCTTTCGGGTTTTTTTGTTCTGTTCACCCTGGCCGGAACTCTCCGGCTGAAGGCCGCGGCCGACGACGGCGCATATTCCGAGATGAAGGTTTACAGCGAGGTGCTCTCGCGGATCCGCAGTGAGTACGTGGAGGATCCCAGCATTCCGAGCGTGACCAACGGCGCGCTGCACGGCTTGCTGGAATCGCTCGATCCCGATTCCAGCTACCTCACCGCGGCGGAATACCGGAATTACAAGCAACACCACGAAGATCATAAACCGTCAATCGGGGCGGTCGTTTCCAAGCGCTTCGGATACGCCGACGTGGTTGCGGTGCTGCCCGGCGGCGCGGCCGCGAAGGCGGGCGTGGAATCGGGCGACATTCTCGAAGCCATTGGCGACAAGAGCACGCGCGAGATGTCGCTGGCCGAGATTCAGAACAGTCTCGCCGGCGATGCGGGCAGCAGCGTTACGGTGCTGATCGTGCGCATCGGCAAGCCCGATCCGCTGAAGCTCACGGTTACGCGCGCTCCCGAAACGGTTCCGCCGGCAACTGCCAGGCTGATGGAAGATGGCATCGGCTACATCCGGCCTGAAACCCTGAGCAAGGGCAAGGCGCAGGAGGTCGCGGCGCAGGTAAAGGCTTTGGAGAAGCAGGGCGCAAAGAAACTCGTGCTCGACCTGCGCGATACAGCGATGGGCGACGAGCAGGAGGGCGTGGATACCGCCAACCTGTTCCTGAACCACGGCATCATCACCTGGCTCCAGGGCCAGAAGTTCGAGAAGCAGACGTTTGCGGCCGATCCGGCAAAAACCATTACCGCGTTGCCGGTATCGATCCTGGTGAACCATGGCACGGCCGGGCCCGCGGAAATCGTGGCCGCCTCCATTATGGAGAATGCCCGTGGTGACGTTCTGGGCGACAAGACCTTCGGCGAAGGCGCAGTGCAGAAGGTGTTCGAAATTCCTGACGGCTCGGCGCTGGTGCTCTCGGTTGCCAAGTTTTACTCCCCGGGAGGCAAGGCCATTCAGGATGAGGCGGTGACGCCCAACATCGCGGTGGCTTCGGTTCCGGGTGAAGATGATGATGAGGCACCCGAGATCGAGCAGCATAAGCGCGATGAAGACCAGTTAAAGCGGGCGCTTGAAATCATCAAAACGCGGCCGCGCCAGACGGCTTCGGCTGCGCCCCAATCGCCGGTCACAAAGTAGAGTTCCGCGCTTCTCCGACAGGATTGCCCATCCGGTAAATTTCGAAATTTCAGAATTTCGGCAACAGGTGAGCATTCCGTTTCTCAATCCCTCAATCCCGCATACCTATGGGAATGAGGGATTGAGAAACGATCGGGTCTGTGCCGTTTCATCCGGCAAATTTCAAATTTCGAAATTTCGAAATTTCAGAATTTCGACGCATTGTCGTTGCGCGGAGGGTGGTCGTCCTGGTCGGCACGTGTGTTCAACTGCCTCTCGACGGTCGCGCCGGTGCCCAGGTTGAGGGAAGGGGTTGGGCCAGGGGCGCGGGAGACGGCCAACCGTTTGCGGCCGGTTTGGCTTGCTCCCAGATTCCTCAGCCGCTGCGCGGCTTTCAGAATGACCTGGCGGTCTGGTTGTCCACCTATGGCAATCAGGGATTGAGAAACGATCGGGTCTGTACCGTTTCATCCGGCAAATTTCGAAATTTCAAAATTTCGAAATGTCAGCCAGCGAAATCCCCTGGTTGCTGAGAGTTGCGGCCAGTGCTTCGCTGAGCCGCGCCAGCCCCTGCTGCAGGTGAAGGTGCTCTCCGGCAAAGCCTATGCGGATAAACCGGTTGAATTCTGGGCCAAACTGCGTTCCCGGCACAATCAGCACGCTTTGGGTGCGTCGCAGTTCGTCGGCCAGCTCATCGGCGATGATGTCGAGCTCGTAGCCTATCCAGGCTATCGCGCCGGCAACCGGCGGGATATGGCGAACAACCTCAGCCTGTGCCGCCACCCACTCCTGCACGAGAGGATAATTCCTGCGCAGCACGCCCTGCAGGCGCTCGCGTATGCGGCGCCGCGTGGCGGGCTCGAGCGCAATGGCGGCCAGCCGGTCGGAGAGCATCGAAATCCCGATGGTGGTGTAGTCGTGGTAGCTCCACAGCCGGTCAACCATCTCCGGCGGCGCCACAACCCAGCCTGTCCTGAGCCCGGGCAGCGAGTAGGCTTTGGAAAGCCCGCCGGTGCATAGCACGCGTTCGTAGCGATTCCAGAAAGTCGGAGTGAGGCCGCCGGAAAATTCCGCGCCGCGATAAACCTCATCGGCCAGCACCCAGGCCCCCACCCGCGCCGCGCACCCGCAAACCTCTTCCATGGCCTCCTCGGTCATCACCGCGCCCGTTGGATTATTAGGATTGCAGACCGCGATGATGCTAGTGCGTTCATTCACTAGCCGCCGCAGGTCATCGCCGTCGAACCTCCAGGCCAGTTCCTCACGCAGGCGCAGTTCATGGACCCGGGCGCCGAGCGAGGCGGCGAGCTGGCCAATCTGCAGGTAGTTCGGCTGCATGAAAATGACTTCATCGCGCGGCTCGACCAGCGCCCACACCGCGAGGAAGTTGGCTTCGGCGCACCCGGTGGTCATGAGAACATTCGCGGGCGACGCCTGCGGATAGAGTGCGGCTACCGCAGCGCGCGTGGGCTCGCTGCCGTTGGTCTGGGGATAACCCAGCGGCGTGGAAAGAAGGCGCTGCAGCGCAGCCGCGTCAGGCACCAGCTCCGCGACCGTGAGCGGCAGCACACCGCTTTCCGAAATGTTGATCTCGACCTGGTTCTCCCAAACCGATTGCCAGCGCTCCAGTTCAAAGCGGGGAATCTGCATCGGCAGAGTTTAACAGGACCCCGCGGACGCCCGCATGACTTCGCAGTGTCACTCTGGTCGCGCAGAATCAGACTTCGATGGGGCAGCAATCCAGCGCCGCAGGCGCGACCCCGGTTGCTACATGCCCTCAGCCTTGCGGAACGAGCGCCCCTTCTCTTCCCTTCCGAAAGCGACCACCAGCGCCAGCGCAACAATCACGGTGATCTCGAAGCCGGCCAGCGCCCATTGATATCCGAGCCGGTCGCGCAACGCGAACTCGACGCCGTTGGTGGGTGAGGCGATCAGCACGCCGAGCTGGTACACCAGCCCGGGCAGCAGGCCGCGAACTGCGTCAGGCGAGAGCTCGTTGAGCTGCGCCGGCACAATTCCCCAGGCGCCCTGCACTCCCGCCTGCATCAGAAATGAGCCGGCAATCAGCGCGATGGTGGTGCCGCCAAACGCCCACCAGGGTATGACGGCCAGCGAGAGGACCAGGGCGGCAAGGATGCTCCGCCGGCGGCCAATGGTGTCTGACAGCCGCCCAAAAATGATGGCTCCCACCACCATGCCCACGGTGTAGATGATGGCAATGTCCGAGGCGCGATCTTTGGTGAAGTGGTGCGCGGAGATGAGGAAATCGGGATACAGATCCTGCGTGCCATGGGAGAGCATGTTGAACAGCGCCATCATTACGAGCAGGTAAATAACGGTGGTCCAGCGGGAAAGGACGGTGCGCCAGATGTGAAGATTCGATTCCACGCGGTGCTCATGCCAGGCCTCCGATTCTGGCACCTTCGAGCGGATGTACAGCGCCAGCAGCGCGGGCAGGCCGCCAAGCCAGAACATAGCGCGCCAGCCCAGCGCCGGCAGCACCAGGCGAGCCGCCACCGCGGCCAGCAGATTGCCGATCGAGTAGCCGCTCTGCAGCACTCCGCTGAGCACTCCGCGCCAGCGCCGCGGCGCCATCTCCATGGCCAGCGAGGCTCCCACTCCCCACTCGCCCCCCATGCCGATACCATAGAGTGCGCGCAGAATGGCAAACGTGGTGTAGTTGGGCGCAAATCCGCAGAGCAGCTCGACCACCGAGAAAAAGATGACGTTCGCCATCAGGGGAACGCGCCGCCCATACCGGTCGGCCAGCCAGCCGAAGATCAGCGCCCCCAGGGGCCGCAGGGCGAGCGTGTAAATAGTCGTACGGACGATCAGCGCCTTGGGCACATGGAACTGCTGCGCCAGCGTGTCGAATAGGAAAACGACAACGAAGAAGTCGAAAGCGTCTAGCGTCCAGCCCAGGAACCCGGCCATCACGGCGTGCCACTGCCGCCGGCTTATGTTCTGCGGAGGGGGAGAAATTGCCATAAAAAGCGAGGCGGGCAGAATAGCAGGATTCCTGCGTCCCAGCAGGCCAAAACCGGCCTGGTGGGGACCCCACCTGATTCGGCCCCCAGGTCGGGCCGGACCGGACCCACGTGATTCGGTTTCACAGAAAGGGCGAACGATTGGGTTTAGAGGTCAACGGCCTGCGGCCGTCTGTCCGGCCGAGGGCGGCCGGACCCACGTCATTTCGACAAAAAGGGCGGCCCTTTCGAGCCGCCCTTAGATCCCGATACCGGGGCTACGGATTACAGGCCCATTACGTTCTCTGCCTGCCAGCCTTTCGGCCCTTTGACCAGGTTGAACTGCACCGGCTGCCCTTCTTTGAGGGTCCGGAAACCGTTCACCTGAATGGCGCTGTAGTGAACAAACACATCTTCACCATTGCTGCGGCTGATGAAGCCGTAACCTTTGGCATCGTTAAACCACTTCACTGTACCTTGTTCCATGTTGCAGTCGAATTCCTTCAATTGAAATGTAGGGCTCAGATGGATCGGAGAAAATGCAAGGCAGGCAACGCAACTCCCGAAGCCCCAGACCCGCACAGTTGGGTGCGGCCGGGGAGGAAAAACGCAGCAAGCGGCTTACAACTGCTCTCACCAACTAGAGCTGGTAATAGGATAATCCAGAGTAGATGGTAGAACCAAGCGATTTCGGCGCATGCGAGATTCGGTCAGCAGAATCATATAGTTACGGACACGATCAGGAGATTGCTCCCACAGCCCATCGGCGGCGCAGGCCTGCGGGCCTCCGCTTCCCTAAGTGATAGCGGCCTTCGGCCGCCTGCCCGGCCGAGGGCGGCCGGCGCCACGTCAGGTGCCCCGCCGGAAAATTATTCGTGCCGCAGGGCTCGCATGGGATCCACCTGCATGGTCCGCCGTGCCGGCAGGTAGCAGGCCACCAGCGCGACCATGGTCAAGACGAGGGTTACGCCGGCATAGGTCATCGGATCCATGGGGCTGACGGCCAGGAAATTTCCAACCAGCCTGGAAGCTCCCAGGGCGCAGGCCAGTCCGATCGCCAGGCCAACGCCCACCAGGACGCCTCCCTGGCGAAGCACCATGGCAAGGATGGAGGAGGGCTGAGCTCCCAGCGCCATGCGAATCCCTATCTCCTTGGTGCGCTGGCTGGCCGCATAGGACAGCACTCCATACACACCCACAACCGAGAGCACCAGTCCTAATGCACCCAGGGCGCCGGCCAGCACCGCTCCAATTTCAAACATCAGCAGGCCATTGAGCGTGTCGATTGCGCGCAGCATCGGCTGGGCGTCAAACACCGGCAGGTCGGGCGCCAGGCTGCGAATCAGGCCCTCGATTTCGGGAACGGCCCGAGCCGGGTCACCGGCGGTGCGGACCAGCAGAGTCTGCAATGAGCCAACGCCTCCGTTATAGTGCTGCTCCAGCGGGAGGTAGAGTTGCGGGCCAATCGGGCCGGTAAGCCCCATGGTGCGCGAATCTTTCGCGATGCCTACCACTTCAACGGAATGTTTGGGATCGTTTGCCATAACAAACCGGCGGCCCAGCGGGCTCTGGTTCGGCCAATAGAGCTTGGCCATGGCCTGGTTCACGATGGCGACGAATGGGCGCGCGTTGCTATCGTCGCTGTTGAACCCGCGACCGCCCACCAGCGGGATCCTCAGCGTTTCGAAGTATCCGGGACTGATATTGGTGAACATGGCATGCGGCGGCCGCTCATTGGGCCCCGGCGTGTAGCCGTCGATGGTCAGCGTGGCTGCGTCATTGTAATAACCGAGCGGGATTGCGCTGGCGAGCGCGGCTGACTGCACGCCGGGAATGGCGCTGGCGCGATCCAGAAGCGCCCTGTAGAACTGTAAACCCTGGGCTTCGTTGTAGCCGATTTCGCCCGGATCCATGCTGGCGACCGCGACGTTATGCGGATCGAAGCCGATATCGCTGTGCTGAACGGCAGTCAGGCTGCGAAAGAACAGGCCGGCAACAATCAGCAACGTCAATGAGCCCGCCACCTGGGCAATGACCAGCGCGCTGCGCAGGCGGTGAGTTCCGCCCACCATGCCGCGGCCCACCTGATGCAGCAGCCCGCTGACATTGCCGCGCGATGCCCGAAACGCGGGCACGATGCCGACAACAATCCCCGTGAGCAGAGCTGCTCCCATGGCGTAAGCGAACACCAGCCAGTCAAAGCCAAAATCGAGCCGCACCGGCAAATCGGTATGCAGGTCGAGATGGCTGGTCAGGAAGCTGGCGCCCCGGCCCAGAGCGATGCCCGCCAATGCTCCCAGCAGCGCCAGCAGCACGCTCTCGGTGAGCAGTTGGCGAATGAGCCGCGCACGAGCTGCGCCCAGTGCCGCGCGAATCGCCATTTCACCTTCGCGAATGGTGGCGCGAACCAGCAGGATGTTGGCCACGTTGAGGCAGGCAAGCAGAAGCAGCATTACGGCCAGGCCAAGGAACAGGCCCGAGATCATCAGCATGACGTTCTGAGGATCCGGATTGGGCCGGGCGCGAGGCTCGGGAAAGACCATCAGCTTCAGCTCTTTTTCCTTTTCCGGATTCTCCTTCGCCATGCGGCCCGCCAGCACGGCCAGCGATGCCCGCGCCTGCTCGAGCGTGCGGTCAGGCCTGAGCCGTGCCAGCGTGGCAAGGTCGCGCTGGTGCTGCTGCATGAAATCGGCGGGCGACCCCTCGAGCACCTTCATGCCGAGCGGCAGGTAGGCCTGGCAGTCGACCAGAGGATAGGCGCCGTGGAAATCTTCGCGCGTAACCCCAATCACCGTGAGTGGCTTGCCATCAACCAGAACTTTCCGGCCTACGATGCCGGGGTCGCCGTTGAAGCGCCTGTGCCAGTACCCGTACGAAAGGACGATAACGGGATCGGCTCCCGGGGTTTCGCCTTCGCCCGGAACGATGAACCGCCCCAGGAGCGGCGTAATCCCGAGCGCGCTGAAAAAGTTTCCCGTGACGTAGTTGGTCATCAGGCGATCGGCCTTGCCGTTCACGCTCAGCCCGTCCATGCCGAACTCGTACCCGAAAACGCCCGAAAATACTTCGGGCGACTGTGCCACGATCTGGCGATATTCGGGAATGGAAAACTGATTATCGGGGTCGCCATTGCCCTGCCGGTGAGCCAGTACCATGATCTGCTTGGCATCGGGCACGGGCAGCAACCGCAGCACCATGGCATCGACCATGCTGAAGATGGCGGTGTTGGCGCCGATGCCGAGCGCCAGCGTCAGCGCGGCCACCAGCGTAAAGCCCGGGCTCTTGCGCAGCATGCGCAGGCCATAAACAACGTCGTTCTTGAGTGTCTGCATGGGATCGCTCTCCCCTTATTACGAATGAATGACGGGTGAAGTTCGGAAGTCTTTCAGGAATTATTCCCGGCCATGAAGTTCAGCAATTTGTTACACGCGGCATCCGCCATGAACGCCACACTGGCATTGCTGGTTGTACTTACGGCACGGCTTGGAGCAGCCTGCAGAAAGTGCGATTCGTGATGAAGGCTGGAGAGGTGTTTGCGAAAGAGCGGCAGCGGCCCAGAAAAACTTTATTCACCACGGAGACGCTGAGGCGCGGAGAAAACATGGGAAATCAATTTACTCCGTGTCTCCGTGTCTCCGCAGGAAATTACGAAATTACAAATTTCTCTATACGTGATAGGGAATGTCATTCCGAAGCGCACCGAGGAATCCCGAAGCCGCTTGCGGTACGCGATAGCCGGCATTTCCGGCCAATGGCCCTCGTAGTATTCTGCCCACCGCTGCGATACTGCCGGCCCTGCGGGATCCTTCGCTGCGCTTCAAAATGACAGTGACTCCCTTCTGAATCACCTGTGCAGCAGCTCGGCCAGGTTACTTCCCGCCGGTCGTGACAGCCTCGACGGTGACGAATTTGCCCATACGGCCCTTATCGAGGAACTTCACCACGCCCGTGACCTTGGCGAACAGCGTATCGTCCTTGCCGCGGCCCACGTTCAACCCCGGCTTGATGCGGGTGCCGCGCTGGCGCACGATGATCGACCCGCCCGGAACGGTTTGCCCGCCGAAAACTTTGAAGCCCAGGCGCTGCGAATTCGAATCGCGCCCGTTCCTCGAACTTCCTAATCCCTTCTTATGTGCCATTTTTCCTCAATGTTGAATGTGAAATGTTGAAAGTGAAAAGTAACATTTCACATTTCAGATTTCACATTTCAGATTTCACATTTCACTTCTTTTTGGGCTGCTTTTTGGCGGCGCTTTTTGCGGGCCCGCCCTTCTTGGCGGCTGACTTCCTGCCGGCTGGCTTCTGGCCGGATGCCCGGCTGCCGCCTTTGCGTTTCGCTGCTGCCGGTTCGGAAGCGCCCTGCGATTCAGCTTCGGCAGGCTCTGCGCGCCGCTTGGGCGTTGGCGCCGGAGCTTCGGGGGCGGTGAACGTCTGGCCGTCGAACGCGATCTCGGTGATGCGCACGGCGGTGTAGCCCTGGCGATGACCGCGCAGCTTCTTGTACTGCTTCTTGCGCTTGTAGTGGAATACCAGGACTTTGTCGCTCCGCCCTTCTTCCACCACCGAACCGGTCACGCGGGCGCCGCTCTCGGGCCGCCCAATCTTCCCTGCTTCGCCGCTGACGGCCAGAATGTCGCCGAACTCGATCGTGCCATTCTCGGCCGGAGTGCTCTCCACTCGAATCACATCCCCCGGCGCCACTCGATATTGTTTTCCGCCGGCGCGTATCACCGCGTACATAAAGAACCCTCCGCTTTTGCAAGCTGAATCGGTGTTGTTCCACCCGCGCCGCGCCGGACTTCAGCAAGCCGGGGCACACCCTGGCGGGGCCTGCAGGACAGGCAACTTGATGATTCTAACGTGCTTGGCCCGCCGGGGTCAAACGGACGTCTGGCATGCGTGATAGAGAGTGCAGTTGTGTCCACACCTCAGTCTTGCGGGATGCGTCAATGGCGCAAAACACCGGCCAAAACCGGATACAACCCTGGTGCCAGTGACTTCCGTACCGTTGCGGCGATGGCAGCCCAGCGCAACTATGCGGTTGAGGGTGCTGGCGCATTCGGTGCAGGTCGCTTGAGCTTCTGAACTCTCCCGGTCCACCGCCCGTGCCGGCATGCAATGGCAGTGCGAATTGAGTTTGTTGTCCGGAATTCGCAACTCGCACTTTTGTGCGGCTCCATCAGGCCAGGTAGTAGGGAACCTGGCAGCGGACCTCTAGGTGCCTTTGGGCTTCCTGTGGTTCGTACTCCTCTTCTGATCGCAACCGTCATCGTAAGCAGCTTCGCCGCCGGCCAGCTCCGCAATCTGGGCCAGCTCGGTGTAGGAACGTATGAATTACCGGAAGGGGTGCAGCACCGTCAAGAGGCGGCGGTAAAGTCTGCCGGCACCACGGCTTCGATTCGGCAGCCCGAGCGCGCCGGCGATCAGCAAGGCACAACCCGAAGCACGATCTCGATAGCAGAAATGAAAGCCCCGAAAAAGGCGCGCCAGCACGTGGAAAAAGCTGCCGAAGCGATGCGGGAGCAGAGGCTCGGCGAAGCCCGTGCGGAAACAGAAGCGGCGCTGGCCATTTACCCGGCGTACGCGCAAGCGCTCACCCTGCGCGGCATTCTCAAAATGGACAGCCGCCAGATGCAGGAGGCGCTTCAGGACCTGCAGGCCGCCATTGCGAGCGATCCTGATTTTGCCATGAGCTATGCCGCCATGGGGGCCGCTTACAATGCTCTGGGCCGCTATGAGGACGCCGCGCGCTCGCTTCAGCGTGCCGAGGGGTTGGAGCCTCGTTCCTGGCAGGCGCATTTCGAAATGGGCAAAACTGAGCTGGGGCGGCAAAACTATGCGGCCGCGCTGCGCGAGGTGAACCGCGCGCTCGAACTGGCGCTTCCACCGTTTCCGCCCATCCGCCTGGTGCGCGCCCGAATCTACCTGAAACAGCAGAATTACGAGGGAGCGATTCCCGACCTGGAAGAATACCTTCGAGCGGCGCCGCAGGACGCGGCCGCAAATGACGCGCGCAAGACCCTCGAGCAGGTTCGCATAATGATAGGCGCCGACCGCACTCCCTTCCACGCTTCGACACACTCGCAGCGATAAATAGGAATCAAATCAGCAGGTCACTCGCGTGTGCCTGCAATCGTTTTTCGCCTGCCGCGACTCAGGCTTATTTGACCTCCGCGAGTACTTTCGCAGTCAGGGAAGCCAGGAAGTTTTGAAATGACAATTCAGGCGAGGGTTCGGTGTATTCGCCGCTCTGCTCCTGCGCACGCCCGGTGAGCATGAGGCACGCTGCATCATAGAGCCTTTCCCGTACCATCTTGGTGAGCAGAATTTGATATCTCTGGGCGTATGAGGCGTCGCGGAACTCCTGAAACACTTTGAAGTGCGGCTCACGTGCCCGGACCGGAACGGTAGAACCCGTGGACTGCTCAAGGAGCATCAAGTACCCGAGCCATGGTCTGGCCGAAGGCGCGAAGGCTCCCTCGCGGTAGGCCGCCCATACATCTGTCGCGCTGCCGAGCGCTTCCTCAGTTCTGTTGTTGTAGTTATTGCCGAATGACGGTCCAATTTGTGACTTGAACTCGACGGCTGCCAGCAGGCGGCCCTCGATCACGATGAGCAGATCCCACTGCTTTTCAGGGCGATACCAACCGGGAATCTCCAGCGAACGCTCACAATACACCCGGGTCTGCGGCAATCCGGCGCCGCAGAGCAGGTCGCGGATAAGATTTACGAACCCATCCATCTGCGCGCCTCCGGTAACGGCCGTGCGCTCGCCTGCGTCTCGCTCGCCCGATAGAATCCCCTGCCTGGCAGCCTGCTGGGAGCGAGTGAGCCAGAAGTGTCTGACTGCCGCTTTAACGCGCTCGCGGAGATCGGTTTCGAGTGCCATTCGATGTCGAAAACGTCTGAATTGTTACTGCGCTGAAAAGGGATGACGTGTCGGTCGCGATCCGCCGTTCAGAGTTGCCGTAATAGTGAGGATCAACTTCAATTCCGATACTGTTTCTTCCGGTCAAGGCCGCCGCAACAGACGTCGTCCCGGTGCCCATGAATGGGTCAAGAACGGTGTCGCCAACAAAACTGAACATGCGAACCAGGCGCTCGGCCAGCGCCAGCGGAAAAGGGGCCGGGTGAGCTTTGGTCGAGGCCCCGGGGATGTCATCCCATATCTGCTGAAAGAACCGGCGATGCGAATCTGCCGGGATGATGCTCAAGATTCTGCTCGGCAGGCCTGGCGTTCGATAGCCTCCCGGTTTGCGCTCCATCAGGAGGAATTCGATATCGTTCTTGATAACGCAGTTCGGTTCGTAAGGCTTCCCCAGAAAGCCGCCACCGTTTTCGACTTCATAGTTCGCGTTTGCAATTTTGTGCCAGAATATCGGCGCCAGATTGTCAAAGCCGATTCGTGCGCAATGCTCCTGGATAGAGGCGTGCAACGGGACGACCATGTGGCGCCCCCCGTTTTTCCTCCGCGAGAGGCACACGTCTCCGACCACGCAGATGAGCCGTCCACCGGGCACCAGGGCGTCGAAACAGCGCTGCCACACTTTGTCCAACTCCGCGAGGAACCGCTCATACTCCGCTATATGCCCCAATTGTCCGGCGCTGTCGCGATATTCCTTGAGAGTCCAGTACGGCGGGGATGTCAGAACCAGGTGCACGCTCTCGGGCGGGAGCTCGAGCTCCCGCGCGTCTGCCAGCCAAAGGCAATGACACGTAGGAATCCGCCGTATTGCCGACGAAATCAAGGCCGAGAGATTCTGGTCCCTCGCAATCCTCGGGATATCCACCTGCGGGTCAGACATCGGCCCGATCTCCGCGGGCACGAATTCAGACAGATTTGACGGCATCAGGTTAAAGGCAAATGTACAGCGGTGAGAGCCGATTCCAAAGCGCGCTTTTGCTCGCGCGGCTGGCGCCAGCCATGGTGTGACGAGGGCTGACCTGAGGGGCGGCCTGCCACGCAGCCGGCTAGGGGCTGCTCTGCCTTCTGTGGTACAAAGAAACTGACCTCCCGCATGCCTGAGGACCTGATTTGAGCTTCATTAATTTCGCGGCGCGCGAAATCAATTGCAAAATTGTGTATTACGGCGCGGGCCTTGGCGGCAAGACCACGAACCTGCAGTATATCTACGAGAAAACCTCATCGAACCAGCGCGGCAAAATGATCTCGCTGGCCACGGAAACCGAGCGCACCCTCTTCTTCGATTTCCTTCCGCTGGATTTTGGAACCGTGCGCGGCTTCCGCACCCGCTTCCATCTCTACACCGTTCCCGGCCAGGTGTTCTACGATGCCAGCCGCAAACTGATTCTGCGCGGGGTTGACGGTGTGGTGATGGTGGCTGACTCCCAGCGTGAGCGCATGGACGCGAACCTGGAAGCCATTGAAAACCTCAGGGCCAACCTCGGCGAGCACGGCTACGATTTTGAAAGCATTCCCTACGTGCTGCAACTGAACAAGCGCGACCTGCCCATGGCGCTGCCGGCGCCGGAGCTGAAACGCGAGCTGGTGCGCCGCAATGAGCAGGTATTCGAGGCCATCGCATCCGAGGGCCGGGGCGTCTTCGAAACGCTGAAAGAAGTGGCGCGACAGGTTCTGGTGGAGCTGAAGAAAAGCTAGAGGGGAACAGCGACC
>JAFAIN010000279.1 GCA_019236695.1 Acidobacteriota bacterium | reverse complement strand
CCTATGCGAAGCCCTCCTGCATTTTCGAAATAGGCGTAGAGCTCCAGCTTGGGTGAGAACAGGCCAACGGTTCCGCTCATCAGGAAAATCAAAGCCGCGAGCGCGATGCTGGCAAAAACCACGGTCAGGCCCACTCTGAGCTGGGCCCACTTGATCTGTTTCTGAGTCGCCAATTTTTCCCTGCGCTACAGCTTCGCACACGGGCTCGCGAAGCCACCTTCCAGAGCCGCAGAAGCAGGTCATCATAGCAGCTTCGGCGCGTGCGAAACTGCGGAATTGCCAACCCGAAGGCGAGCATCGTGGGCCCGCCATTTGGCATAGGCTCTGTTTAGTCGCCTTCGAGTATGACTTGTGCGATGGCATGGCCGCCGGTATGGGAGAGGGACAGCCACACGCGAGTGGCGCCGAGGAGCGCCGCATACCGCGCTGCCGCGCCCGAATAGTGCAGTAACGGCCTTCCTGAGGACTCGCGCTTCACCTCAAGGTCATGCCAAGTCACTCCGCCATGCCAACCGGTGCCGATCGCTTTCATCCCCGCCTCTTTGGCTGCAAAGCGGGCGGCAAAGCGCTCGGCAGAATTCGCTTTTGAGCGGCAGTAGCGAATTTCCTCCGCCGTGAACACCCGTTTGAGGAAGCGCTCGCCAAACCGCTCAATGGATTGCTCAATGCGCTCCACTTCCACCAGGTCAATACCCGTGCCAACGATTTTCATTTCACGCTTTGCCGGGTTAAGGTAACACACAGTGCTGCCATCCATAACCGACATCGCGCTTCTTCAGATCGCGGTTCACGACGATGAAACACCCGAGCAGCGCCGGCAGCGCGGGCTCGGCATGCTGCGCTCGCTCATCACCAGGGTGCAACTCGCCATCTTGCCGGAACTGTGGACGGTGGGGTTTTTCAATTTCGATCAATACCAGGCGGTTGCCGAAACCATTCCGGGCCCTCAGTCAGAGGCGCTTGCGGCAGTGGCGCGGGAAAAACGGATGTGGCTTCATGCCGGAAGCTTTATTGAGCGGACCAGCGAAGGTACGCTGCACAATAGCAGCCTGCTGTTTGATCCGCAGGGCCGCCTCGTCTCCACCTACCGTAAGCTCCACCTGTTCGGGCATGAATCCGACGAGAGGAGCCTGCTGCACCCCGGCGAAGCCCCAGCCATTGTGGCCACGCCATTCGGCATTGCCGGGCTCAGCACGTGCTACGACCTTCGCTTTCCTGAGCTCTATCGCATCCTGTCGCGCGGGGGAGCCGAGGTGTTCCTGGTCAGTTCGGCCTGGCCGTGTACGCGGCCGGAGCACTGGCTCGTTCTGAACCGAGCCAGGGCGATTGAGAACCTGGCATTCGTGGTGGCCTGCAACGCCGCCGGCGAAACTCGCGGCCGCAGGCTGCTGGGCAGCAGCCTGGTGGTGGATCCCTGGGGGGTAGTCGTCGCCCGCGCCGGGGAAGGCGAGGAGGTTTTGCACGCAAGAATCGATTTCGGCCTGGCCCGGCGCGTCCGCCAGCAATTTCCGGCCTTACGCGATCGCCGGCTGGGTTAGCCAGACGGCCCTCGGCCTTCGTAGGCAGACTGATGCCGGAAGGGAGCTGTTAAAATAATTCGCCTTCTGAGGGAACCATGGCCCAGCCCGCTCCGAGCGTCGTTTTTCGCATGCAGATCAAGAGGAATGGCTCCGCTGCCACCTGCGTCTGCACCGGCAAGCTGAACCGGGAAGCCAGCGCCGGCTTCAAAGCGGAAGTCAAGGAACTGTTGCCGCGCTGTACGAGCCTGGTGCTTGATTTCACTCATGTGATTTCCATGGATAGTTCGGGGCTCGGCGCTGTAGTGGCGCTCTACGTTTCGGCGCATGCCGCCAAGTGCGAATTCCGGCTGGTCAATTTCAACCAGCGTATCCGCGAACTTCTGGGCCTCACCCGCCTGCTGTCCGCCTTCGAAGCTTGCGGTGAATACATGATCAAAATGCCGTGACGAACCGGAAGCAGCCGATTAAGAATTCTTTACATTTTTGGTGGCGCAGCCCTGCCCGGTTGCGGTTTAATTGTCAGCAGGGTACTCTCGCATTCGACCACCTGTTTGAGCTCGTCTTCCCAGGACGCAGGTGCTTTGGTGTCCGCAGCGACCCAGTTCAAGATTCCTGAAGCGATGAAGCGCATAGCCTTTGCATTTGTGTGTCTTATTGCCGGCATGTCAACGGCATGCGGCGGCGGAAGCGGCAGCTCCGGCACGGTGGGCATCAGCATCACGCCCCTGGCAGTCTCGGTTGTCCCGGGCAAAACCCAGCAGTTCACCGCGACCGTAACCAACAGCACGAACACCAGCGTCACCTGGGCTGTGAACGGCACGGTGGGCGGTAATTCGACTGTGGGTACCATCAGCGCCACCGGGCTGTACACCGCGCCCGCAATCATCCCGAGCCCTGCCGCCGTTACGGTGACTGCGACCCCGCAGGCCAACGCCACCGTCAACGCGTCAGCCGCAGTTTCGATTCAGGCAGCCGTGGAGATTGTTCCGTCGCCTGCCACAGTGGCTGCGGGGGGAACGGTGCAGTTCACTGCCACGGTGAATCTTTCGAGTTCGAACAAGAACGTTACATGGCAGGTAAACGGAGTTACGGGCGGAGGCGCTGCCACCGGAACCATCAGCACCAGCGGGCTCTACACCGCGCCGAACACATTTCCTGTTCCCGCCATCACGGTTATGGCGATAGCTCAGGCCGATACATCACAAAGCGCTTCGGCCGCGGTAACGATTTCGCCCCCGCAACTCGTAATATCGCCCACCGCCGTTACACTGGCCGGCGGCGCGAACCAGGCATTCACCGCAACTTCGCTGGGAAGCACGGTGTCGCCGGCCTGGTCCGTTTCATGCCCCAGCACAACTGCGGGAGGCTGCGGAAGCATAACGGCAGCCGGCTTGTTCACCGCACCGGTTTCGCCTCCGCCCGGCGGAATCATTACGGTCGAAGCCAGCATGCCGAACGGCAGCGCCGCGCCGAACTCGACCACCGTTACGGTACAGGTTTCGCCGGCCACATTGTCCGGGGCTTACGTTTTTGCGCTCAGGGGCCCAGCCCAAACGTCTGGCCTGGCGGTGGCCGGCGTTGTGAGCTTCGACGGAAACAGCCACCTCACGTCTGGATCGCTCGATTCCACGGGGAGTAGTGCGACGGCAGCGATAACAGGCGGAACTTATTCCCTGGGCAGTGATGGGCGCGGCAGCGCCACTGTTCAGACCGCAGGCGGCGCATGGACCTGGGAGATGGTTGCTGCCAGCCATGCCGGTGGATTGGTCACCGCGGTTTCGCCGTCTGGCGCTGTGCTCACCGGCACGCTTGACCTGCAGCAGTTGCCGCCGGCTGGGATTGCGCTGCAGGGTGCGTACGTGATCTCCGTAACCGGCGCTACCACCGCCGCTCCTGCAGCTCCGGCGGCCATGGTGGGCAGCATCAGCGCCAACGGAAGCGGCGCTATCGCCTCCGGAGTGCTCGACAGCAACAGGAACTTTGTTTTTTCCGCCACGCAGCCCGCCGCCGGCAGCTACACGTTTTCCGGTGGGCGCGGCACCCTCAACCTCAACTCGCAAAGCTTCATCTGCTATGCCGTGAGCGCCACCCGCTTCAAGCTGCTCGAGTCAGACGGCGCCTTCACCGGCGCGGGCGAGTTGATCAGCCAACCGGCACCTCCCGCCGGCGGGTTCTCCGGCCAAAGTTTCGCCGGCCGTTATGCGCTCACAATGGCCGGTACTGCCGCCTCGGGAGCTCCATTTGCAATGGGCGGCGTGTTTACCCTCGACGGCGGCGTAGGCATTTCCAATCGCGTGCTCGATGGAGTAAACCAGACGGTTTCCGACACCCAGGGTTCGTATTTCGTGACCGATCCCAACACCGGCCGAACCACCGTTACGTGGAACGCCAATCACGTTTATCTGAATTATGTAATGTACCCGCGCAGCGATGGTGGGTTCGCCATTCTGGAAACCGACGGCTCAGCCGTGTCCATCGGCGCGGTTTTGCCGCAAACCATCGCCTCGTTTTCTCTGACAACTCTGGCGGGAGGCTTTGCCTTCAGCCTTTCGGGATTCGAGCCCGCATCGCCCCCTGCTCCGGAGGGAATTACCGGGCAATGGACGTTTACGGTCGGGCAGACGCTCGGAGGCAGCGTGGATGTGGTTGCGGGAAGTACGCCTTCCACCGGCAACACCATAAAAGCCAACGTGCTGTCCGTAGATCCGGGAACTGGCCGCGCCACCATCCAGGTGCTCGACAGTTCTACCGCGCTGGTGCACGGAGTTCTGGTTGTCTATATTCTGGATTCCAATAACGCGCTGATTTTCGATTCCGACACCGCGCGGCTTATGACGGGCACGGCAGTGAGGCAGTTCTAGCCGTAAAGCAACGGCAAACCGCCAGGGTCGCTCTAAATGCTGTGTTGCTGAAAAGGAGCCCGGAAATGAACAATTGGAAACGCGTGGCAATGTTTGCGGCAATGGGCGCAAGCGCCGCGCTTATCATTCGCGGACGCCGGCCGGAAGGAATCGCTCTCGCCGGTGTGGGGCTGGCGCTGCTGGCTGCCGAACATCCCGAATATCTGGAAGCTTTATGGGAGCGCGCGCCGGAATACCTGGACCGCGGCTCGCAAATCATCTCGGTGATTGCCCGCCTGAAGCAGCGGCTGGAAGAAGAAGGCCCGCGCGCCATCCCTGAGGCATGGCAGGAAATGACCTCCGGGTGATATGCAAGCAAGAAGTCCCGAAGCAATGCCCCGGGACTTTTGCACCAACTGATTCCCTGTGCCCGCTGCACATTTCCCCCAGGATTTTTGTGCAAGCGGGATTCGAGTCTCACTTGGAATTGCGTGAAGTGATGCGAGTATCGGGCTGCCCTCGAACCCGCGAAAGCCGCAAATCGCCTTAGTGAGGCGCCGGAATTACCTTATCCGGCAAGGAAATTGAGATCCCCCGCCCCGCTTGCATCAAATCCGCGGGCGGCTTCATCTGACCTTGCGTGAGCTTCAGAGTAGCTGTGGCGCTGGTCGTGCTCGCCTGCGAGGTTTCCGTGGCGCAGTCGTCCGGCGACCCGCACTTTAGCGATGCGGCAGCCTCTCTGTTCACACAGTCTGCCTTCGCGCACGGCTACATCCACGGCTATGAGGATGGCTTCCATGCCGCCGACCAGGATTTGCAGTTTGGCCGGCTAAGCCGCGGAGTCCATGCAAGAGCGCGCTCGCATCCGGAAAATCTAATCCCGTCGCAAAATCCGGCTTCACTGCGAAAGGGCTACAGCCAGGGTTTTGTAGCCGGGTACGCGGATGGTGCTGCCGGCAGTGAATTCCGTGCGATCTCCGAAATGCGCGAGGCCGCCGCTGTGCTAGGCACGGAGTTGCCCAACAACGATGCTCCCGGTTCCGGGATGGCTATGGCCGCAAATTTTAACCGCGGCTTTGAAGACGGATACTTTGCCGGCCAGGCGTATGCGGGGAAACCGCGCGCGCCGCTCGGCGATTTTGCATACCTGACTTCATTCTGCATGGGCCATCTTTACGGCCCAACCGCAGATGACAAGCGCCTTGGCGACCCCCAGAAAGCTGCCTGCCGTGGATATGCAACCGGCTTCCGGATCGGTTATTCCGACATTCGTTCCCGGGAAGCAAACACCAGAGCCAGCGCGAAATAGAATGCTCCCCAGCAAAGGCTTACTTCCGCTTTGGCAGCAGTGCGGGTGACTGGGCATTTGCGGGCCGGCCCTCCTGGGCGCGGATCGTGCCATCCTGGTCCACGTAAAACGCGCGGTGCTGGTCGTCATATGCGGCAGGCACCAGTGACAGCCCGTAATCCTGCCCGTTGCCGGAGTAGCGCACCGTATAGTCGCCGCGGTCTGTTCGCGCCATGCGCCTGGTAAAAGACCCGCTGCCGACCAGTAGCGCGAGGGTCCGCGCGAATTCCTTGTGTTTCTGCCTGTACAGAAATTCTGAGCGCATAACCGTTCGCATGTAGGCAATAGCCGAAGATTCCGCAGCCGAATTCGCGCCGGGAAGGAGGCTGACCGAACTGGAAGGAGCGCCATTTTGCGCCAGGCCCGCGAGCGCGAGCCCCAGCACGCAAACCAGCGAAAACCGCGATGTAGCGGCCATTTTGAACCTCTGTGCGTCACGTCACCGGTGTGGGATGACGGGGGTAACTGCAGCGTGACCGTTTATTAATTGACTGCCTACTCTGCTTGCCCCATGCTGACATCACGCGTCCGGAGAAGTTTAAACCAATGAAAACGTCCTCGCAGAACCAAGCGCCTACCCGTATTGCCATCATAGAAAGTGACCCGCTGCGGCTGGTGGGATTTCGCGCGCTATTCGATGGGGAGCCTGATATTGAGCTGGTATCGTCAGAATTGAATGAGATCGGGGGCCGGCCCGAAATTCAGGTTGCGCTTCTAGCCAGCCGCAACGGCGAAAATCTTTTTGACATGATCGCCGGGTTGAAAGCCGCTCGTCCTGACCTGCGCGTTGTTGTAACGGGTTCCGTAGCCGATGAGGAAACCATCCTGAAGGCGCTCGGCGCCGGCGCAAAAGGGTACGTGGATGAAATCGCCTCACCCGCGGAGTTCATCATGGCGATCCGCGTCGTCCTGCAGGGCTCCATCTGGGCGCCGCGGCGCGTGCTGTCCATGTTCGTGGATCGCGTAACGGCTTCGGGGCGCATGTTCCCTGCAGGCCGCCTGAGCTTCACGGACCGCGAGCACGAAGTGCTGGAACTGCTGGTTGCGGGTCGCTCGAACAAGGAAATCGGCTGCGCGCTGGGTATCGAGGAACGCACCGTCAAAGCCCATGTGGCAAAGCTGATGCGCAAAGTCGGCGTGCAGAACCGCATTGCGCTCTCCGTCCATGCCATTACGCATTCGCTTGTTACCGAGCCGTAACGTTACCAAAGGACAATGTACCTCCGGCATCTTGGCTGCACAGCGATCCTGCCGCATACTCCATTCACCTACCACAGACCTGGGAGACAGAGGGCTTGAGCGGCCGGCCTTGGCCACTTGAGCCCTTCTACTTTTTGGGAATGGCGCCTCAGACGGCAGTCAGATACTGGGTCCGGCCTGGGAGACGAAAGACCGGGTCTCAGCAGAAAGTTCACCGGGCCTGTGATATATCGTGGTATATACTGCCTCATGCCGCGCACAGCAAAACTCTTTAAGAATGGCCGGAGTCAGGCCGTCCGGCTACCGGCGGAATTCCGTTTCGAGGGAAAAGAGGTCTTCATTCGCAGGGACGAGAACACTGGGGATGTTGTCCTGTCGAGCCGGCCCGGTTCATGGCGTGAGTTCTTCAAATTTCGTGACTGCGCCATCCGCATGGATAAGCGCGCGTTCGCTGAATTCCTGGCTGGCCGAAAGGACTCGACTCCCGAAAAACGGGAGCTTTTTGAGTGAACATCCGCTACCTCCTTGACACCAATGCGGCCAGTTACGCCATAAACAGAAAGAACTCCGCATTTGACCGGCGGCTCACCAGGTGCACGATGGCAGAGCTCGCTATCTCTGCCGTGACGGAAGGCGAGTTGCACTACGGCGCCGCGCGCAGATTTTCCGCGCCTCTCGAATCCGTCATCGAGCGTTTTCTGCTCGCGATCACGATCATTGCCTGGGATTCGGCGGCGGCGCGACGATTCGGCGAGCTCCGTGCCCGCCTTGAGCGCGAGGGTCAGGTCATGGGCGGGTTTGACATGATGATTGCCGCTCAAGCGCTGGCGTTAGGCGTGACCCTGGTGACGAACGACCGCGCTTTCGCCCGGATCCGGCGGATCGAGGACTGGACAGAATAGCAATCCCCGGGCCGGTCGGCTCCTCAAGCAAGAATTCACCTCACCTCGGCCAGGGGGATAATCGCGCTGCCCAACTGTGACGTGTTCCGGTCCTGCACGATCACGCGAACCGTTGTAGCCCCGGGGTTCGGATGGATTAATTGGCGAAATCCAATCCCGGTCTCCAGGTATCTTCGGTATTGCTGCTCAGTCAGCTTCAGGTGCATCCGGTTGGCGGCCTGGCGGAGCACATTGCCGGCCGCGTCCTGCTCGATGACGTAAACGTCAACCACTCCGCTCCGCGCATCAGGGCTTTCCGTAAGCCGCAGCCCCCTGATGCCGAATGCCGCCACAATCTGCCATGAGTTCTGCGGAGGCGGCAAGCGGTCCACTTTGATCTCAAGCGGGATGGCGGATGAATCCAGCGGGCTGCGGATTGCGGCGATAAAACTGGCTTGCCGCTCACCCATGGTTGCCGGATCATCTTTGAATGCGAAATAGCCCTTTTGCGCCACTACCGTCACGCCGGGGCGCTTCACTTCAACCTTCACAGGATGGAACTTGCCGTCCAGGGAACTCGGGGCCACATAGAACCCCAGGCTGTACCCAACGGCTGAATCTTCGATTATCGTGCGGATGGCGCCGGTGAGGTCATTGGTATTTACGAAAGCCTGACCGCCTGTCGCCTCTGCTATCCGCTGCATGGTCTCGATGCCAATCGGCTGTGAGGTTTGAGAGGGGGCCGCCGAAGAGGGGTCACGGAAAATTCGGTTTGTAGCTGCGACGTCGTACTCGTCCCTTTCCGGCTCACGCGTGAGCAGGCCGCGCGCATCCACCGGGTAGGCG
>JAFAIN010000116.1 GCA_019236695.1 Acidobacteriota bacterium | reverse complement strand
CAGCGGCAGCAGAACATCCTGAAACGTCTGGCGGGCGCGCTGATTGGAATTCAGCAACTTGGTGGAGTACGAAGCGTAGTAGTTTCCCGTGATGGCGAGAACCGCGCGCCGGTCGAGCTTGTCAAACCGAATGGAAGCATGCGGCAGGGTCTGCTCCTCGCGCTCGCTCACATCGAGTGTCCGGCTCAAATAGAAATGGTAGGGAAATTGCAAGTCCGCCACCCGCTCGCCCGCGGCTTTCAACTGCGGCATGTATTGCTGCTGCAGGCGCTGCGACGAGGGATCCTTCAGGTCGCTTGGAGTCATCACCTGCGCGGCAGCAGCCGTGCCCCATAGCAGCACCCATGCCGCGGTGTGTCCAACTCTATTGAGAAGCATTGGTCTTGGCTCCTGATTTCCTGCCGGGGTTTGCCGGCGCGGCGGCACGGGAGCCGGCGTCGGTCTCATCCGCGGTTCCGGGCGGGTACATTGTCAGGTACATGTAGGCTGCCGCTGCTTCCTCCGGACGAATGTAATAAAAGACCGGCATGCGGCCGCGGTAGTGCAGTTCCAGGACGCCCATGCTGACCGGTGCTCCCTCCGTCACTTTGGCTACAAATTCATTGAGGCTGCGTGTGCGCGTCAGGGTGGAGAGCGGCGGCACCATGCCATCCATCATTTCCTGCGCTGAGGGCTTGGGGCCGGTAGCGTCGTGGCAAATGTGGCAGGTGGCCTTTATCAGGTGCTCACCTACCCGGGTGGTCGGCTCATTCATGCGGATCTGCCTGGTTTCGGCTCCGGGCACGCCGGCAAGCTGGTTCACATAGGCCACCAGCGCCTGGATCTCAACCGTGTTCAGGTCAAGGAATCCGGGCATATGCAGGCCGCCGTGGCTGATGCGCTGCACCAGCGCGGATTGCGACTGGCTGGCAAGCTCACGGGCGTCCTTCGCCGTCATGGGCGCTCCCATCTCTTCCATGTGCTTGCGAATCAGTTCTGGAGACGTGGCGCGCACCGGGTTGATCATCGAGTTGATCTCCGGAGGCACGCCCCGCCCATCCGTGCGATGGCATCCCTGGCACTCCAGCCGGTAAAGGTCAGCGCCCGTCAGGGCGATGGTGCCCGAGGCTTGCGCGCCGATGGCAATTTCTCCTCCTGGCGCTTTGGCGCGAACTTTGGCAAGGTCCTCTTCTTCCGAGGGCGCAGGTCCCCACTGGCCGGTCTTGCCCATCGAGGTTTCGTTGACGAATGCTCCAAGATGATTCAGCCAGCTTCGCCCGGAAATTGCAGTCACTGGAGTGTTCGGCAGCGCCACCGTGCGCGTGGCGATCTTCTGCGCCATTGCGAGCCCGCCCAACGCGAACACCAGCGCCACCCAAACCCCGCGACGTAAATTGTGCTCCGGCTTCATCATCGATTATTCCCCTTGGTCACTGGCTGGCAAATTTACAGGTCGAGTTTGGTGCTGCCGCTCACGGCCACTGTCTTGGAAGCCGGCTTGCCGCCCTCGTGCCAAACCGTCACCGTGTAGTTGCCGTCTGGAATGTTGTGGATTGCGTAATTCCCGCCGGCGTCAGCCTGGGCGTAATACGGGGTGGGGCTCACCACGATGTAGGCCGACATTTCCGGATGCACGTTGCACAGCAGCGTGACCACTCCCGGCGAGTCGAAGGTGAATGACTTCTTCTCCCCCTGAGGCCAGGTGCCCAGATTGTGCGACAGCTTGCGGTTCCCGGAGACTCCCGGCCAGAACACGTTGTGCGCCACGGTGTCACTGTTCACAAAATCAACCGTGGAGCCCGCCGGAACAACCAGCACATGCGGCTGGAACATCAGCGACCGCTGGTCGATCGAAAAATGCTGAGCCGGTGCAGGGAAGGTTTTGCCGGCGATCTTCTCTACGTACACAACCGCGGCGCCGCCGCTCGCCGCTGTTTTTCCGCTGAGATCGCCGGCGTGTGCGAAGGCCGCCAGCGAAACGATGGTGATTGCGACTGCAAGTTTCATGGTCAGTGTTTCTCCTGATTGAACTGGGATCTCTAATAGACAAACTCAAGCGCTGCCGTGGCCGCATTCGACCGGAAGGGGGCCAGCGCAACCGGCAGCCCGCCTGCCCCCGTAACAAAAGTCACGCTCTGCTGCGGCCGGATCTGGTATTCGAATGAAGCTTTAATGTTGGCGTGGATCAGGAACTGCACTCCCGGCGTATAGCGGTTGCGCATGGAATGAAACGGAACCGGGAACGATGTGTTCTGGGCCAGGGCCAGACCGTTAATGCGGTCGGCACTCGAGTTCACCGCGTCCCAGCGGCCGATCAGCATGATCCAGGGGTGCACCAGAAAATCGGCCTGCACGAATCCGCCGTCAAATGTAGCCGAACGGGCCGAAAGGAAACCGGCGGGCAGCGCGGACGAACTGGTAATCGGCAGCACAATCAGGTTTCCGGCGGCATCGATGGGCAGCAGGTTGCGGTCGTGGCCGTACATGTAAAGCCCAAACAGGTTGAAAGTGCGGTAATTGAAACTGAAGTCGCCGCCCAGCCGGTAGAACGGCTCGCGGCCCGTAATCACCGCCGGGGTTGTCCCGTTCGACAGAACTCCGCTCAGGCGCTGGACTGATCGGCCGTAGTAATAGAACGTTCCGAAATTGATGTACGTATGGTCCCGCGGCCCGGTGGCGCCGGCCGCCTGCACCGCATTACGGCTGGCGCTGTCGCGCTCCAGGTTAATTCTGTAGGAAAACCGCGAGTAAATGTCCTTGAAATTCGCATCGGAGGCGAAGCCCACTCCGCCGTTGGCGCCGCCCGTGGCTGAAGGAAAGAACATGCTGGTGTTTGCCGACTGGCTTATGGCGCTCGTGTTCTGGTTTACGACCGCCACCGAGTAGTGATAGCCCCCGTACAGGTGCCCGCCGCTGACCTCTGCGCCGTTGGCAACATTGGCCAGGCCAAACTGGTTGTTCACGAACTGCTGCATGGGAATCAGCGAGTTCATGGCGCCGATATTGGCTTCGCTGTAGATGTCGTAAGGGCTGATGTTGATGCTGCGCGCCTGCGTGAATGGCAGGTCGAGCTCGAAACGGCCCGCGCGCAGCGCGATCGCGTTGTCGGGCAGTTTCAAAAACCTGCTGAGGTTCACGAATTTCAAGTAGCCGTCGCCCAGTCCGCCGGCGGAGTTATCGCCTGAGACGCTGATATCGTCATCCACCCAGAAGGCAATGTCGCTTCCGAAATTGCCTGCCGTGAAGATGCTGAAGAAGCCGCTTTCGAAATCCGTGCGCGGCACGAACGGAAAACCTCCCACCGTTCCGGGCGGCGTTCCCGCCGGCTGCAGTTGGCTGAAGCGATTCGCGTTCGTGCTGCTGGCCTGGAAAAAGTTGTTCATGCGCAAGCCGATGGGCGGCATCCCCGGTATCGTTCCGGGCCAGATGACGTTGGGCCACATCTGTTTCTGTGCCGGCGCCCCCAGCATGACCGGTGGCACTTTCAGGAACGCCTGGTCATCCTTGGGAAACTTGAATCCGGCGTCTTTGAACGCCTTGCCGAAGTCGTTCAGCTTGGGGAAATCCAGGTGACAGGTACTGCATGAAGTCTGGTATTGCCGCGAGAATGCCGGAATGGCGAGCGATTTCGACGGAGCAAAGACAATGACTGCAAATGCCGCTAAGACGAATGGCGTCAAGACTCTGCGCACGTGGTTCACCTCGATGTCGCTTACTTTGCGCCACCGGTGAACATTGCACAGTGATGCGCGTCACACTATTTGGCGCGCCGGCTACTCGGGGCAGCCGCTAACGCCAGTGCACCTCGCTGGTAAACCCGGCGGGTTGGCGAGCACCAAGGACAGTCACATCCTGAGCAGCCCACCCGCAAACGCAGGTTGCAACCTGGAATGAACCCTTCCGCAGGGGGGGGAGCACCGGGCTTTCAGCCCGGTGAATAGAACATGGACAGCAATCGGGCTTTCAGCCCCGGCCCCAACCCTCCCGACATTGTTCATTGGGAAGCCCGCACGGAGGCCGGGGATCTGAGAGCAGACCATCATGCGAGTAGTGGTCATCCTCCCGGCAGTCGCCGCCACGGCTGCACGTATGCGCCTCCTTCTCCCACAACGGTCATTCTGAAGCCGCGTAGCGGCTGAAGAATCTGGGGACGCATCTGACTCTTTGCTAGCGTCGGTCGTGCTCCTCGGCGCTTCGCCCCGCCCGTGGCCCCGTCCAATCGGTCTGGCACAGCCCTTTTATTGGTTCTCTCGTTGTGCTCGGCCAGGAATCGACGTGGGTCCGGCCGCCTCGGCCGGGCAGGGCGAGCATCCTGGTCCTGCCCGCGATTGCCGAGGCTTGCCGTCTCGTTGAAACCGTTTCCGAGCGCGTTGGACATGGGCCCACAACGGCGTGAAACCCCACTGCGTTCAGGCCGTCCCCCTTCCCCGCCCCCCTTCCCCGGCATTGCCCTGCATACTCGGCATTCTGCATGACGCACTACGCTAGTAGGGTACTCTGCTGCCCAGTCACTCGATTCGAAGATTGCGAGTCTCAGCGGCGATTTTTCCCTGTGCTGCCTCGCGAACCACGGCCCGCAGACGGTACGCCCCCGGCTGGACTTCTATGGCTAATACGCCGTTGATCCCGCTCTTTGAAAGGCGGTCGTAAGTTTCGGGCTTGAGCTCGAGGTCCATATCGGCGCGCTTCCCGGTGATGAACTGCCCAGTCGAATCGAATAGCGCTGCCACGAATATCAGTGTTCCGGTCTGTCGGCCGCCGCGACGCTGTAGCGAAAGCTTAGAAATGTCGAACCGCATCCCCACCGTTAGGCGCTGGCGATGCTCGGTCGCTTTTGATAGCTCCACTTTGACCGCCATTGGAATCCCATTTCGTGCATCCCCGGCAACCACGGCATTCTGGAGTTCTTCAGTGGATGCTTCCAGGTTCACCTCAGATTTGCTTGGAGCCAAGTATCCTGGGCGGACCTGAATAAATTCACCATAGGCCTTATCCTTAATTTTGATCTGAAGCCTGTGGTACTTGCCGTCCTCGGCAGGTTTGATCGCAAGCAGGTATGCGACATCGGGAGACAGCCCGACCTGCCGAAAGCCGAGGTCGAGGTCGTTGTTGTTATGGAACATCAACCCGCCGGTGCTCTCGGCAAATCGAGCCATAGCACCATCTTCCGCTTCCAGCCGCTCTCCCAGGGAGTGCGTCTCATAAAAGAACGTGCTGAGGGGCATCTCCATCCCCTGCTGGGGCTCATTGAGCGGCCTTCCCGGAGCTTCCGCATAGAGACCCTTGGCATCAACCGAGCTAATACTCACCTGCTCCCGAAGAGCCTCGCTGGTAATGCGATCCATCTGTCCCTCGAGGTCATCAGAGAGAAACCCGGCAGACACCAGAACAAGGATTCGCTTTCCCGGGCGCGATGCCAGTTCCATGACCGCGCCACGAATGCTGGCCAGCACGTCTTGTGAGACTTGCTTGGTCTGTTGCCATGTTGCCTGGGCAGTCGCTATCACAATATTGAGGTCCTCTACGTTGCCTTGATTGCGGGGGCTGAAGATGTCCGCTCCCACCGCTCCTGGCGCTCCGGATTGACGATCGCAGCCCATCCTGCCCGAACATGCGCAATAATCCGCAAGCGCAGCTTGCATTGCGGAAGGATCAGTGTGGACGATGCGCATGGCCTGATACGGCGTGATCCTTGGACAAGACCCTCCCGCCATGCTTGACCGTGAACGCGCCTCGAGAGCGACGATGTCTCGCAGTACGGCGTCACGAGCCTGCGACAGGGGAGAGATCTGGCCGGCCGAGGCCGCATAGACTCCCACAAAGTCTTCCGGGGCCAGGCGGCTCAAGAAGCGTTCAGCAGCAAGCTTTGCGGCAATGAAGTCCTTCTGTTGCGTCGCAAGATCATCAAAGAATAGTTCGACGTATCGCACGCCTCTATTTTGGGCAACCGTCACTCCGTCCGACACAGACTCTGCATGTTGACGAAGTTTGTTTTCAGAGGCGCGGGAGGCCTCATGTATGGCACGGGCGCCCCGCTGGACCGAAAACCGGCGGATCTGCACCGGCCTGCCGGAGTCATAGACTTCAAATTGCTCACTCTGCAAACCGGCGACGGGTTCGCCACGCCGGTTGCGAACGATTACTTCGACAGGGACTTCGTTCGCTTCGGTTCGAAATATGGGAAGAATTCTGTAGCCGCTGGAAGTGATTCTGACTTCGTCGGAGACGTTCTGCTGGGCTTGCGTCAGAGTCACAACGAGCAAAAGCCGCAGAAGGCAAAGTAGCCGTCCATGCATAGCGCCTCCGGCAATGATTTGAAGCCTCTCGTGTCGAGAAGTCAAAGGCCCTGCCATCTTGCGCTCTTGCGACCGCAGGGCCTTTGGGTTCAGTTAAGAAATTGGCACTGCGTTTTCACGGCTCGCCAGGTTAATGCCTGACAAGGGCAATCGTGGGTGGTGGGCAGTCGCTCTGATCGCTGCACGCTCGATGGTCACAGGCAGAGTGCAGTTGCTGGGTTTTGGACTGCTTGAGCAACCTACAAGCGGCGCCCACAGCAGGCGGGGCGAAGCGTCGAGGAGTACGGCCAACATCAGCGTAAGGACAGTGGGCTCCTGGATTCTTCACCCGGCAATGCGGGTTCAGAATGACAATTGCGTGGGGGCGGGGGAGCCCAGTAGCACACCTGGTGAGGATAAATTTCAGTCCTGACCCAAACGCCAGGGATTGTCGCCACATTATTCCGCGAAAATCAGGTCCGGCTCGGCCGCCTGGATTTCGGGCTGCAGCAGTACCCGCGCCGAAAGCGAGCGTGCGATGAGGCAGGTGCGTTCTGCTTTTTGCATCAGGCGAATGGCGCGATCTTCGTCGGCATCGTTTTCCAGCGTGATGGTTGGCTGGATGCAGAATTCCGTAAACCGCCAGCCCTCGGGATCTTTTGTCAGCGTGCCGTGAACGGAGAGTTCAAGGTCCAGGAAACGCAGCTTGGAGTTTTGTGCCATGGCGCTGAAGGTTGTCAGATAACAACTTGCCACCGCGGCCACCAGCATGTGTTCGGGCGTCCAGTGGCCGGGCTCGCCGCCGAACTCAGCCGGCGCGCTGAAAAACACCGGCAGCGTGATCTCTTCCGGCGAAACCGAGCCTGTGCGTGCGCCTGTCCAGTGGCCGTTCACCGTATAGCTGTAGCTTGTCTCCATGGCAGTCTCCCTAAATCCCAGCTTCGCGCTCAACCTAAGCCTCCGCAGTGATCCGCCTCACAGCCGGATGTGACGGACCAAGTGCGAGACTGCGAAACTGCGGAAGTGCGAAATTGTGAGCCAGGGAGGACGCGAACGGCAAGAAGCTCTGGGTTTGCAATTCGGCAATTCCGCAGTTCGGCAATTCCGCAATTCGGCTATCTCACTCCGGCCAGCTCCTGCAAACGCCGCCAGCTCAGCAGCCGGTCCTGTTGCGCGTTCAGCAGGGATTCGTCGGCGCTGCCGTCAGGCTTGAAGTGGCGGGCAAACCTGCCCTCCGTGCGCGCGAAGCTCACAAAGTTGACGGGCTCGCCTGACCGGGGATCCACGTACCAG
Source organism: Acidobacteriota bacterium (assembly GCA_019236695.1). Taxonomy (GTDB): domain Bacteria; phylum Acidobacteriota; class Terriglobia; order Terriglobales; family Acidobacteriaceae; genus JAFAIN01. The sequence goes on along the minus strand of JAFAIN010000116.1, from coordinate 3,922 downwards.
TCTTCTTTCATGCCAGGATTTCCCGCCAGGCTCAGGCACTCGCGCATGCGCTCACCTTTGCGCGGATCGAACACCAGCAGCGGGAACGCGCGTGACTCCACGGCCAGCTTCGCCTGGATCATGGAATGGTCGTCGGCTACACCGTGTTCCGGCTGGCAGGTGGAATAACACACCACCACGGCCGGCCCGGGAAACTCATTGGCCGCCATGACGGCCTTGTAGAAATGCGCCAGGTGCGCGGTCGTGGTCTGCGCCACAAACACGTTGGGATGCATCAGCAGGATCTGGGAAAGCTCCTTGCGTCGTTCCACCTTGCCGGGCTGCGCCTTGCCAATGTTGGCCATTTTGGCGTCCTGCGAGGTAAACGTCGCGGTGCTGGTCTGCCCGCCGGTGTTCGAATAAACCTGGGTGTCGAGCACCAGCACTTTGATATCGAGCCCCGACATAAGCATGCGGGAAAGTGACTGGAAGCCAATGTCATACATGGCGCCATCGCCGCCCAGCACCCACAACCGCCGGTCGCCATAACCTTCCTGGTTCCAGCGCAGGCGGATGCCCATGGCGTCCGCCGGAGCGTTTTCGAACAGCGAGTTGGTCCAGGGCACGGCGTAAGGGTTGAACGGGTAGGTGGACCCGTAAACCGTGTTGCAGCCGGTGGCGGCCACAATGCCGAGATTGTCGCCATATACAAAACCGGTGGCTGCCAGCATCATGCGAACCGCGGTAGCTTCGCCGCAGCCCATGCACGAGCCTGCGCCTCCGGCAAACAGTTGCGTGCCCGAAGCCAGCATCATATCGCCCAGAGCTTTTTCATTGATGAACCGCCGCGGCGTTTCGGGGAGCTCGCGATAAAGCTCCATCGCGCGGTCGTACAAGTGAAGGTCCATGCCTTCCTTTGCCACCATCTTCAGCGCGTCATGGCGGCCGCAGGCCACCACGCACTCGCCGCAGCCCTTGCATTTTTCCGGATCCACAAAGATGCCAAACAGCCCGCCTGCCTCGCCCTTCCGCGTGAACAGCTCGTGGTACTTTGACGTTGTCATCAGTTGAGAGCGCAGGAACGCGCTGTCGCCGTTTGCTCCCATACCGGCCAGCGCGGCCTCGAGTGCTCCCGCCTCCGCCACCTTGGCCAGGATTGCGGTATCGGGACACGCGTTCACGCATTCCATGCATCCCACGCATGCCTCGGGTATCAACTGCGGAATCTCCGGCGCCAGCTCGCGGAAGCTGCGCAGCGCCGCTGTTGAAGCCGGCATAAAGCTGCGCGCCACTCCTTCATCGGCAGGCAGTTCGCCATCGCGCCCCGCCCGGTAGCAGCCCACGACTTCCTCGCAGAACCCGCCCGGAACCACGCCGTCACCAGGCGGCAAAAGCACCGGCAGCGGATCAGCCGTCGCGGCAGCCGCATTGCCGAGCCGGCATTCCGCATCCGCGGGCACTTCCACCGGCGTAACTTCCTCATACCCGCGCCGCGCCGCACGCAGGTTATCGGCTACCACCTGGCCGCCGCGCTTCCCAAAATACCTGGTCAGGCTGGCCTCCAGGCGCGTGAACAATTCGTCCGCGCCCAACCCGGCGCGCTCGGCGAAAGGCGTCAGCCGCAGGAAAGCGCCCAACAGCACGATGCCCTGCATGCGCACCTGCAATTCGGGCCGCGTTGCAGTCTCGCGCGCAATCCGCTTGGCATCCACCGCGAACACCCGCAGGTTGCGCGCCTGCACCGTAGCCTTCGCGCCGGCCGGCAGGCTTTGCCATGCTTCCCGCGGGCCCAGGCTGCTTTGCAGGTACACCACGCCCCCTTCCCGCAGCCCTTCCAGCGGATCGCCGGTGCGAAACGCGCTGCCATCCTGCACTGCCACAAATTCCACCTGCTTCAACTCCGCATGCAGCCGAAGCGGCTCAGGGCCAAGCGTCAGGTAGTAATTCGTAGGCAGGCCTTTCTTTTCCGAGCCGTATTTCGGGAAAGCCTGCACGTGAACTCCGAACAAGTCGGAAGCCACGGTGGCGAGAACCTTATTAGTGGTCACCGAGCCAAAGCCGCCGACCGAGTGGCCGCGCAGCGAGTATGCGCCCGCCGGCCTTACGTCCGGATCCAGCCGGCCATCCACTGCGTCCGGATGGAGCACGCCGAGAACGAAGCTGCGCTTGCCGTCCCCGGAAAGCATGTTCTCGAATGCCGCAACAAAGTGGCCGGGCCTTACGTCCCGCCCTCCCAGCCCGGCCACTCCGCTGAAGACTTCAGGAATCATGTCAAAAGGCTGGCGCCAGCCGGCCAGGAATCCATCGGCCAGCGCCGATTTCACTTCCGCGGTCAGCGGGTTCGATTGTCCCAGCGGAACATCGCACCGCTCAATGACGCTGACCCGCGTGCACGGCTTCAGGCATTCGGTCAATTCGCGGGAAGGGAAGGGGCGGAAGCTCGTAATCGTCACGCAGCCCGCGCGGATTCCGTTGTCGCGCAGGTAGTCCACCGTCGCTTCCGCGGTTTGCATCATCGAGCCCATGCCGATTACGGCGTACTCAGCGTCATCCATGCGGTAGGGCATCACGCTCGAGTAACGGCGGCCCGTCAATTCCGCATAGCGGGCAAATGCGCGCTCCAGCGCCGGCGCAACTCGCGCGTAGAATCCCCGCTGCGCAATCTTGCCTTTCATGTAGCTATCCTGGTTCTGCACGCAGCCGGTCAGGATGGGAGCAGCGGGGGTGAACAGGTTGCGCACCCGCTCCCGCGGATGCCCGGCGAATTCCCTCATCAGCTCGGGTTCGGGCAGTTGCACGGTTTCCAGCGTGTGCGTGGTGAGGAAGCCATCCTGAACATTGAAGAATGGCGTTTCGGTTTCCTCGGCCACGGCGCGCGCAATCAGCGCCAGGTCGGCGGCTTCCTGCGCGTTGCGGCCGAAAAGCATCCCCCAGCCCACGTCGGCCACGCCCATCACGTCATCATGCCCGCAATGCACGTTCAGGGAATGCGACGTAAGCGCCCGCGCGCCGATGTGGAACACCACGGGCAACCGCTTGCCGCTGATGACGTACAGCACTTCTTTCATCAGAATTAAGCCCTGGCCCGAGGTGAAGTTGGTCACGCGCCCGCCGGCCAGCGCGTAGCCTTCGCAGGCCGATGCCGAGCTGTGCTCCGATTCCGGCTCCAGGAATTGCAGGGTTTCGCCCCACAGGTTCTGTTTTCCGTTTGCCGCTTCCGCGGCAAACCCATCGCCCATCGGGGTCGATGGCGTGATCGGGTAAGCGCAGGCTGCTTGCGAAATGTGACTTTCCACCCACACTACTGCTCCCGATCCATCCACCGTGCCGCGGATTCCGGGATAACGGGGATGCGGGCGGGTCTGGCTTGCAAAGGCTGGCGTAGCTGGCTCAACCGGCATGAATGCTCCTTGTTCGTCTTCAGCGTAGGCCCGGGCGCGACCAAAGCGATGTGAGCCAGGTCACAGGCCGTCGTGAGCTGCATTCGTGCACGGTAAAATTCAGCTATGGCAAACCTCGCACTCGTCTATGGCATGCGCCTGTTGCCCTCCGAAGAACTTTCCGAACTGAACGATGCCGTGCTCAAACTCAAGAACGGGCGCGAGGCACGCGTGACCATGCACCTGCTGGAAGGCAGCAAGGAAGAAATCGAGCGACAGCTCAGGACCAGCCTCGAGGCATTTTTTGATTTCTACCCTGAAATCTGAAGCCGCTTTCTTCTTACGGCGTATATCTCTACAGGGGCGCGCCCCTATAATCGGTTCAAGTGAATGAGGTCGCTCTACCGGAAAATGCGTAGCAGTATTGCCGTCCGTGCGCCCCGCGGGCTGCTGGCGCGCGTTACGCTGTACTTTGCCGGCATTGTCGTTGTTCTGTTCCTCTCTCAGTTGCTGTGCGCCGCGTTTGGCCTTCCGCGAGCCGCCGCTTCCCTGGGCGGATGGGC
>JAFAIN010000059.1 GCA_019236695.1 Acidobacteriota bacterium | reverse complement strand
CTCCACCAGTTCGGCGGTGTAGCGGCGCGTCAGTCGCTCCAGCTCGGAGTTCGACATTTTTTTGGGGTCGCAGATGATGCCGCCCTTGGCTCCGCCGAACGGAATGTTGACCACCGCGCACTTCCACGTCATCCAGCTCGCCAGCGCGCGCACTTCATCGAGCGTGACGTCAGGCGCGTAGCGGACCCCGCCCTTGGCCGGGCCGCGGGCGATCGAGTGCTGCACGCGAAAACCGGTGAAGACTTCAATCTTCCCGTTGTCCATTGCCACCGGAATGTGCACGATGATCTCGCGGCTGGGGTAGCGCATGATTTTCCACACGCCTTCATCCAGGTTCAGCTTCTGCGCCGCCAGGTCGAAACGCGCCGCCTGTGCTTCCCAGGGGTTGATTTCCTGCTCAAGCGTAAGCGTGCTGAGAGAGCTCATGGAAAGTCTCCAGTGCTTCCGGGGGTCTGAAGTTAAGCATGCAGTATAACGCGGAACCCCGCCCGCGGAGGCCACAGCACCACGAGGCCGCCCTGCGCACAGGGCCCTGTGATTCCTGTCACATCCTAATGTCTGCCGGACCCGCATGATGGGGCCGTGGCGGAATGCCTGGAGCAATCCTTCGAACCCCTTACGGAGCTGGCGCAGGACATCGAATTCGCGTCCGTGCGGCGCTGGAAGCAGGGCGCTCCCCACCGCAAGGCAGTCGCATTTTTTCCGGTGTACGCGCCGATGGAGATTATCCATGCCGCCGGAATGCTGCCGGTGGGGATTGCCGGCGCCGGTGACCGCCTCGATCTGCAGCACGCCGATTCGCGTTTTGGCTCTTTTATCTGTTCCATCGTCAAGACCACCTTCGAGCTCGGTATAACCGGGAAACTTGAGCCGTTTGACGCGCTGTTGTTTTCCACCATTTGCGACTCTGCCCGCAACCTCTGCTTCGTGATGAAGCGGAATTTTCCCGGGCAGCACTTCGAATTCCTCCACCTGCCCCATTCCACGTCCGAAAGCAGCATCGAGTTTCTGGCAGCCGAATACCGGCGCCTCATGGGCGAGCTGCAGCGCATCGCCGGCGTTGAAATCACGGCTGGCGCCCTGCGCAACAGCATTGCCATGTTCAACCGGCAGCGTGAGCTGGCAGGCGAAATCTACACGCTCCGGGCCGAGGCTCCTCACCTGCTGCGCGCCACGGAATCCTACGCGCTGCTGCGGGCCGGCCTGCGCATGCCGGTCGAGGAACATATTGCGATCCTCGAAGAAATGCTTCCGAAGATCCGGGCACGCGGCGGCAAAAAGCGCGACGCAATTCGCGTGGTGATTGAAGGCTCCTTCTGCGAGCAGCCTCCCTTGCCGCTCATTCGCGTGCTGGAGGCCGCCGGGTGTGACGTGGTGGACGATGACTTCACCCTCGCCCAGCGCTGGTTTTCCGAGCCACTTCCGTTGGAACCCGATCCCGTACAAACTCTTGCCGAGCGCTACGTTCGTTGTGCCACATACTCCTCCGTAAGGCATTTCCCGGCAGCCGCCAGGTGCCGCGGCCTGGAACAGCGCATCCGTCGCTCGCGCGCCGATGCCGTTATCTTCCTGATCGCCAAGTTCTGCGAGCCCGCCTATTTCGATTACGTGCTGTTCAAAAAGGCGGTGGACCAGCTTGGATTGCCGAGCCTGCAACTGGAGTTCGAAGAGAAGCTGTTCACCTTCGACCGCCTGCAGACCGAAATTGAAACCTTTGTCGAATCGCTGATTTTTGATTGATGGAGCGGGAATGAGCGTCCAGGCCACAGAGTATCGCGGAAGCATTCATCAGCAGCAGAAAGAGCTCATGCTTCAATGGTATGCCGCGCTGGATCGCGCTGCCGGCAACGCCGCGGAGCAACCGGTCGTCTCCATGATGGTCTCGGGCAACTGCGTGGAATTGCTGGAGGGCTTTGGCGCGGTACCGCTGTACCCCGAAGTGAACGCGCTGCAGCTCGCCATTCGCCACCAGTCACTCGATCCCATCCTGCTGGCCGAGGAACTGGGTTACGCTGCCGATAACTGTGCCTATGTAAAAGCCGATATCGGCGCCTACCTTAAGGGCATAACCCCGGCGGGCGGCAGGCTGCCAAAGCCGACGCTCGTCCTCTGCAATTTCGTCGGTTGCAACACCTACCTGAAATGGTTTGAGCATACGGCGGACCTCACCGGAGCTCCGCTCTACGTTCTCGATGTGCCGTTCCTGCGCAGTGAGGAGCCAGGCGAAGCCGATATCGCATATGTGGTGCGGCAACTGAAGGAGGTTGTGGCCCGGCTGGAAAGCCTCACCGGGCGGAAGTTCGACTATGACCGCTTTCAGCAGGCCACCGCATACTCGGCCGAGAGCGAGGGGTTGTGGTCCGGCATCAAGCACCTGGCTCAGCGCTCGCCTTCGCCGTTTGACGCCTACTTTGACGCGATTACGCTGATGGGTCCGCTGTACGTTTATCGTGCCCGTTCCGAGGGAGTGCAGTTTTTCCGCGATGCTCTGCGCGAACTCGAGCAGAAGCCGGTTTCCGCTGAGGATGAAAAGTTCCGGCTGGTGGTCGAGGGGCCGCCGCCGTATCCCTACTTCCGGGCTTTTCGCGATATGTTTGCGCGCTGGAAAGCCTGTGCCGTTGCCTCAACCTATTCCACGGTGGGCGGGTTGTGGGAGTTCGGCTTCCGCCATGACCCGGAAAAGCCGTTCGAGTCGGTGGCCCGGCACATGCTGGCGCAGAATGTAACCAACCGCAATTACCTGCAGCGCTACGAGCAGATTGGCCACTACCTGCGGGCCTGGGACGCCGATGGGCTGATCATCCATTTCGTCAAGAGCTGCCGGTTGTTCTCTGCCGGGCAGGGCGACATGCGCGAATATTTCAGCCGCATGGGCGTGCCCACGCTCTACATCGAATCAGACCTGGAAGATCCCCGCTACTTCTCCGAGGCGCAGACTCGGAACCGGCTTGACGCATTCTTCGAATCCCTGGAGCACATGAAGCGCACGGGAGCGCGCCGCATGCCGCTCGCCGCTCCACAGCCTTCCCCATTGAGGGTGCTATGAAGATTGCCGCCGGTGTGGACGTCGGTTCCACGCAAACCAAAGCTGTTCTACTCGGGACAAACGGCGAAACTGCCATGCTGGCGCGGGCCCTGACGGATACGGGCGCAAATGTGCGCGCCGCAGCCGAAGCAGCCTTCGGCGAGCTTTGCCGCACTGCCGGCATTGCGCATTCCGACGTGGCGTTCATTGTGGGTACGGGTTACGGCCGCTACAACATCTCGTTCGGCAACGCGCAGATGACGGAGATTACGTGCCACGCCCGCGGCGCCCACTTCCTCTGCCCCGGCGCCCGCACCGTGATTGATATGGGCGGCCAGGATTCCAAGGCCATCAGCGTGGGCGCGAATGGAGAGGTGCTCGACTTCGTCATGAACGACAAGTGCGCCGCGGGCACCGGCCGGTTCCTGGCGAATGCCGCCGAAGTCATGGGGATCGGCCTCGACCAGGTCGGGCCGCTCTCGCTGAAAGCTGCCTACCCGGTAAAGATCGCCACCGTCTGCACCGTGTTTGTCGAATCGGACATCCTTTCCTACCTTGCCCAGGGAAGAAAGCCGGAAGACATCCTGGGAGGCGTGCATCTGGCCATTGCCAAACGCACTGTTTCGCTGGCGCGCCGCGTTCCCATTGAGCCGAAAATCGCGATGACCGGAGGCGTGGCGCGCAACTGCGGCATGGTGGCCGCGCTCGAGAAGGTGCTGGGGGCATCGGTTCATGTGAGCCGCGAAGCGCATTTCGCCGGAGCTCTCGGCGCGGCGCTGTTTGCGCTGGAGCGGACCGATGAGAGCTTCGAATCCGCGGTATGGAGGGGCGAGCATGCTGGTCGCAGCCGGAATTGATTGCGGAACCGGTTTCACCAAGGCGCTGGTTGTGGGGCGCAGCGGACCGGAGGCTCCCCTGCGGGTACTCGGGAAAGGGCGGGTCAGGAGCGGGGTGCAGGTGGATGAGGCCGCGCAATCAGCACTGGAAATCGCGCTTGGCCAGGCGGGCCTCGATCGCGAGGCGGTCGACTACATCGCCTGCACCGGATTCGGGCGCTACAACGTCAGCTTCCGCGACGTTGCCATCACCGAGATTACGGCCGCTGCCCGCGGCGCATTCACCATTCGAAACCAGGGCGGGCCGGTGCTCGATATCGGCAGCCAGTGCACGCGCGCCATCGCCGTAACCTCGGCCGGCAAAGTGCAGGCCTTCAAAAGCAACGACAAATGTGCCGCCGGCTCGGGAACTTTTATCGCCCGCGCCGCGAAATACCTGGGCATCACCGTCGAAGAGGTCGGGGAATTGTCGCTCGGGGCGCGGAATCCCCAGCCCATCAGCAGCATCTGCGCGGTGCTGGCAGAGAGCGAAATCATCAACCATGTGAGCGCGGGCGTCAGCGTGGAAGACATTCTGCGGGGCATTCACCAGTCACTGGCCGATCGTGCCGGCGCCATGCTGCGCAAAGTACGCTCTGAGTCTCCCGTGCTCTTCATCGGCGGCGTGGCAAAGCAGCGCGGCATGACCGAGGAGTTGCGGAGGCGGCTGGGAGTCGAGGTCGAAGTGCCGCACGATTGCGACTTTGTTTGCGCCCTCGGCGCAGCGGTGCTCGCCCTGCGGCGCCTCGCTGCCCGCAATTGAGGGATTATGGCTGCCCCTGCATACGGCTTCGAACTGGTTGCGCCCTCCGCCCCGCTGCGGCTTCGCGCTATGGATGTCCCCCGGCCGGGAGCGGGTGATGTCATTGTGCAGGTTGCCGGCTGCGGGGTGTGCCACACCGATATCGGCTTCGCTCGCGGAGATGTGCCCACGCGCAAGCCTTTGCCGATGGTGCTGGGGCACGAGATTGCCGGTCGGGTTGTCGCTGCTGGTGAGAGGGCAACCGCGTGGCTGGGCTCGAACGTCATCGTTCCGGCCGTAATCGCCTGCGGCCAGTGTGCGGCCTGCCGCGCCGGGCATTCCACCATTTGCCGCAACCAGTTCATGCCGGGCAATGACGGGGATGGCGGCTTCGCCACCCACGTCCGCATTCCGGCTCGCGGTTTATGCCCCGTACCCAACTCCCTGCCGCCGGGCATCACGCTCGAATCGCTGGCGGTTGTGGCTGATGCGGTGAGCACGCCCTTCGAGGCCATCCGGCGCTCCGGCCTGCAGCCGGGTGAAGTGGCAGTCATCGTCGGCGCGGGAGGAATCGGCGGCTTCGGCGTGCAGATTGCCGCTGCCCGCGGCGCCACCGTTATCGCCATTGATGTAGACGCCGAGCGCCTCCGGTTGGCTGCAGAACATGGCGCTGCTCTTGCCCTGAATGCAGCCGGCGTGGATGAAAAACAGATCAAGGGCGAAGTGTTGGAAGCTGCGCGGCGTGCCGCCCCCGGTTCTACGCTGAAGATTTTCGAGATGAGCGGCACCGCGGCCGGTCAACGCACGGCATTCAGCCTGCTCACCTTCGGCGCATACATGGCAGTGGTCGGCTTCACCTTGCAGAAAATCGAATTGCGGCTCTCGAACTTGATGGCCTTCGACGCCACGCTGCGCGGCAACTGGGGCTGCCCGGCCGACCAATATCCCGCCGCTCTCGATCTGGTGCTGGCCGGGCAGGTGAAAATCGAGCCTTTCATTGAGCGCCATCCGCTGGCCCACGCCG
>JAFAIN010000358.1 GCA_019236695.1 Acidobacteriota bacterium | reverse complement strand
AGGACGACCCACCCTCCGCGTAATGAGAGTGTCCTCCCAGATTCTTCGTCCGCCAGGGCGGACTCAGAATGACCCCCGCGGATATATCCAAACCCGGTGTATCGAAAGCACTTGCGAGTTGAGTTTCTGCAGAGTCCGCCGGGGCGGACGAAGGACCCCCGCAAGGCTTGCAGCGGTAGCGCGGCTCGGAGATCCTCCCCCTCAGGCTTTTCTGCTGAGCAAGGTCGTATGTGGGGCAGAGAGATATAGCAATCTTACTTCCCGTTTAAAATGCCGGCGGCCGATCGGTAGTGGCTGAGTGTGCTTTCCGTGTGGGCTCGAATCGTTTTGGCGCGCACAGACCAAGCTATTTCGCCCACCTTCGCCGGCTTTCCCCCCGCTCCCAGTCCGCAGGAGGCGGGGGAAAGGCGTCCCTGATTCTTTACCCGCCATGGCAAGTTCGAAATGACTCCCGTGGCACCTCTCTGTCGTGCCACGTTTCTCATGCCAGCTTGGATCTCATGCCGGTTTTGCCGGCACACCGTTCATTTCATGTCGCAACCCCCGCCGCGGGGGAAGGATGTCAGGATGACACGGTGCCGGTACGCACCGGTCACGGCGCTAGTGAAGACCGAATACGCTCAGGTCGAACTGCGTGCCCGCGTATACCTTCCCGTTGAACACCACAGGCTCGCTGAACTCCGTTACGTTTAGCGGGGCGGAGAATAACTGGGTGGCCAGGTTGTTCGCATCGAAGGCCAGCAGGAAACCGTTTTCGAAATCCAGCACCCACACGATTCCGTTGCTCGTGCCGTTGGCGGAAACTGTGGGTGGGTAACCGAGCACACCAGTGCCGACATTGCTGGCCTGGAACGGGGTAGGGGAAAGAGCTCCACTGCTGATCGTGAAGGACTTCAATACGTCGTTCATGGCGGCAAAATAAACTTTGCCGTTCCAGTATGCGGGGGTTGAGAAGTTGACGTCGGTCCCACTGCAGTGCGGCAGTTGCGCGCACCCGCCGGTGCCGCCGCCCAACTGCCCCACTAGTTCCTGCACCACCTGGTCGGCTGTGGAGTTGTATCCGCCCATATGATCGCGGTTCACCAGGTAAATGCGGCCCTCCTTGCCGGCGAAAATCATGAGGTGAGGATTGGCGGAGCTGCCGGCCTCGTCCGGCAGCAGAAGCGGCCCGCCCGATCCTAAATCGGAATCGGTGCTGTCAAGCTCGTCCTGGTTAAATGGCGTGAAGCTGTCTTGAATGGCAAGCTGAGCGCTGAGCTTCAGAGCCGTGTCACCGTAGTCCCCTACGGTGGGATTGAAGTCGCCGTTTCCCACCACTGCAAAGATACTTGTACCGTCGCTTGCCAGCCCGGCCGAATGCCAGATGGAGCCGTCGTCCCCGTTGGGGTCAGTGCAGAAGACTGAAACCTGGTTGAGGCTGTTGGCGTCATAGCCCATGATCCAGCCGTGGAACTGCAGCAGGTCGGCAAGGGACCCGAATGAGACGTAGACAACACCGTTCAGCAGCAGCAGCGCCGGCCGGCTGTTCTGCGAGAGAGGATTGAAATTTACCGTGCTGCCGCCGTCGGCAGTACCGGGAACGGATGCGGTGATGGTTACGGGACTGCCCTGCCGCTCCGCGCCGCTGGTGATGTCAAGGGCATGCAGATGGTGCGAATAACCGCCGTTTTGCTTGCTCCGCGCTTCCACGTACATGGTGTTGGTGGCAGGGTCAATGACGGGGGTTGCGGTGACGCCCAGGGTAGGCGCAACGCAGGCGGCCTGGCCGATGTCGGTGCATGGAACCGCCTCGCCACCCGAAGGGTTCATGCTGGTTTGCCAGAGCGGGCTCATCTGCTTGTCGGCATCAAATGCGTACACGGTGTTGTTTTCGGTGGCTACATACACCACGTTGTGCGTGCCCTGTCCCGCAATGGCGACATTGGCCACGTAGAGCGGCTGCGCAATTGCAAAACCGTCAATGGGATCTGTAAACAGCAGGCCGAAGCTTGAGCTTCCGACATTGGCCGGAGTGAGTGTCGTTTCTGCCGTGTTTGCTCCAGTCCTCGCAGTGTTGTAATGGCGGGTAAACACTCCGGACGCCGCAGAGCCTCCCGGAGGCGGACTGCTGCTGTTTGAGGTCTTGCTGCCGACGCCGGTGGAACCGCAACCGGCAGAGAGAAAGGTTAAAAGAAGACTGGCCGCAAACCAGGTTTTTGCGCGGTACCCGAAGATCTTCAAGGAACACTCCAAGATGGCGGATCACCGGGCCCGCTGCCCGGTACAGTCATAGATAGATGGTTGCCTAAAAAGCCGAGTTGCTCCCGGATGCCCCAAAGGCCGGTGCGTAAACGGCGCGCACACACCCGGTGAAAACGGGATACTCACGCCCGGGGTCTGCTGCCGGAGTGGCCGCGAAAGCCGATCGGCGCCTACAAATCAGCAGAAACCCTCAATCTCTCTCGCCCTGAGCTACGCGCCTAGGCTGACTTCTGAGCGTTCTGCCTTGCCTGCAGAGCTAGGGCTTCTGTCTCACTCCGCCGTCGGTCGGAATCTTCTGCGCAATCTAGGGAAGCGCCCGATATAACCAGAGTAGAAGCTTTTTCAGACTGAGCTCCGTACCGGGGGACCTCCCCCAGGAGATCAGTTTGAGAAAAACCCTCTTTCTTGTTGTCCTTGCCATTTTTTTGGCTGCCTGTGCCTCTGGCCAGTCGGTGAACATCGCCGCTCCCCTGGCGAATAGCACCGTTCCTTCGGCAGTCCACGTGGTTGCCAGCGCGAATGGCGGCAGCTCTCCCGCCACCGCGATGCGCATATACGTGGATAACGCCAGCGTTTACACCGTTCAGCAACCGAGCCTCAACACCACTCTGACCATGAGCCCCGGCAAGCATTACATGAGCGTGGTGGGCTGGAACAGCGCGGGGCTCGGATTCAGCAGCTCGTTGTACGTCAACGTGGCCAGCGCCGGAGTGAGCATTTCCTCCCCCGGCAATGGAGCGTCCGTCACCTCGCCTGTGAATTTTGTGGCATCGGCCACGGCGACAGCCGGTAATACGATTACCGCGATGCGTATTTATGTGGACAGCGCGAGCGTGTATTTAACGTCGAATGCTTCGCTGAACACGAACATCAGCATGGGCAGCGGCACGCACAATGTGACGGTGCAGGCATGGGATAACGCGGGCGCGGTGTATAAGACTCCAATGTCCGTAACGGTCTCGGGAACGGGTTCCGGCGGATCGAGCGGCGGAGCCGGCAATGGCACAAATGCCTGGGGGTTAACGCCGCCGGCAACCAGCATTGCACCCTACAGCACGAATTTCACCGCTACATCGAATTACCTCGCCAACACCTGGATCAAGCCCGATGGCGCGCTGTACAACACCAACTTCATCCGTCCATACCTGGGAAACCTCGCTGCTCTGGGCCTGGTGAAAGACCCAAGACGTTGGGGCGCCGTGCGGGCGTGGATGCAGTGGTACATTGCGCACTTGAATTATGGCGACAAGTGGGGCTTGAGCGGCACGACCTACGATTACAGCGTAAGCAACGGGGTGGAGACGTCGCTCAATACCAACGACTCGACAGATTCTTACGCGGCCACCTTCCTCTCACTGGCATGGGCGTATTACCAGACTGGAGATCCAACAGCCCAGTCCTATATCAAGAGTGTGTCCTCGCAACTCGATTTGATTGGCGGAGTCATCGCCGCGACGCAGCAGTCCGATGGCCTGACCTGGGCGCAGCCCGATTACCTGATCAAGTACCTCATGGATAACTGCGAAGTGCAGCGCGGGCTGCGCGATGCTGTGAGCCTTTTTAACGCCATCGGCCTGACCAGCCGGGCGAGCCACTACCAGAGCATGGCCGGCGCAAATATGCAGGGGATCAATGGCATGTGGATGAACGGAGTTTGGGCCGTGTACAAGGGCTACTCGGGCGCGATCTTCGGACCCGATATGAGCGTGTGGTACGCCGATGCCACCGCTCAGCTCTTCCCGGTGCTGCAGGGCGTGGTGAGCGCGAGCGATTCGCGAGCGCAGCAGGCCTATGCCGCTTTCAACAAGGCCTGGCCCGGATGGCCACAGCTTTCCTTTACATCGCAGGATGCATTCCCGTGGATCCTCGTTTCCGGCGCTGCCGCCCAGATGGGCGACACGGCGCGCGTAAGCCAATACATTCAAACCATTGAAAATCAATATGTGAATGTTGGCTTTGGCGGCCTGTTCTACGACAACGAAGGCGGGTGGTTCATGCGGACCAACTGGTACATGCAAGGCGGCCGTCCCTACTAGAGGCTTCTGCACCCTCCTCTGCGCCCTGCTCACCTCCGGAGCTTCGAGATGAGCAGGGCGCTGTTCCGTTTGCTTTGACTTCATGTTTCCGGCTACTAGGCATCTCGCTCCTTCATCCGAGTCTCTGACTGAAATGCAGCAGCATTTCGGGTCTGCTGCTCACGGGCTGACGGGAGTGACGCATGTGCAATTCGGGCCGAACCAGGGTGTATTTCTTTGCAATCATTGTTCTGACAGGTGCGCTGGCTGCCTGCGCCGGACCGGCAGCAGGCAATTCACCAACTACAAATTCGGCTCCGCCGCCATCACCGGCGCCGTCAACACCTCCGCCCCCGCCTCCAACGGCGAATTTGAACAGTCTGAACCACTTCGTTTTCCTTGGAATGGAAAATAGAAGCTTTGATTCCTATTTCGGAAAGTTGAACGATTACAGGGTAAAAAATGGGCTGGGGCGCGATGTGGACGGATTGCCAGACGATTGCAGTCCCTCGAACTCGGACTGGACAGTCCCGTGCAGCGCGATGAACAAGTCGCCGGATGCGAACGGTGTTCCGACGACTCCCGTGTACGCATTTCACCTGAAAACCGCGTGCATTGAGAACACCAGTGCTGATTGGGATGTGAGTCACTGGGCATTCAATGCTGAGGATCCCGCCTCGGACACTCCGCTGATGGATGGGTTCGCCATTGGAGCGGCCAGCGCTGCCCTGGCCATCGGCGGCACTCCTCCCCCTGCCGGGTCGCCGCCGGGAACGCCTCCCCATACTGCGGGCGTTCGCGCCATGGGCTTTTACACAGCAGACGACCTCGAATACCACTACTGGCTCGCAACCCAATTTGCCACGTCAGATCGCTGGTTTGCTCCTGCGCCGGCCAAGACTGAGCCCAACCGGTATTACATGGTCGGTGCAACCTCCGCCGGCCACGCTCACGAGGCCTTCGACTCCATTGAGGGCAAGACCATCTTTGACTTGCTTGGTGCTGCGGGGGTGACCTGGAAGATCTATTTTCAGACTGCCACTCCATCGGCATACGAATTCGCGGGATTCGCCTCGCGCTTCGCCAGCCACGTCATTCATGACGATTCGAACTTCAGCCAGTTTCTGGCGGATGCGAAAAGCGGAAACCTGCCCCAGGTTGCTTACCTGGAGAATCCCGATGCCGACGAACATCCTGGCCTGGGATTCAGCATTGATTCGGGAGTAGCCCTCTCGCAGTCGTTGGTTGGCGCGGTGATGACCGGGCCGTCATGGAAGGATTCCGTCTTCATCCTCACTTTCGATGAGGGAGGCGGCTTATATGACCACGTACCGCCCCCAACCAATGTTCCCAGCCCGGATGGCATTCCGCCGAAGGACATCTGTACCAGCGCCACCGACCCGAACTGCGCTACCGCTGCGCTGTCTCATGCCACGCCTCCTTACGACGTCCCCGGGGACTTCACGCGTTACGGTTTTCGCGTGCCTTTGATGGTGGTCTCGCCCTATGCAAAGCCGGGCTACGTCTCGCACACGGTGACGGATTACACCGCATGGATGAAACTGGTAGAGACGCGATTTAATCTCCCCGCCCTGACGGCCCGCGACAAAGCAGCGAGCGACATGACGGAATTCTTCGATTTCCAGAACCCGAAATGGCTCACTCCGCCGGCAAACCCGCCCGCCGTAAAAGGTGGCGCATGCTACGACGGCCTGCCGTGAGACGGTAACTTCGGGTTTCGTACTCCGCATACGGCTTGTATTCACAGCGGAGACGCAGAAGCACGGAGCAATGCAAGAAAGAAGCAATGTCATTCTGAGCCCGCCACGGCGGGCGAAGAATCCCCGAAGTGCCAGCGCTCCGCGGATGATTGCGTATCCTGCGAGAGCGACCTCACCCATTCTGCAAGCTGCCAATAACCCGCTGTCATTTCTCTGGTCGCACCGTCGTTCTAACGTCATGACAACACCCAGGCGCCATTGGCGTTCGCACCTTTAGGCTCCTTTCTCCTGCTATTTCTCTGTTTGGCTTCGCAGTCTCGCCTGCAGCCGGCCGACCGGCGGGGCACTGGGAAGCTGGCGTCTTCGCAGACGGCAGGAGTTTCACTTTTCTTTTCGATTTCAGCGTAAAAGCGAATGACGTAACCGGCTTCATTCACGGGGGTTTGGAGCCTCAACCCGTCAGTCCAGCGACAAAAATTGACCAAAGCGAGACACAAGTCTCACTGTGAAACCTTCTGAGACGTTCATTCAGCCGGCCCCTGCTGTGTTCTCAACAACTTCTAACCTGACGCGTTGTGGTCCGTAACGTGCAACATCTTCCAGCGTTGTCGTTGCGGTTTGGCGACTTCTCTCTGACGCGACTTGACAGGCGGAGCGCAGTTTACCGGCTGCGCTCCGCCAGGCTTTCGCTCAGAACCGGCTCAATACTCAATGGCCCTTCCTGCCCAACCCACGGTTCTCCTTATCAGCGACGATCGCAACTTTGCTCCGGAACTCATTTCGGCATGGCAGCGCTGTGGTCCGGCGCCCGATTTCGTGTGCATGACGGGCGAAGTTCCGGCCGGCGAGGGTACCTCCAGTTTTTCCCTGGCTATCATTGGCCCGGTTAACGCTGCGCGCGCCGAGGCGGCGCTGGAACGGCTGGCCCGCGTGGCACGTCCCGTGATCCTGGTGACTCGTGACCCGCAGGTGCTCACCATGGCGCGCACCTCTGCCGCTGCGCCCATCAGCATTCGCCGGCTTGGCGATTGGCGCAGCGCCGTAGTCCGCTGCGCCGCCGCCTGCCTGGGGCATGCACCCGAGCCCTCAAGATTCGCCGATGACCATAGCGGCCAGCGCGAACTGCTGCTGGGCCGCTGCCTGGTGGAGACGCGGCACGCGCTCAACAACGCCCTTACCTCCATCATCGGCAATGCCGAGCTCATGCTGGCCGGCACCCAGGATCTGCCGCAGGAAATCCGGGAAAACGCAGCCACCATTTACGAAATGTCGCTTGAGCTCCATGCCATGTTTCGCCACATGGCGGCATTGGAAAGCGAATGGCAACGCGAACACCAGGCAGAGGACGCGGGCGAAGAGTTGGTGGCCCTTGGAAAGGGAGGCACGGATGGACACGGATTTCGTGGTTGAGGGAATGGGCGCGCTGCTGGAGCACTACCTTCCTGCCGGGCGCGGCCTGCTGGCTTCTGCCCCCAGCGACGCTGCCGGGCTTTCCTACTGCATCTTTCGCGCCGGTAAGGACTATTTCGCCGTTCCGCTCGAACTCGTGGAAGAGGTCCTCACCTCGCCCGAAATTGCCGACGTGCCGGCCTCGCCGCCATTCCTGCTGGGCGTACTGGTGCGAAACGGTGAAACGCTGCCCGTGATCGATTTAGCGGTATGCGCGCCGCCCCTGGCTGACCCTCAATACTGCCTGGCGCTGCGGGCGGGGGCGGCCAGTGCTGCTACTACGATTGCTGTAGCGGTCGATGAGCTGATATGGCCGGTGGCAGGCCGTGAAACCAACTGCCCGGGTGGCATGCGGTTTGCCCGCTTCGAGGCTGCATCGCGCTTTATCTCCGGGCGCATCTCTTATGGCAGCATCACCGCATGGGCCCTCGACCCGGCACAAATCATGCAAGCCCTATTCGCCGCCCGCCCCGACTAGCCGCCAAAAGTGCGAAATCGCAAAATGTCTCCGAGACTGCCAATCAGGAGACAAACCCCTGAACCTACTTCCGGAAATTTCGCACTTTCGCACTTCTAGAACCGGCTCAGCTCCAGCATCGCCTGATACATGTCTTCCGCCTGGGGCAGGATCACGTTTTCCAACTCGGGCTGGTATGCCACAAACGTATCCCTGGCGGCCACTCGCCGCACCGGTGCATCGAGATCCTCGAACAGCTCATCTGCAATTCGTGCGGCAATTTCTGCGGCATATCCCCAGCTCAGCGTATCCTCGTGCGCCACGATCGCCCGGTTGGTGCGGCGCACGGATTCGGCAATGGCCTCCCAGTCATACGGGCTTAATGACCGCAAATCGATCAAATCCACTCCGATGCCATGCTCGCGCTCCATGCGTTGCGCCGCCTGCAGTGCCCGGGGCACCACCGCGCCGTACGTGATGAAGCTCAGATGCGCTCCACTGCGCACCGTTCTCGCTTTGCCGAACGGAATGCAATAATCCGGCCCGGGATACGGCGCCCTCCCATAGCTTTCGCGGTAAAGGCGCTTATGCTCGAGGAACATGACAGGGTCGTCGCAACGGATGGCGGTGCGCAGCAGTCCATTGGCGTCGAGCGCATTGGAAGGAAAAATTACGCGCAGCCCCGGAGTATGGGTGAACAGGCTCTCGCCGCACTGCGAGTGGTAGATTGCGCCCCCCGTCAAATACCCGCCAATGGCCACACGCACTACGGCCGGGCAGGAGAAGCTGCCGTTCGAGCGCCAGCGGATGAGCGGCATCTCATTACGGAGCTGGTGCATAGCGGGCCAGATGTAGTCAAAAAACTGGATTTCAACCACCGGCTTCAGCCCGCGCGTGGCCATGCCCACCGTACGGCCCACGATGGTGGCCTCGGCCAGCGGCGAGTTGAACACGCGCCCCGAGCCGAATTCGCTCTGCAGGCCGGCCGTGAGCTTGAAGACGCCGCCCTTGCCTTTTACCAGTTTCTGTTCGAGGTACTGTTCCCGCGTACAATCGGCCACGTCTTCCCC
Source organism: Acidobacteriota bacterium (assembly GCA_019236695.1). Taxonomy (GTDB): domain Bacteria; phylum Acidobacteriota; class Terriglobia; order Terriglobales; family Acidobacteriaceae; genus JAFAIN01. Next base: position 137 of record JAFAIN010000358.1, on the reverse strand, counting down.
GAAAACCACGATGCGCGGGTCGTGCCGCATTTCATCACGCAGGCATGCCGTAATCAGGTCAGCCATAGTGCGGTTCTGGCCTTCGCTCGCCGGCCCTGCGCCAGACTGCTCTGAATCGAAAGCGCTGGCGCGAGGAT
>JAFAIN010000349.1 GCA_019236695.1 Acidobacteriota bacterium | reverse complement strand
GCTGCTCGTCATCGTCATCCACATTCATTCCGATGATCTGTAATCGGTCTTTGTACGACTCCTGAATTCGGATCAGGCTGCTGATTTCCGCCCGGCATGGCCCGCACCACGTGGCCCAGAAATTCAGCAGCACCACTTTGCCTCTGTACGCCTCCAGGCTCAAGTTTTGTCCGTTCAAGTCCTTGGCTTTGAAATCCGGCGCTGGATCGGGATCGCGTACGAAGCGAACCACCAGTTCCTTTGGCTGGGCGCGCGACGGCAGCGGCGCCGGCCCGAGCCACCCCAGCGCGCACATTGCCGGCACAATCCAGAGTCGTTTCCCGCGTTGGAGCATTTCACTTAGAAGAACATAACTGGGTGCGCATGCCAAACACCATGCGTAACTTGAGCCGTCTTGCGGGCGTGAGCGAAGCGGGAGCCCGCAGGCGAAATCCTGAGCCCTGGGGTTAGGGCGAAGGATCTCGTTCACCTGAGCCGCTTTGCGGGCGTGAGCGAAGTTGAGCCGCTTTGCGGGCGTGAGCGAAGCGGGAGCCCGCAGGCGAAATCCTGAGCCCTGGGGGTTAGGGCGAAGGATCTCGTTCACCTGAGCCGTCTTGCGGGCGTGAGCGAAGCGGGAGCCCGCAGGCGAAATCCTGAGCCCTGGGGTAAGGGCGAAGGATCTCGTTCACGGGTGAGGCGCAATTTGCTGCCGCGAGGGCGACTTGAGTTCCGACCTGCCACGGAAAAGAAAGAAGCCTCGCCTTTCACGTCGCGCCCGCAATCACGCTGCAGTGACTCGAATCCTCGCGGCTCGGCGTGCGGGAGGCCGCCGGATTATGATGTCAATGTCGCGCCCAAGCACGTTAAGAAGATTCATGAGCCGCTCGATGGAAAAACCAGTCAGTCGGTAGTTGGCCAATGCGGAAACTTTGGGCTGATTAACTCCGAGGCGTTCCGCGGCTGCAGTCTGAGACAGGCGTGCTTTTTTCAGGATCTCGTTGATCTCGACGGCGAGCCGGACCTTCGTTTTTTTCTCCTCAGCGTCAGCCAGACCCAGGTCCTTAAATACATTTCCGGAACTGCGCTCGACGGGGCTCTTAGCTTTTGCCATGTCGTGCCTCATGATCTTCACGTGCCATTCGTAGCCTGTTATGAATTAATTTCACATCAGGTTGAGCGGTGTTGATCCCTTTCGGCGATTTCTTTTGGAACGCGTGCAGAACATAGACCGCATTTTCAACCTGACCGTGTACACTGCGCGGTACGTATCGCCTCGATGATTTTCGACAATTTCTAGAACACCCGGCCCCTCGCCTTTCCAGGGCTTCGCCTTCCAGTGCTTGCCGCCGAATTGCGCGACGCTCAAAGCAATGCCGAGTTCGTCCTTCACCGGTTCCGGAAAATTCAACAGATCGTTCCTCGAGGAGCCGACCCAGAACAGCGGCTTCTCGCCGGGTGCTTGCCTTTCTCTGGCCATTCAGACGCTATCCCAGTTCTAGGATAAATGCAAGATTACCATGGGAGCGGCCGCATCTTGAGCCGTCTTGCGGGCGTGAGCGAAGTTGAGCCGCATTGCGGGCGTGAGCGGAGCGGGAGCCCGCAGGCGAAATCCTGAGCCTGGGGTTAGGGCGAAGGATCTCGTCCCATGAAGTTGTCGGCGCGTAGGATTGGTGCCGGGAGGGGGACTTGAACCCCCATGGGCCGAAGCCCGGCGGATTTTGAGTCCGCTGCGTCTGCCAGTTCCGCCATCCCGGCTCTTGCAGGCAAACGGCTGGAATCACAAGGTTATTGCAACCATCCGGGTAAAGCAATTCTCGCGCGGCGGCGGTTGGCGCTCCCGGTTTCCCCTGCCTCGCCCACGGTGGCTGGTCTGTCCGCGAAGCGCCCTGGCGGATTTTCCGCTACCTCGCAGTTACACTAGTCGGCAATGGCAGGCACATACACTGCCGCGGCTGACCTGAACGTCAGCATTGCCGGCATCGCGCTCAAGAACCCGGTTATCGCGGCCAGCGGCACGCTTGGCTACGGCGTCGAGTTTGAAGATGTGCTCAGCCTCGAGCGCCTTGGGGCGTTCGTCACCAAAGGCCTTTCCCGCGAGCCCATGGCGGGGAATCCGCCGCCCCGCGTCTTTGAAACTGCCGCCGGAATGCTGAATGCCATTGGCCTGCAGAACATCGGCGCCCAGGCATTCGTACGGGAAAAGCTGCCTCACCTCAACCGGCTGAAGAATGTCGTCGTCATCGCCAATGTATTTGGCTCGTGCCGCGAAGACTACCAGGAAACCATTCGCATCCTGAATGACAGCGAAGGCATCGCGGCTTATGAGCTCAACGTGTCGTGCCCCAACACCAAGCGCGGCGGGCTGGTGTTCGCCACTCATCCTGAACTTCTTGACGAGGTGACGGCTGCGGCCAAGCGGGTAGCCTCGGCTTCCGGCCGGCCGCTCATCGTCAAGCTCTCGCCCAACGTTACGGATATCGCCGGCATGGCGCGCGTGGCGGAGAATGCCGGGGCCGACGCCATTTCGCTGGTCAACACCTTCCTGGCCATGGCCATCGATCCGGAAACCCGCAAGCCGCGTATCGCCAACCTCACCGCCGGTCTCTCCGGCCCCGCCATCAAGCCCATCGCCGTGCGCATGGTGTGGGAGGCGGCTCGTGCCGTTGGCGTTCCGGTGGTCGGCATGGGCGGCATTGCCGGCGCCGAAGATGCAGTCGAGTTCATGCTGGCCGGCGCTTCGGCCGTCGAGGTCGGCACCGCCAGCTTCTGGGATCCGCGTGCCGCCGAACATATCGTCCGCGACCTGGAACGCTGGTGCGTGCAGCATCGCGTGGCGCGGGTCAGCGAATTGACCCGCGGCATGGCGGAAACTTAGTCGCGGGCGCGGCGCCGAACCTCAGACGCAGAGGACACAGAGGACGCAGAGTTTTCAGGATTATTCTCTTCGTCCCCTGTGTCCTCTGCGTCGTGAATTTCTTAACTTTTTATTGCGGTGGCTCGCCCGAAATTTTCATCCTTACTTCTTCCGGAATCCGGTTGCGAATCTCTTCCGGCAGGCGGTCGTGCACCTGGCGAGCCGTCTCGCGGGCCGCGCGTTTTACGACCAGCGGCGCCGGCGTCGTAATGCCGACCATAATGGCCATGGCTACTGAAACCCCAAAGCCGCCTGCTGCCAGCAGTTCCAGTTCGAGCGCGTGCCGCGGCGCAAAATACCGCACTGCCACAAAGGCTGCCAGGAACACCGCTGCCGAAAGCGATGTCAGCACCAGCAGGCCAATATCGATGCGGCGATGGAATCGCTGGCGCGCGCGGCAGTGTTCGCAGGTGGCGAGGTGGTCTTCGTAATCGCCTCGCATCGCCGGCGCGATGCCCGAAATGTCGTAGCGCCACCCTGCCAGGATGCCGCCCACAATCGGGTCAATGCAGTCATTCCTCATTAGATATTGCCGAGTTGCCGAACGGTGGAATCGCCGAATTGCAGCCATCGGCAATCGCGGCATGCGACCACGGTTAGTTTAACAAGCCCGTTCGGCTTGCTCCGGTCTTTTGCGCAATGTCGGCAAGTCTTCACTTCCGCCGATTTCGCACTATCGCACGTCCAGTTTCGCATCCTCAGAGCATTATGGGTTCGAGCGGTTGCGCCTGGCTGGCCAGCATCAGGCGGTTCTGCATCAGCGTTTGCCGCGGGCCCAGCGCGGTTTCGGCAGAGCGCCGCGCCAGTTCAGGATGGTTGTTCTGCTCCGAAAGGTGCGCCAGGATTACCAGCGCGGCCCCGCCATCGTATTCGCCGGCCAGAAACTCGGCGAGCGAATCGTTTGAAAGGTGGCCAACCCGGCTCATCACCCGCTGCTTCACCGCCCAGGGATACGGGCCGGTGCGCAGCATCTCGAGATCATGGTTCGATTCGATCATCAGCACATCGCAGCCGCGCACATGGTGGCGTACGCTGGCCGGCATGTATCCCAGGTCCGTCACAATCCCCATCTTCACGCCCTCAGCCCGGAAGGTGAAGCCCACGGGATCGGCCGCGTCGTGTGGAATGGTGAATGAACTCACGGCGATATCGCCAATCTGGAAGCTGGCGCCTGCCTCAAAGCTTTCGTGGCGCATGTCTGGCGGTACTTCCAGCCGCTCGGCCCGCACTTGCCGCCGCCAGGCGGCGCGCGTCGCCGCCGTCATGTACATCGGGATGCGAAGCTTTTTGGCTGTGACGAGCACTCCCTGCACATGATCCGAATGCTCGTGCGAAACCACGATCGCGCTCAGCGACTCCGGTTGTTCGCCCATCTGGCGCATGCGGCGAAACGTCTCGCGGCAGGAGAGGCCGCAATCCACCAGCAGGCGCGTGCGCTCCGTGCCCACCACCGTGCAGTTCCCCTTGCTGCCGCTGGCCAGCACCGTGAATCGCACTGCCATGACCCACAGCATAGCCACAGTGGCTGTGGATTAGGAGTGATCAAACAGTTAACATACTCCTGCCGGCTGCCCCCGCAGGGTGAATTAAAGTCTGCGGGGGCAAAACCTGCCTGTGCTTCAAAGGCGTGCCCGGCGTGCACGGCAGGGCCGCTTGCGGTCGAAACCCGCACGGGATAAGCTATTTCACTGATTGAGGGCTGTAACTGTGAACCTTAGCATCAGCATGATGCTGCTGGAATTTACCCGCCTCGTGCTCGGCCTCAGCGTGGCTGCCTTCCACAAGCCCATCGCCGATTTCATCCTCGAGCATGAGCGCAGCCTGGTGGTCCTGCTGCGCCAGCGCGGCCTCATGGTGCCCGCCGCCCCCACGCGCAACACCGCGCATAACATGTATTTCGGCATCGGCATGGGCATTGCCGCCATCGAACTCATCCGCATCTACATGCTGCACCGCGGGCTGCTTTAATTCCCCTCGCTGTACACTATGAAAACGCCTGCACCGGGCGACCCGGGGCTGCTGCGGGCGGGCAGCCCGCTCCATGAACGCTGATTTTCAGAGGCCCACCTCTCCCCGGAGCATCGCCGTTGGCGATTTTGAGCTTACGGTGCTCTCTGACGGCAATTACCGCGCCGATGGCGGAGCGTTCTTCGGTGTCGTGCCCAAGCCGCTTTGGGGCAAGCTGGTTTCGTCTGACGCGCAGAATCGCATCGTGGCCGGGCTGAACTCAATTCTGGTGCGCACCGGGCGCGAAACCATCCTGATCGAAACTGGAATCGGCCCTAAGCTTAACGAGCGCCTGCAGCGCATCTATGAGCCTCAGGCCAGGCTTATGCAAAACCTGGCCGCCGCCGGCGTTTCGCCCGAAGAAGTCGATATCGTCATCAATACCCATCTTCACTTCGATCATTGCGGCTGGAACACCGTGCGCGAGCGGGATCAGCTTCGTCCCGCATTCCCTCGCGCAACCTACTATGTACAGCAAGGCGAACTGCAGCACGCCCGCCTGCAGCTCGAACGCGATCGCGTCAGCTACCTCGCCGAAAACTATGAGCCGCTGGTTGAATCCGGCCGCATGCGCCTGTTGCGCGGCGATGCCGAACTTGTGCCGGGAATCTCGGTTTGTGTTTTTCCCGGGCATACTGCCGGCATGCAGGCGGTCATCATCCGGAGCGGCGGCGCAACCGCGTGCTACATCAGCGACCTCATCCCCACCAGCGCCCACCTCAACCTCACGTGGGTCATGGCCTACGACCTGTATCCGCTCCAGACCATCGAAAGCCGCAAGCGCTTCTATGAACTCGCCATCCCCGGCGATTGGCTGGTGCTCTTCACCCACGATCCCGTAATTCCATGGGCAAAAGTGAAGGGCCTGGGCGGCGGTAAGTACGTTGCTTTGCCGGTCTGATGACGCTGCAACGCCCGAACTGACCGTGCTTTTGTCACTCCGCCGGCCGCAGCGTCAGCAGCACGAAGCGCGCATCGTCCTTCCCGGCGTTTTTCATGATCTCGGTTGTGCCGCCGGGAATGTAGGCGGTGTCGCCGGGCTTGAGCTGGAGGTCCAGTTCCTTGCCCTCATCCTGGCTGTCGGTCAGCGAGCGCCGGTCCGTAAAGTGAATCTCGGTGGTGGCAATTATCAGGACCGGGTTCACATAGTCGGTTGGAGGAATCTGAGCGCCCGGCGCAATTTCCGCCTGGGTCAGCTTGGCGGTAGGCGTATCGAACAGGATGGATTCGGTGTACTTGCCCAGTTCATCGCCAATTTCCCCGCCGCGGCACTGCCGCGCGGCCAACCCGCACATGGCATGCTCCGGGTCAAGCTTCGCGGCCGGGATGATGATTACGGCGGCAGCCGCCGTGTCACCCTGGTTCGCAATGCGGTGTGGCCAGCCCCCCTTCATCACCTGCAGGGCTTCCGGCTCGAGCGCGAGATTGTTGGTGTGCGTGCCATCCGTGGCCTGCAGGCGCGAACTGGTGAGCGAAACCACCAGGTAATCGCGATCGTGGCGATCCAACTGCGTCGCTGCCTGCGGCCCCAGGTCCAGCCGGTACACCTGCACGCGGTCGCTGGTGAAGGTCAGGCGAAAGGCCGGGTCAGCGCTCAGTTCCACGGTATCGGCAGGGGGTGCCTGTCCGCGCGGCGCTTTCTGCGCCCCGGCTGCTCCCGCTGCGCAAAGCGCGAACACTGCGGCGGCCGTGAAGTATCGAATGCCAGGCTTCATCGTGCCTCACTGCTGCGCGGTGCCCTCAATCCTGCGCTCCCCGCGAATCAAATACGATGCGCAAACGGTCCGGACCGGTGGCGTACACGCGGAAGTCGTGCCCTTCCGCGTCCACCGCGCTGCTGGCACGGAATAGCAGCTCCCCGATGCCGTCCCCATCGGCATCCACGGCATCCACCAGTCGCAGCCGGGGAAACTCGTCGAGCCGGGTGTCATCCGTAATGTAGTCGAGCAGCGGATGGAAATCGTGCCCGCCCTCCTCGCGCGCCACATACGCAATAAATATGGTGTGCGAAACCCCGTCCGCGCCGGTTTCCACATGCCGGCCGGTCAGCACGACTTCAGGATCGTTATCGAAGTCCAGGTCGAAGGCGCGAACCCGAACATCATCCAGGCTGGCGAGCGGCTCTTCCGCAGGCTGCTGCCGGTTGGCACGGCGGCTGCCTCCGGCCTTCGGCTTGGCGCCCGGCCCCGGTTTACCTTCAGGCGTGCCGCTCTCCGGCGCAGCGGCAAAATGAGCTTTTACATACTTCGCCATCTCCACCTGCGCCAGGTGTACAGCCTGATCGGTCAGGCGATCCAGTTCCTTCTTATCCCATTGCAGCGCGTAAGTGTGCGGATCGCTCGGCTTCTCGTCCGAGATTCCCACCAGTTCGGGCAATGCCGGCTGCGCCGCCGCCGCCGTCTTGCCGGCAGGCGGCGCGGCAGTGGCTGCATCCGGGGCCGGCTTTAGCTCGGGGAGCGGCTTGCCGCGGGCCAGCCGCGGCCGGTTGGGATCGTCAGCCTGTGCGGCGCTCGAGGCGCCATCGCTGCCGTTTCCTGAGGGCGGCGTCACACTGCTGGGTTGGGCGGATGATTCGGCCGGCTTGTCTGCCTTCGGGCCAGGCGGCGCGGCCGGCACGGTGGATGCCGGTGCTGGCTCGCCGCCATGCCGCAATCGCGGCCGCTCATCGCTGGTTTCATAATCGGTGCGCTCCCCCAGTACCTGCTTGTGTTCCCGCGGCCCTGCTTGCGACAGTTCCCCATCGCCGCGCCAGCCTTCGGGTGCCCGGCTCGCAAACCCAACCTCAATGGTTCCCACCGGCGCCCCGCCGCGCTCCACGTCATAGACCGTCGCGGGCAGCAGCGCCATCGGAGTCGGGGAAGCTTTGAAAGTCGCGCCGTCGTAGTACTGGTGATCCAGGAAAACCGTCACTGGAAAGATCTCGTATCTCGGGGCTGCGCCTTTTTTCCCGGGCTCGCTCTCCAGCACCACTACCGCCCGCGGCCCAGGGTGCGGTTCCGGTGCTCTCGGGCGGCTGAACTGCCCCTGCCCGGGCACACAAAAGCATACCGCCAGGCCCGGAACCAGCAAGGCGGCCACCGGCAGAACACGGCAATGTAAAATGCGGCTTCGGATTCGAGGACGCATGCAGATCCATGATAAAGCCCCGAACTTCACTCTGCAGGACGAGAATGGCAAGCCCGTGTCCCTGCGCGACTTCCAGGGCCACAACGTGGTGCTGTATTTCTTCCCTCGCGCCAACACGCCCGGCTGAACTGTAGAAGCGTGCGGGTTCCGCGACGCATATCGCAAAATCCAGAAAGCCGGCGCGGTCGTGCTGGGCGTCTCGCCCGATACCCCCTCCGCGCAGAAGAACTTCAAGGAAAAATTCGATTTGCCCTTCACCCTCCTCGCTGACGCCAGCAGGAAAGTAGCGAACCTTTACGGCGTGGTGAAAGAAAAGAATATGTATGGGAAGAAGGTCATGGGGATTGAGCGCACCACCTTTCTCATTGGCCCTGACGGCCGTATTGCGCGAATTTTTCCCAAAGTCAAGGCGGAAGGACACGCCGAAGAAGTGGCCGCGGCGTTGCAGCAGCAGTGACCTGTGCAGCATTGATCTTGAAGAGTGCCGCAAAATTGGCGCTTCACTGGATGAGTATTGGCAGCTAGCTCGCGAAGCGAGCGAAAGATCTTAGCCCCGAGCGTCAGCCCGGGGTCAAAGTTTGGAAAAGATCGCAAGCCCGCGAAGCGGGCGAAAGAACTCTTGAAGCAGCCTGGCAAGAGCTCCGCCTGTTGGCGATCTTGTACCCCGGTGAACAATGAATTTCGAAGGATTCCGCAAGTTCTGCCTGTCGCTGCCGGAAGCAACGGAGGACGTGCAATGGGAGAACGATCTTCTGTTCCGCTTTCACCACAAGATTTTTGCCGCCTATAACCTCGAGCCGCCGCACGGCATTACGCTGAAGTGCACGCCGGAGCGCGGCGCCGAGCTTCTCGAAATCGAAGGGGTGAGCCGTGCCGCCTACACCGGCCGCTATGGCTGGATTACGATCGCCGGCTTCCACGTCCTGCCGGATGCCGAGCTGCGCGAACTCGTCAAGAGTTCCTACCAGCTCATTGCCGGCAAGCTGGCCGGGAAAAAGCGTGCAAAATGACGTGGATCCGGTCGCCCTCGGCCCAGAGTCCCCGGCGCGCGCGTGCTTTCCGCGCGGCAGCTTATCGGGATTGTCATCCCGACCCTGAGCTTGCCGAAGGGGAGGGATCTGTGGACAGTGCCCTCATTACGCTCGCGTTGGCGCCTCCTCCCTCCGCGCCATCATTACCGGAACTCCGTCGAGCGGCTCGGTGCAGGCTCCTAATGGGCGCTGCTTGCCGAGCCGCAGTATTCTTGGGGCAGACTCCCAGGCGTCTACATATCTCCAGTAGCATGTATCGAATGGGAACGCGGCTGCCTTGGCGAAACGCAGGCTCTTGGGCACCAGTTCCAACACCACAGCCACGCTGGCCCCGGAGGCGATGGCAAGGGCGAGGAAATACGAGAGTGCGGGACCGCTTGGGCCGGTCGCGTTGTTGAGGCTGGTATTTCGCGCAGGCCGGAGGGCTAAAGTGCGGACCGTCGTTACCCTTTCAGTCATCCTCATCTGGTTACCAACCAATGCACAACCAGCAACTCCGGTCATCGATGCTGTTGCCGAGGGCCATCACGTTGGCAATGAGCAGAAGGGAGTAGATGCGGTCAAAGCAGCGTTGTCAACAGGCGGCAACGTAAATGAAATTGATCGAGCGAGATGGACGCCCCTGATGCATGCTGCGCTCGAATGCCGCGCAAACATCGCCGCGCTGCTCATCGAACGAGGCGCCGATGTGAATGCTCGCAGCAAGACCGGCGGCTCTGACTTTGTCGAAACGGGCCAGACCGCACTGCTGTTAGCGGCAGGTTGCTTCATCAATCGCAGGCGCGCAGAGCTTGCTCCCGAGCGGCACATGCCTGCCGGATACGCCCACTACGAACTCGCTGCGCCCGGAAAGATAGTCCGTGATCTGCTGGCGCACGGGGCAGAGGCGGGGGCAGCGGATGACAATGGCCGTACGCCGCTCATGATGGCGGCGATGCACGGTTGGGCTGATGTTGCCAATGAGTTAATCAAGGCGGGCGCTGACGTGAATGCCGGCGACCACGCGGGACGGATTGCAATGGATTATGCAGACGTGAATGATGGCGCGATGATCGCAACCCTGATGCAGCACGGTTCAAAGGCGGCGACGGGGCGCTCCGGTCGCATCGCGTGCGAACTAGAAAAGGCGATCAGCTATCCGATTATTGATTGCATCGTCGGGCCGCAAACAATCAAATCCTATCAACTGCAGCGTGGCCTACCTCCATCCGGCAAACTTGATGCTGCCACGTTGCAGGCCCTTGGCGTGAAACAATAAATCGGCAGCCCGCGAACTGGTGATGCCCTTGGAAGCAGCCGTAGAGCAACAGCCACGTCAGAAGCAGCGGGCGATACGTTTCCAGCCCGCGACCATCGCTACAATCTCAGGCCGTACCGGTTTCAAAACCGCCAAAGGCGAAGCAAGGGCCCCGGCATTGACTCCGCATCCTGCCTGGGCTAGCCTCGAATTGCGGCGTGAGCTATGCCTCCTTTTCGACGTTTCCTGATCCGTGCATTCCTGCTGCTGGTTTTTGCGGTGCACGCCTCCGCCGCGCCCATGCGGCCGGCCCATGGCCAGCATGCCATGGTGTCCAGCGTTCATGAGCTGGCTTCCCAGGCCGGCGTTACGGTCCTGCAGCAGGGCGGCAATGCGGTGGATGCCGCGGTGGCCGTGGGTTTTGCCCTCGCTGTGGTCCATCCCCAGGCCGGCAACATCGGCGGCGGCGGCTTCATGCTGTTTCGTGCCGCCAATGGCGATGCGCATTTTGTCGATTATCGCGAAAAGGCGCCTGCCAGGGCTACCGCCACCATGTATCTCGACCAGAACGGCAAATACATTCCCAACTCGAGCACCGTGGGCTACAAGGCAATTGCCGTTCCCGGGTCGGTGGCCGGCATGGCCTACTCGCAGAAGCGCTGGGGCAAGCTGAGCCTGGCTCAGGTCATGGCGCCGGCTCTCCGGCTGGCGCGCGACGGTTGGGCGCTCAGCTATGAAGACGCGCAGTCGTTTCACTCGCCTCACCTCGCCGAATTCCCTGACTCGCGGCGCATCTTCCAGCGTGACGGGTCTTTCTACCAGCCGGGTGAAGTCTTTCGCCAGCCTGAACTGGCCCGCACCCTCGAGCGAATCGCGCAGAATCCTGACGATTTTTATCACGGTGAACTGGCGCGTGAAATTGCCGCAGCCATGGCCCAGGGCAGCGGGCTCATTACGGCCGAAGATCTCGCGGCCTATGAAGTGAAGGAACGGCAGGTGGTCCGCGGCAGCTACCGCGGCTATGACGTTATCAGCGCGCCTCCTCCTTCCTCCGGTGGCGTGGCTCTGATTGAAGCTCTGAACATCCTTGAAGGCTACGATCTGGCCCGCAGCGGCAATCGCAGCGCCGATTCCATTCACCTCGTAACCGAAGCTTTTCGGCGCGCGTTTTACGATCGTGCTGAGTTCATGGGCGACCCTGATTTTGCCAAAGTTCCAGTCGCGCAGTTGATCGACAAAAAGTACGGAATCGCCTGGCGCGAATCCATTGAGCCGCAGCGCGCCACCCTCAGCGCCGAGCTCCATCGTCCCGCTCAGTTCAGCGAGCTCGATCGCATTGCCAAATCCATGGGCGCGCCTGCGGCCGGCCCTGAACCCGAGCACACCACCCACTACTCCATTGTCGATGCCGATGGCAATGCCGTTGCCGTCACTACCACCCTGAATGGCAGCTTCGGCTCCTACGTTACGGCGCATGGCCTGGGATTTTTGCTCAACAATGAAATGGATGATTTTGCGCCTGGCCCGGGCATTCCCAACATGTATGGCCTCATCCAGGGGCCGGCCAATTTTGTTGGGCCCGGTAAGCGTCCTCTCTCCGCGATGGCGCCGACCATCCTGCTGAAAGACGGCAAGCTGTTCCTGGTCATCGGCTCGCCCGGCGGCCCGCGCATCATCAGCACGGTGATGAATATCCTGCTGGGCGTCGTCGATTGGGGCCAGAACATCCAGGAAGCGGTGAATGCTCCCCGCTTCCACAACCAGTGGATGCCCGATACGCTTTACCTTGAACGCGACGGCTTTTCCCCCGATACGGTTAAACTGCTGGAAGGGCACGGCTACAAGATTTCGTTCAACAGTTATTGGAGCGATGGCGAGTGCATCATGGTGGACCCAAAGACCGGCGAGCGCCTGGGAGCCAGCGACGGCCGGAACAATGGCAAGGCGGTGGGATATTGAGCATCCGCCTGCTGGCCGGCATCCTCACCGGCGATGTGCTGTTTGCTGCTCTATCGTTTGCCATGTTCCGTCTGCTGGGCCGCGACCCGCATGAAGCCGCCGGAGCGGGCTTCATCGCTGCCACCGTCGCGCTCGGTGCGCTGTTTGCCGTCGGTGGCGGATACCTGGCTGCCGCTATTGCTCGCGGGGCTCCCGTGTTTGCCGGCTTCGGTGTCGCCGTGCTGATTGCGGGCGGGGCCATAAGCTCCGCGCTCGTGGCTCGCCCGGCTTCCTTGTGGTCGCAGCTAGCCGCGGTGGCGCTGCTGGCGCCCGCGGCTGTGCTGGGCGGCTTTGTTCGCGGCCGCACTCATCCGGAACAGGCCTGACATGCAGAAGGCAGTCTCCAGCTACGTCTTTGTAAAGCAGCGGCTGCACGTGGGCCTGCTCGAAGCCATGGTGCGCGCCGGCGCTGAAACCATCGAGATCTTCGCCGCCCGCGACCACTTCGATTACACCGATCGCGCTGCCGTGCGCGACCTCGCTGCCTGGTTCCGCTCTTCCGGCGTGCCCCTGAACTCGGTGCATGCCCCCATGTTCAGCGATTATGAGTGGGGGCGCAGCGGGGTGCCTCCCGTCAACATCGTCGATCATGACAAGCGCCGCCGCATCGAGTCCATGGATGAGATCAAGCGCGCGCTCGAAATCGCCGAGCAACTGCCGTTTCGCTTCCTGGTGCAGCATATCGGCACCGGCAACGAGGCCTGGGATCCCAGAAAATTTGACTATGCCATGACCGCGGTGGAGCACCTGCGCGCTTTTGCGCGGCCCCTGGGCGTAACTCTGCTGGTGGAGAACATTCCCAACGAGCTCTCCACCCCAGAACGGCTCACCGAGTTGCTGGCCGCCACCCGTTTCCCCGATATCGGCGTGTGCTTTGACGCCGGCCACGCCCACATCATGAGCAGCGTGCGCGATGCTTTTGAGCAACTGAAGCCGCATATCCGTTCCACGCACTTGAGCGACAACAAGGGTGACCGCGACGCCCACTTATGGCTGGGTGAAGGCACCATCAACTGGGATGAGGCCGCGGCGCTGCTTCGGTCTGCTCCCGGTGCGCCTCCCCTGTTGGTTGAGATTGATGGTGAAGGCCAGGATAATTCCGCCATCGAGCGCAGCCTCGGCCAGGCATTGCGCAGGCTGGAAGCCGTGCCGGCGGCCAACTGAAGCACGCAGAGGACGCAAAGGAGGCCGGCGCGCCAGGATGGTTTTTCCCTCTTCGTCCTCTGTGGTGAATTTCCGCATATGAGCACTCAAGCGCAAATTTCGAATTTTCCCGTGGTTCGCATCGATGCCATCGGCCGGCACTCCGGCGAAATCGTTACCCTCCGCGGCTGGCTCTACAACAAGCGCGAATCGGGAAAACTTCTGTTTCCCATCTTTCGTGACGGCAGCGGCCTCGTGCAGGGCGTGGTGGCTAAAAGCGCGGTCGCGCCGGAAGTGTTCGAGGCCGTCAAAGCGCTGACTGATGAGTCCAGCGTAATCGTCACCGGCAAGGTCCGCGCCGACCAGCGGGCGCCCGGAGGCTATGAGCTCGATGTGCAGCACGTCGAAGTGGTGCAGCGCGTTGCCGAGAACGATCCCTTCCCCATAACCCGCAAGGAGCATGGTGTCGATTTCCTTATGGAGCACCGCCACCTGTGGCTGCGAACGCCGCGCCAGGCGGCCATTCTGCGCGTGCGCTCCGAAATCGAAAAGGCCATGCATGATTTCTTTGACGCGCGCGATTTCATCCGCACCGATCCGCCTATCCTTACCCCCGCCGCCTGTGAAGGCACCAGCACGCTGTTTCCGGTGGAATACTTTGATGAACAGGCATTCCTCACCCAGTCAGGCCAGCTCTACATTGAAGCCACCGCCATGGCCCTCGGCCGCGTGTACAGCTTTGGGCCTACCTTTCGAGCCGAGAAATCAAAAACCCGGCGCCATCTCACCGAGTTCTGGATGGTTGAGCCTGAGGTCGCATACCTCGAACTCGATGGCCTGATGGATCTGGCGGAAGAATTCATCAGCCACATCGTGGCCCAGGTCCTGGCCCGCCGCCGCACCGATCTGGAAGCCCTGGGCCGCGAAATCGCGCGGCTCGAGGCCGTAAAGCCGCCGTTTCCCCGCATCAGCTACGACCAGGCTGTCGGGCTGCTGCAGGAGGGCCACGCCAAAGGCGCGCTGGAGGCGCGCTTCGAATGGGGCGGCGATTTTGGCTCCCCCGATGAAACCTACATCTCGGCGCAGTTTGACCGCCCGGTGATCATCCATCGCTATCCCGCGCAGGTGAAGGCGTTCTACATGGAGCCCGATCCGCGGCGCCCCGAACTGGCGCTGTGCTGCGATGTGCTCGCGCCTGAAGGCTACGGCGAAATCATCGGCGGCTCCCAGCGTATGGCGTCCTACGAGCTGCTGGTCCAGCGCATCCGCGAGCACAACCTTCCCATGGAAGCCTTTCAGTGGTACCTGGACCTGCGGAAATACGGCAGCGTGCCGCACTCCGGCTTCGGCATGGGGATTGAGCGTGCCGTGGCCTGGCTCTGCGGGCTCGAGCACGTGCGCGAAACCATTCCGTTTGCCCGCATGCTTTACCGGCTGTACCCGTAACCCCTGGGGGAACCCCGGGTGGTCCTGCGGGCCGGTGCTGGTTTATCTTCATTATTTGGCTGCCGCCCGCACATCTCCGGCCAAAAAGCCTGCGCATCGCCGCAAGCGGATTCGTGTCATCGGCACGCCCCTCGATCTCGGCGCTTCGCGCCGCGGCGTCGATATGGGGCCTTCCGCCGTGCGCGTCGCCGGGTTGGAAGCCCAGCTCGAGGCTCTGGGCCACAGTGTTGAGGATGCCGGCAACGTTGCCGTGGCCATCGCCGAGCAGAAGAAGCAGGGCAATCCCAAAGCCAAGTACATCAAGGAAATTACCGCCACCTGCGTCAAGGAAGCGGAGCTGGTCCTCAAGACCCTTGAAGCCGGCAAGGTTCCGGTGGTGCTCGGCGGCGATCACTCCATTGCCGCCGGAACCGTCTCGGGAGTAGCAGAGTACTTTCGCCGGCGCAATGAACGCATCGGCCTGCTTTGGATTGACGCTCACGCCGACATCAACACGCCCGACACTTCTCCCAGCGGCAACGTCCATGGCATGCCGCTGGCCGCCATTTTGGGGCTTGGTCCGGCCGAACTGGCCGGCATTTACGGTTTCTCGCCAAAAGTCGCCCCGGAAAATTGCGTCATCATTGGCGTGCGCGATATTGATGACACCGAGAAGGAGAACGTAAGGCGCGCCGGCGTCGAGGTGTTCACCATGCGCGACATCGATGAGCGCAGCATGCGCACCGTCATCGAAGAGGCGCTGCGCATCGCCGGCCGCGATACTGCCGGCTACCACATTTCGCTCGATATGGATTGGATCGATCCCGAGGACGCGCCCGGCGTCGGCACCCCGGTGCGCGGCGGCGCCACCTACCGCGAAGCTCACCTGGCCATGGAGATTATTGCCGACCATGGCCGGATGACCAGCTTCGAAGTCGTGGAAGTTAACCCCGTAATCGATGAGCACAACCGCACCGCCAACCTGGCAGTCGAGCTCACGCTCAGCGCCTTCGGCAAGAAAATCCTGTAGGCTGCCCCTCTCCGGACATCCCCATCTCAAGCCGATGTCATTCTGAAGCCCGCCGCGCGGGCTGAAGAATCTGGGAGCGCCCATAACCGGCCGCTACGGTCAGTCGTCCTGCCCCGACGCTAGCTAGAGCAATACTAAAGCTGCTGTATCCATAACCCGCTCTGTCATCCTGAGTCCGCTGCGGCGGACGAAGGACCCCCGCAAGGCTTGCACCGGTAGCACGGCTCGGAGATCCTCCCCTCAGGCTTTTCTGCTGAGCCAGGTCGTATGTGGGGCAGAGAGATATAGCAACCTTACTTTTAGGCTGTTTCGCCTGCTTCGCAGGCTCTGGCCGTTTCAGGCGCCGGGCGCCTTACCCGCCGCCGCAGCGTCTTCCGCAGCGTAGTCGAATCTCGTCAGCGGCGCCAATGGTGGATGCCTGCGCTCCCAGTCAATGGTTCGCCGCAGCCCTTCTTCCACTGTTACCGGCTCCTGGTAGCCAAGTTCGCTGCGGATGCGGGCTGTGCTGGCCACCCAGTCCTGCCGCGTTTCGCCCGCGGGCTGCAGGTGGGCTGGGGTCCCCTCCGGTGGAGTGATAAGGAAGCGCCCCGTCCAGCCGGCCTGGCGCGCGATTGCCTGCGCCCACTCCAGCTCGCTGAGAGCCTCCGGCTCCGCGATGTTGTACACGCGCCCGCTAGCGCGCTCCTGAACCGTCGCCAGCCCAATGCCGTGGGCAACATTCTCCACAAAACCGCGCGACCATCGCCAGCCGGCAAGCGCAGCAGGCACAATGATGCACTCTCTCTGGTCATCCATTCGCTTCAGGTAAGGCCACAAGCGATGCAGCCGGTCGCCGGGCCCATAAACCGCCGGCAGGCGCAGCACGGTTGCGAGAAGCTCAGCATCGCCGAGCACGATGCGCTCGGCCGGAACTTTGTCATAGTCGTCGGTGGTCCAGGTGAATATTTCCCGCATGGCGCGCAAATGTTCCTGCTCATAAAGCGGCTTGCAGCGCAACTCGGAGTCTTCCGTGAGCGGGATCGGCTGCAGCGGGCCCGGCTCTGTCCTCTGCAGCACTGCCACGGCGCGATATACATCCATGCTGCTTGTCACGATGTAGCGTTGCGCCCGGCGGCGGAAGAATCGCACTGCGGCCTCGGCCTGGGCCGCCGAGCTCAGGATCAGGTCGATCACTGCTTCCGGCCCGAACTCGGCCATGGGGCCGCTCGCCGCCTCCAGGTGGTTGCGGTCGCCGGTGATGGAGCGCACGCCGGGCCCGACCCCCGAACCACTGCGCGACAGCACCGCTACCTGGTGCCCCTGCGAGCACAGCATGGGGACCAGGAAGCTCCCGATGAATCCGTTGCCGCCGATGACGAGAATGCGCATTTCCCCAGCCGCAGCCCTGAATCCTCCTCCCGCGCCGCTCGCCCCATGCCTGCGGCGGCGTCAAATCACTACCAGCTCCTGCTGAATTCTCCCGGTCACCTCGGCGCCGCCGTTGCGCACCAGCATGTTCACTTCGCTGCGCACGCCGAATTCGGGCAGGTAGATGCCCGGCTCGATCGAAAAGCAGGAGTTGGGCATGATCTGGCGCTCATCGTGCGACTCGAAGTTATCCATGTTGGCGCCGTTGCCGTGCACCGTGGTGCTGATGGAATGCCCGGTGCGGTGGACAAAATACTTGCCGTACCCGGCGCTGGAAATGTGCTGCCGCGTGGCCTCATCCACCTGCCACCCGGCCATGCGGTTGCCGTTCGAAACGCCCGAACGCACGGCCGCGATACCTGCATCCCGCGCCCCGCGGACGATCGAAAAAATCTCCCGATGCCGTTCTCCCGGCGCCGCTCCCACAAATCCGGTCCAGGTGATGTCATAAAAAACCGCATTCGGCCGGCGCAGCTTGCCCCAGATATCGAGCAGCACGAAGTCGCCCTCCCGAATGGGAGCGGAGCGGTCCGCGCGCGGCTCGTAATGCGGGTCGCCGCTGTTCCGGTTCACCGCCACCACCGGCGCGTCATCCCCGGGCGTGAGATCCTCGCGGTGAAACGCTTCCATGATCCACTGCTGCATCTCGAACTCGTGCGTGCCGGCCGCTCGCACGCGCCGGCCAATCTCGCGAAAGGCCGCTTCCGTTATGGGATCAATGCGGTCGCGCGCCTCGAAGTGTGAGCCGATCTGCTCGTCGCTCAGCGTGGCTTCGAACTTTGCCACCAGGTCAGCCGAGCTCTCCACTTCGTGCCCAAAGCCGCGCACCAGTTCCACCGTGCCGGCATCCACCAGGCCGATGACGAAAATCGCGTTCCCGGGCGAATACTGCATGGCCAGCCGCCGGTAGGGCCCGAGGATCGTGCGCAGCCCCTCGTGCAGCTCCTGCCATGCCGAGTATTCGGTCTTCCGGCCGGGCAGGCTATCCAGATGGCGCGCCTCGATGCGGTGCACCAGCTTCTGCGGCTCGCCCTGCGCCGGGATGCAGTAATACCAGCGGCGCGTCACCATCAGCGACTCGGGAATCCCCAGCAGCCGGTACGCAATCGGGTCGCGATGGTGATGGTCGTAGAACAGCCAGGCGTCGAGCGACCGCTCGCGCAGCGCAGCTTGGATGGCAGCAAGGTCCATGGCGCGGCCATTCTAACCCAGGGGGAGTGCGAAACTGCGAAACTGCGAAAGTGCGAAATTTGAGCTGCACACCCTGCCGCGCCTCCCTTCGTGTCCCTTTGTGGCCTTTGTGGTTAAGCTTTCACCCAAACCCGCACTTTCGCACTTCAGATGTATCTGACTCCTAACGGTCTAAACGGACATTTCGCTTTCGCCGCGCCGTCGAATTGACCTATATTGAACGGCGGCGTTCTCTGCGATTTTCCGTATTGCCGTTCATGGCCGGCAAAGGGCACTTACAGTCTGCCACTGCAGACACCGCCACTCCTCTGTTTGCGCCGCCCGGCCAGGACTGGCGCGGCGACCTCCATCCGGCGGCGCAGCTCGAGGCCATGCCCTCGCCCGACGGCTCGCGATTTATTGCCTTGGATGCCGAGGCTGAGCCGCAGTTCCTGCGTGCTGAAAAGCGGGTGCCGGTGCGGCGCGCCGCCGTAACCCGAAAAACCGCCACCCGCCTCAGGCTGTTCTCCATGGCCGCTGCCGGCGTGCTTCTCGCCACCCTGGTTGCCGGTACGGTTTACCGGTACCTCACCACGGCTGCTCGTTTCCGGCTGGATTCGGGTATCGCCGTCTCCTCGCCCGCCGGGGCGCAGAACATCTCGCGGGCGCAAGTTCTGGAGGTGTTTGCCCGCGATATCGGCCACAACGTTTTTCTCATCCCCCTGGGCGAGCGCAAGCGCCAGGTTGAGCGCATCCCATGGGTGAGGTCTGCGGCCGTCATGCGACTGCTGCCCAACCAGTTCCGCATTGCGCTCGAAGAACGGGCGCCCATCGCTTTTGCCGAAATTGGCTCCCGCATCCTGCTGGTGGATGCCGACGGCGTTCTCCTTGATCCGCCCGGCAGTCGCGCCGCCAGGTATTCGTTTCCCGTGATTGTGGGCATGGGTGAAGCCGAGCCGGTTTCCACCCGGGCAGCACGCATGAAGATCTATGCCGGCCTGGTTCACGACCTCGATTCGGGCGGCGCCCGCTACTCGGCCGCGCTCAGCGAGGTGGACCTTGGCGACCCCGAAGACGTCAAGGTCACGGTTCCGAACGAAGATGGCGCGGTGTTGGTCCACCTGGGCGATACCAGCTTTCAAGAGCGGTTTCGTACCTACGAATCGCACGTCCAGCTCTGGCGCCAGCAGTACCACCGGCTGGAATCCGTCGATTTGCGATTCGATCGCCAGGTGATCGTGCATCCGGTGATCGCGTCTGCTCCCGAGCCCGGGCCACACGGCT
>JAFAIN010000211.1 GCA_019236695.1 Acidobacteriota bacterium | reverse complement strand
ACCGCATCACCAATCCGGCCATTCCCGTGGCTGGGTCTCCTAATTTCCTGGTGCAGCTCGATACGCAATCGCCGGTAAGCACGGCCACCACATCGCAGACCTTCTACGGACTTACGCCCGGCGCGCATACGGTTACGGTACAACTGGTGGATGCCAATAGCGTCCCGGTTCCGGACAGCACGGTGACGGTGCAGTTCTTCATTGTGGCGCCCTCGCAGGGACCGCAATAGGGCGGCGGGCGGCGGGTGCCGGGCGGCGCACGCCGTGTCCGGCCGAGGGCGGCCGGACCCACGTTCCGCAGTTCCCAGTAGAATTCAGGGGTATGGTGACATCCAATATCCGGCACGCTCTGCGCATGTTGCGGCTGAACCCGGGTTTTGCCGCCGCCGTGGTCATTACGCTCTCGCTGGGCATTGGCGCGACGACTGCGATGTTCACGGTTGTGGATGGCGTGATCCTGAAGTCACTTCCCTACCCTGACGCTTCACGCCTGGCGGCGATCAATACGCGGTTCACCGATTCCGGGCGATCCATCTGGCGGACGGCGGGGGGCGACCTGGAAGACTTGCGGGGCGAAACCTCCTCATTTGAAGCCCTGACTTCGTATTTCGGAGGGGAGGTGGGCGTTCAGCTCAGCCATTCGGCCGAGTTTGCCGGGGCGTGGTGGGTGGATCCTGATTTTTTCCGCGTGTTCTCATTCGCGCCTGTGGCAGGGCGTACGTTCACGCCCGCGGATGCGGCGCGGGCGGCAATCGTGAGCGCCGGATTTGCGCGGCGAAATTTTGCATCACCTGCTGCCGCGTTAAACCAGACCATTCGCGTGGAGGGGGTAGCGTACGAAATTGTGGGCGTGATGCCGCCGGTATTCGATTTTCCGCGGCAGGCCCAGGTGTGGCTGGCAGTATCGGCCGTGCCGGAAAACCGCAATCGCGACAGCTACAACTATCGAGTGGCGGCGAAGTTGAAGCCCGAGGTTTCGCCGGCGGCAGCCAATGCACGGCTGCAGGCTCTTGGGAACCGTTTGGCGGCGGCCTATCCGCGCGAAAACAAGAACAAAACATTCGTCGCCACCCCGCTCCAGGAGGAGATCGCTTCGCCGGTGCGCTTCACCATGCTTACGCTGATGGGCGCCGTAGGCATGGTTCTGCTGATCGCATGCGCCAATGTGGCCAACCTGATGCTGGCGCGGGCCACCGTCAGGTCGCGCGAGCTTTCGCTGCGGGCCGCGTTGGGAGCCAGCCGCGGCCGGCTGATTGGCCAGATGCTGGCCGAAAGCATGGCGCTCGGGACGATCGCCGCCGTGATGGGTATTGGGCTGGCGGCCTGGGGAACTCAAGCCCTGCTGCACGTGGGCTCGAAGTTTGTTCCGGGGCCGCTCGTGGGGCGCATTGGAATTGACCTCAGAGTGCTGCTCTTCGCGGTAGCTGCTTCGGCGATCACCAGCGTGGTGTTCACGCTTGCGCCCGCCTGGCAGGCCACCCGGCTGGACTTGCAGGAGGCGCTGCGGCAGGGCGGCACGCGCGGGCTAGTGGGCGGCGGGGATTCGAAGTTGCGCAACTCGCTGGTGGTAGGACAGATTGCGCTTTCGCTGACGCTGGCCGTCGGCGCCGGCCTGCTCATTCGCACGATGGCCGCGCTTTACGATGCGCAGCTCGGATACCGAACCCAGGGCATCCTCGTGGCCTATGCGCATGACCCCGCGCATACGCTGCCTGAAGCGCTGAGCGCCGGCCGGTTTTTTGATGACCTGTTTGTTCGGCTGCGGCAGCTTCCCGGGGTGATCTCTGCCGCCGGAGCCATGGGGCTTCCGGGCGGCGACTACGGATCGAACGGCGGCTACGGTATTGCAGGCGAGCAGCCGGGAAACCAGGACATGCCATTCCATGCCGACTTCAGCCTCGCCGGCCCCGGCTACTTCGAAACTCTCGGCATCCCGCTGCTCCGCGGCCGCGACTTCACCCAGGCCGACCTGTATGACCTCCCGCTGGTTGCCATCGTCTCCCAGTCGCTCGCTCGCCAGACTTTCGGGAATGACGACCCCATCGGCCGCCGGATTTTTTGCGGCCTGGATGATTACTCGATGAAGGGAATGACGATTGTTGGAGTTGTGGGCGACGTTCGCCAGGATTCGCCGGCCGAGCTGCCAGGTCCTGATCTTTATATGCCGCTTCGCCAGCATCCGTTTTACGCGAACCAAATTGAAGTGGTGGTGCGAACCACGGGTAATCCCGAGAGCTATATCCCGGCCGTGCAGAACACTTTCCGGGAGATGAATCCGCAGGTGGCGCTGCGGTTTACGACATTGAACGATGTGGTGCGCGAATCTATTTCGGCGCAGCGCTTCCGCATGGCGCTGGTTTCCACGTTTGCCGCGCTGGCCCTGCTGCTGGCCATTTCCGGCATGTATGCGGTGATGAGCTATGTGGCGGCGCGGCGCGTCTCGGAGTTCGGGCTGCGCTCAGCCCTGGGGGCGCAACCGGGCGACATTGTGCGGCTGGTTTTGGGAGGGGCCGCGCGTCTGGCGGCGCTGGGGTTGATGCTTGGGATTGCGCTGTCCGTGGCCGCTTCGCGGCTCATTCGCGCGCTGCTGTTTGGCCTGGGAGGCGTGGAGCCAGGCACCTACGCGACTGCCGCGGCCATGGTCTTCGCGGCCATCCTGCTGGCCGCCGCGGTTCCCGCATGGCGCGCCGCGCGGGTGGACCCGATGATCGCGCTTAGGAATGAGTAGTCGGCGACGACGACGCGGACCAACACGCTACCGAAGCAGAGTAGGCTGCGCGTCGAGGCAGGCACCTACGCGACTGCCGCGGCCATGGTGTTCGCCGCCATCCTGCTTGCCGTCGCGGTTCCGGCATGGCGCGCCTCGCGGGTCGATCCCATGATCGATACTCATTGCGCGGTGAGCTTACGCCCGGGGCGTCTCTGCCGCCCGCTTCGCGGGCTGAAATCCTGAATGCGCTTTTCCCCGGGCTTACGCCCGGGGCTAGTCTCTGCCGCCCGCTTCGCGGGCTGCACCAGACTTGCTTCCCCGGTAGGCTGGGCGCTATTGAGCCATCCAGCTATCCAGTGCCGACGACCCGAATTGCCGCGGCGGACTCAGGATGACAGAGCGGGTTATGGATACAGCAGCTTCAGCATTGCTCTAGCTGAATAGCTAACTGGCTGACTAGCTGACTGGCTGACTAGCGCCATGGATTCAGGCATTGGATGACGCCGGTGAAATCTGAATCGTTCCTGGTGACGAGCGTGAGACCGTGAATGCCGGCAGTAGCTGCCAAATAGGCGTCCATGACTCCCAGAGGACGCCCAAGAGCTTTCTGCCGGGCCAGGAGTTCACCGCAGGCTCTTGCGACCGGGGGATCGACATTCAGGACGCGGCCCTCAAAACGGACCGCCAAATCGTGCTCCACCCAGTGCTGAAGCCGGCTTTTCTTTTTGCCGGCGGGCAGGCATTCCAGACCATATCGCAATTCGGTCAGCGTGATTACGCTGAGGAAGACGCAATCTTCATCGACTCCGTCCAGCCAGACAATGACGGCCGGATTGGGCTGCGGTTTTGCCCATTCGGAGACTACGTTGGTATCGAGCAGGTAGCTCACAGCTCAAACTTGCGGAGCCTGCCGCGAAGGCGCTTGAGCTGCACACCGGAACCACGCAGCGGCGAGGCA
Organism: Acidobacteriota bacterium; assembly: GCA_019236695.1. Taxonomy (GTDB): domain Bacteria; phylum Acidobacteriota; class Terriglobia; order Terriglobales; family Acidobacteriaceae; genus JAFAIN01. The sequence goes on along the minus strand of JAFAIN010000211.1, from coordinate 15,971 downwards.
GCGAAGAACTCGGCCAGGGTGCCGCGCCGGCTGGTTTTACGCTCCCATTCGCCCGCGTCCACCACGACGGCCGCCATGCGGCCATGCCGAGTGATGGTTTGCGGCCCGTCTGAGCGGGCGCGCTCAATGAGCTCGCTGAATTTCGCTTTGGCTTCCGCGACCGTCCAGGTATGAATTGCGATGGCGTGGCCTCTTGTAGTCATTGTGGTCATTATAGTCATATAACGGGATAAGCTCAATGCCTCAGGGATGGCACGACCGAGGGATGGGCGGGGGAAAGGAGGCCGATAGGAGGAAAGACTCTGTCGAACGGATCGCCTTCCTCCATGGGCCGCGAATTACAATCCATCCATGGCCAGCAAGCTGCGGGTAGGGATTTTGTTCGGCGGGCGTTCGGGCGAGCATGAGGTGCCCCAGCTTTTCCCCGGGCTTACGCCCGGGGCTAGTCTCTGCCGCCCGCTTCGCGGGCTGCACCAGACTTGCTTCCTCGGTAGGCTGGGCGCAATTGAGCCATCCAGCTATCCAGTGCCGACGACCCGAAATGCCTTACTTGCGCTTTTCGATTTGTTCGACGATGCCGTTGGGGTCGGGGTAGCCGGCGCCGAATCGGCGCGTGAACCAGTTGCCACCGCGGGTGGCGACCGGTTTGCCGTCGACGAGCACATCGAACTGGCCGGTTTTGCCGGGCGTGCAAACCGCATCGATGCCGAGACGACTCTTAATCAGGGTCGCGAGACTCGCGACCTGCGCGGCATTGTTGTGTCAGGTGGGACAATGAACGATTTCGATCTTCAACTATGATCTCCGATTCCTCATGCAGCCCCACTAATGTGGGAAGGTACGCTAGACGCGGCCGGGGGTCAATTTTCCTGAAAACTGGAGGCCAGTAAGGGATGCCGCGCTCCGGAGCCCGAGCTGCGGATGAACCCGGGCCAGAAAGGCCGCTAGTACAATCTCATCCAATGGCCAGGAAGCTGCGGGTAGGGATTTTGTTCGGCGGGCGTTCGGGCGAGCATGAGGTTTCGCTGCTCTCGGCAAACTCGGTGCTCAACGCGATTGACAAAAAGAAATACGAAGTGGTTCCGATCGGCATTACCAAAGCGGGCCGCTGGGTCACGGCTGGAGATGCCGAGCATCTGCTGCGCGGGTCGCAAAAAGAGGCGCTAAACCCGCCGCACCAGCAGGGCGGGCCGGATTTGCGCGCCGGAGATCCGGAAGCCACATCGGGGGCGACCGTGCTCTCTACCGGCGCCGATTTTGTGATGCCTCCGGTACCCGGGTCGGGCGAGCTGGCCCAGTTCAGCGGCCCACGCCGCCGCGCGGGCGACCGCGCCATTGATGTGGATGTGATTTTCCCCGTACTGCATGGCACATTTGGCGAGGATGGCACGATTCAGGGGCTGCTGGAGCTGGCTGATATAGCTTACGTGGGGGCGGGCGTGCTGGGCTCGGCTGCGGGAATGGATAAGGACGTAATGAAGCGGCTGTTTCGCGCTGCCGGGCTGCCCATTGTTCCGCATGTGGTCTTCCTGCGGGGCGATTGGGAGCGCGACCCCAAACGGGTTCGCAAGCTGGTGGAGAAGGAGCTTCGTTACCCGGTGTTCGTGAAGCCGGCAAACCTGGGGTCATCGGTCGGCATAACGAAGGCGCACGACCGCAAAGAACTCGGCCCGGCGATTGACGAGGCGGCGAAGTACGACCGCAAGATCGTGGTGGAAGAGGGTGTGGGCGGCAAGGAACGCAAGGCGCGGGAACTGGAGTGTTCCGTACTGGGCAATGACGAGCCGGAAGCCAGCCTGCCGGGAGAGATTGTTCCCGCGAAAGAGTTCTACGATTACGACGCCAAGTACATTGATGAGGGCTCGGGGCTGGTGATTCCGGCCAAGCTGAGCGGGAAGCAGACGAAGCGAGTGAAGGAGATGGCGACGGCGGCGTTCCTGGCGGTGGATTGCGCCGGGCTGGCGCGAGTGGATTTCCTGATGGACCCGAAGAGCGAGCGGCTGTGGGTAAACGAGATCAACACCATGCCGGGATTCACCGCCATCAGCATGTCTCCGAAACTCTGGACGGCTTCGGGGCTGAGCTACCCGCGGCTGATAGACCGCCTGATCCAACTGGGCCTGGAGCGCCACGCCGAGAAGAAGCGGAACCGGTACAGCAAGTAGGCGACAGTGCGAAACTGCGAAAGTGCGAAACTGCGGAATTTCAGGATGAACCGGGTTCACACCAAGGGCACGAAGGACGCACGAAGGTAGAGCCAAAACCGGGCTCGCCGGGGACCCCCTGCCTGCCAGTCGCCCCTTTCTTGTGATATAACTAACCGGTTAATTAATATGCCTGTTCACAAGAACGGGGCTTCGCGCCTGGGGAGCCGGGGGCAGCCCGAGCGGACGCGGCGCGCGATTCTGGATGCCGCGCTGCGCGAATTTGGGGAAAAAGGCATGGCCGGGGCCCGCACCGATGCCATTGCGCGCTCGGCGGGCGTGAACAAGGCGCTGCTGTACTACTACTTCAGCGACAAGGAAGCGCTGTACGGCTCCGTGCTGGAGCACGCTTTTCAGGCATTGTCGCGACAACTGATCGGCGTGCTGGAGAGCGACCTGCCCTGCCGCGAGAAAGTGCTGGCTTATGCGGGCGCGCATTTTGACTGGCTGGCGCGGTCGCCGCTGCTTCCGCAACTGGTGCACCGGGAAATGATGCAGGCAGCCCGGCCGGGCTCGCCCCAGGTGCGGCGCATCGCGGTGCAGCACCTGAGGCCCATTTTCCGGCGGCTGGCGGCCATGGTGCGGGAAGGAGTGGAGAGCGGCGAGTTCCGGCAGGTGGACGCCATGCAGTTTGTGATCTCGATGGCCGGCATCATCGTGCATTACTTCACCAGCGCTCCCATTGCGGAATTCATAACGGGCGAGGACCCATTCACGCGGGCGCGCCTGAGGGCGCGGCGCGGGGCGGTGCTCGAGGTGATTGCCGCAGCGCTGTTTGCGCCCCGCGGGGCGCGCCAGAGGCGCGGCGCCAGGCCGGGGAAGAAAGAAGAAGCACATTGAATCAGCGCAATAAATTTTTCGTGGTGCTGGGCGTCATCCTCCTTGGCTCCCTGGCGTTTTACTGGTTCACCAGCCGCACTTCTCCCGGCCTGGTGCTCATCGGCACCGTGGATGCCAACCAGGTGATCGTGAGCTCAAAGGTGATGGGGCGGGTGGACAAGCTGAACGTGGATGAAGGCAGCCAGGTGCGCCAGGGGGACACCATCGCGCAGATTGATTCCGAGGAGTGGCGCGCGGAAGCGGATGCCGCCAAAGCGAACATCGCGGCGCTGGAGGCGCGCATCGGCAATGCGCAAGCCAACGCCAGGCTGGCCTCGGGAACCACTTCCAGCAATGTGCAGACGGCGCAAGCGCGGGTGGATGCCGCGCGGGCTGACCTGCTGCAGGCGCAGGCTGACGCCGAGCGCATCCAGGGCGACACCGACCGCACCGTATCGCTGGCCGAGCAGGGTGTGGCATCGCGGCAGCAAGCCGATGAAGCGGTGGCGACGTTGAAGTCGGCGCAGGCACGCGTGCGCTCATTGCAGCAGGCTCTTCGCGCCGCGGAATCGGACTTGAACTCGACGCGGGCACAGACGTTCCAGGCGCAGGCCGCGACCAGCACGGTGGCGGACATGCGCCGGCAACTGGAGGCGGCCAAGGCACAGCTTGCCGAGGCCAATACTCGACTGGGGTACACGCAGGTGGCGGCGCCGGTAAGCGGCACGGTTTCGGTGCTCGCCACGAGAGAGGGCGAAGTGGTGAACCCGGGAACGCCGATTGTGACGCTGGTGGATCTGAGCCAGACCTGGGTGCGGGTGTCAATTCCGGAGACGCAGGCCGACACGATTCGGCTGGGCGACGCGCTGACGGTTCGCCTGCCCTCGGGCCGCACCATTACGGGCAAAGTGATCTTCAAAGGCATGGAGAGCTCGTTTGCCACGCAGCGCGACGTGAGCCGGCGCAAGCGCGATATCCAGACGGTGGCGCTGAAGCTGCTGGTGGAGAACCGCCAGTCGGAGCTGGTGCCGGGGATGACGGCAGAAGTGCTGATTCCGCAGGCAGGCGCACGGAAGGACGCGCAGAGCGCGAGCCAGGCCGGAGGCGGGCATGATTGAGGAATTCCTGCCGGCGCAGCCGGATGCCAGTACGTTCGCGGCAGCGCCGCTCGCCATCGAGGTGGAAACCATCACCAAGCGCTATGGCGAGTTCACCGCCGTGGCCGGCATTTCATTTGCAGTGCATGAGGGCGAAATTTTCGGATTGCTGGGGCCGAACGGCGCCGGCAAGAGCACGCTGATCCGCATGATGACGACGCTGCTTGCCATAACGGGCGGGAAGGCGCGCATTGCGGGGCATGATGTGGAGCGCGAGCCCGACGCCGCCCGGCGCGCCATTGGAGTAATTCCGCAGGCGCTGACCAGCGACCTGGACCTTACGGTGGAAGAGAACATGAGCATTTACGCCAAGCTGTATGGCGTGGGCAGGAAACAGCGCAAAGAATCCATTGACGAATTGCTGGAACTGGTGGACCTGACGAAATGGCGGGAAGCGCAGACCAAGACGCTTTCGGGGGGCATGCGCCGGCGCCTGGAGATTGCCCGAGGGCTGGTGCACCGGCCCAGCATTTTCTTCCTCGATGAGCCCACCACGGGGCTGGACCCGGTTTCGCGCGTTGCGGTATGGGAAATGCTGATGAAGATCAAGGAAACGCGCAAGCTCACCATCCTGATTACGACGCATTACATGGATGAAGCCGACCGTTTGTGCGACCGCATTGCCATTGTGGACCACGGCAACCTGGTGGCGCTGGATTCGCCGCGGGCGCTGAAGGCGAGCGTGCCCGGCGAAAACGTGATTGAAGTTCAGTTCAGTGACATGACGCATGATTGGGAGGCGCGTGTTCAGAGCCTGGACAGCGTGGTGAGCATGCAATCGGAGGGCGCGGGGATGTACCGCATCCTGACGCATGATGGCTCGCTGACTACCACGCAGATTGTGGCGATGGCGATTCACGACAGCGTGAAGGTGAAATCGCTCTCGGTGCAGAGCACCACGCTGGATGACGTATTCGTGCACTACACCGGGCGGCAGTTGCGGGACGAAGTGCAATCGGCGGCGAAGTATATACCGGCCATGCGGATGTAGAAGGGCTACCGCTGCCTGGAGCGCCGGCGCGGCCGGCCTCCGAGGGCTCCGTTGGCTCGCGAAGCCCGCTTCTTGGCCGGGCTGGTAGATTTGCCGCCGAGCTGGCCGAGGTGGGTGGCCATCCAGCGCCTTGAGCCAGTGTAGCCCTGGAGCAGCGCTGGAAGGTAGATATCGGCGTCGAGGCCGGGAAAGCTCAGGCCGAACCCGGAGGGAGTGATTTCAACGTTCGCGAGCGCGGACCTGGTAGCGTTTTCGAGACCTTCAATATCGGCAGGCGAAAACATGATGGAAACGTGTGAGCTAAGGTCAACCACGATCCGGCGCGTTCGGGCATCGTACCGAGCCCTGACTGCCCGCGGCGTTGACGACTGGAGAAGTTGCGCTCTTTTTCCTGCCCTAACGAATTCACGCTGTTCCATGGATTGCCTCCCAGCTCTTCTTTCGCCCTCTTCGAGGGCTGACCTTCTAACTGCAACTTTTCCCAGGGCTCACGCCCTGGGCTACGCTCTTCCGCCCGCATTCCCACCCCACGAAGCCAAAAACGGGCTTCGCGGGGACCCAGCATTCGCGGGCTTAGTTCTGCGGAGACGATTTATATCGCGAAGGACGAAACTGAGAGGCGAGCTTCGCTCGCCCTGTCCGGCCGAGGGCGGCCGGACCCACGTCAGGATTGGAATGATGTTATGAACCGAATGCTGGCAATTGTGGAGCGGGAACTGCGCAAGTTCTTTCGCTCGCCGTGGCTGATGATGGCGGCCATGGTGCTGCCGCTGATCCAGTTGATCGTGCTGGGCAACGCGTTTGGCGGCAAGATTCGCGATGCTTCGCTGGGCGTGGTGGATTACGACCACGGCGCCGAATCGCTCAAGATCCGGCAGGCATTTGACGCGGTGCAGGCAAATGTGAAGACCTTCCGCCCGGTGTACTACGGGGACGAGCGCAGCGCCATGGAAGACGTGCGCAACGGCAGGATTGACGGCGCCATCGTGATCCCGGTGCAGTTTTCGCGGCGGGTTTACGCCCAGGAACAACCGCAGATTGCGCTGATTGTAGATAACACCGACAACTTCACTTCCTCAGCCCTGGAAGACAAGCTGGGGGAACTGGTGCAAGCGCTGAATGCGCCGGGAGCGCTCGATCCGGGCCGCCAGATGCCCGGATTCATGGGCCCTCCGCCGAGCCAGCCGCGAATCCTGCAGCAGATTGCGCTGGAGATTGTGGAACTCTATCCCTACGTGGAGTACATGAAGTACCTGCTGCCGGGCTCGATCTCGCTGGCCATGTTTGTCTCGGTGATGATTGGCGGCGGCATCATCTACATTGACGACAAGGCCCGCGGGGTGCACGAAGGCTACCTGGTCACACCCATCACCAAGCTGGAGCTGGTGATGGGCCTGAATCTTGCGGGCGCGCTCAAGGCCATGATGGCGGGGGTGGTGATCACGGTAATCGGAGGGCTGCTGTCGGGAGTGAGTGCGATCTTCGATCCGCTGGTGCTTTTCGATCTGCTGATCCTGATTGCGGCCACTTCGGTGGCATTCATCGCCATGATGTCGCTGCTGATGGTGCGGGTGGAGGACCCGCTGGTGCCGCGCGCCACGTTCGGCATTTTGAATACGCTGCTTTTCTTCCCCTCGGGCGCCATCTATCCGGTGAAGGCCTTCCCCACCTGGCTGAAATGGATTGCCTGGATTGATCCATTCCATTACGCAGTTGACGGGTTCAAGGCCCTGCTGCTGAAGGATGCCGGCCTGGGCGCCATCTGGCAGGATCTGCTGTTTCTGAGCGTCTTCGGAGCCCTCATGCTGGCGGGAGCGACCAGGTTGTTTAAGCGAACGCTGTGAGGCAGGGGGAGTGCGGCAGGGGGAGTGCGAAAGTGCGGAAGTGCGAAATTGCGAAAGTGACGGAGCGGAATCAGACTTCTCGCTGCCTTCTTTTGTTTGTCTTTGGGTCGCGCCTACGGCGCTCGGATGGGTGCGGGACAGTTCCCAGCGCTTCCGCGCTGGGCTAATTGTGGGTCGCGCCTCCGGCGCTTGCAAGCATGGCGGACGCCTACTTCGCGAGCTGCTACGGCAGCATGGCATCGCCTTCGACGAGCAGCCAGCCAGCTATTCAGCTATTCAGCTATTCAGCCCTTCTGAGCGGCGCGTATTATGATTTCCTGAATGTCCACTTCGCTATTCGAAGCGCCTCCTTACGATCCCGAGCGGGCACGAAAAAAGCGGGCGCTTGTGATCTCGATCGCCTGTGCAATAGCGATTGTGGCCGTGGTTTTATATCTGTTCCGCTACTGGCCTGAGGAACAGGTGGTGAAGCGCTTTTTCACCGCTTTACAGACCAGGAACTTCGAGCAGGCTTACGCCATCTGGACGGCCGACCCGGACTGGAAGCAGCACGCGCAGCAGCACGCACAGTATCCCTTCGCCGATTTCTATAAAGACTGGGGCCCGAGCGGGGAATGGGGCATAATTCGCACGTTTCGTGTGGACGGATCTGTGGTGCCGAAAGGCGGCGCCAGCGGCGTAGTAGTGGTGGTCACGGTGAACGAAATTGTGGACCGCAAGGCGAATATCTGGGTCGAGAAGAAAGACAAGAGCCTGACGTTTTCTCCGCTGGAGACGTGCGATGCAGGGCGGCCCTGCACGTGAGCGCGGGCGCGGGATTGCGGAATTGCGGAATTGCCGAATTGCCGAATTTGGCGCCGCGCGCGTGGCGCGGCGGGAGTGCGCGGACGTTGGGGTAATGCGGGCGTGGTCCACAGATCCCTCGCTGCGCTCGGGATGACATAACCCTATGGTCATGGCACCTTATGGTCATGCCGAGCGCGATCACGTCAATGCGCTGGATGGTGGCTGCAGCGGCATCTGCCGCGGCTTGATCCGGTACCATATTTGCCTTGGTCACGGAACCAGAACCGGTTACGGGGTGGACGGCCATACGCAAAGGGCTGTGCCCGCGATGCCGGCGAGGCGCCATCTTCAGCCGCGTGTGGCTCTGGCGGCTGCCGCAGATGTTCGCATACTGCCCGGAGTGCGGCCTGAGGTATGAGCGCGAACAGGGCTACTTTCTGGGTGCCATGTACATCAGCTACGGGCTGGCGCTGATCACAATTGCGGCCCTATCGGCGCTATTGTGGGCGAGCAGTTCGTGGAGCATCGAGCGGGCAATCGCGATTGCGTCATTGCTGTTCCTGCCACTCGTGCCGCTGCTCGTAACCGCCTCACGAGTTCTGTGGATTCATCTCGACCGGCGCCTCGATCCTGGGGCAGACTGAAGGTGTTATGCCCAATCCTATTCCTCCTTACGCCGGCATCTGTTCGTCCGGGGAGGCGCGGCGGAGCGGATTTGGAGTGGAAGAAGCGGCGAGCCGCCTGCGCCGCCTTGCCTGGGTGAAGCAACAACTGGCGTTTTTAGCGGTTGCGCATTTGAATTCCACGCCGGAATGGGAAGTAAAACAGGCACTATCGCTGCATGCGTGGCTGGACGCCGAGCACGCCTCCCTGCTGCGCCAGCGGATTCCGGAGCTGCGCACGGCAGCTTCTGCGCTGAACCAGGCTCCCGATGGCTTTCTGGAGCGCGCGATGGCAGAGGCGATGCGCTCGCAGGGCACGGCGGAGGTGCTGCAGGCGATTTACAGCGTAGTGCGGCCGGAGTTGCTGGCCAGCGTTGACCGATACCTGGCTGAAAGCAACCCTCTCGCCGACCACCCGAGCTGCCGCGCGCTGAAAATTATCCGCTCGGAAGAGGCCGAAATGCTCGAGTGGGGCGGCAAGGCAATTGGGGCGGTGCGCGCCAACGCCGATGAAGGCCAACGCTGGGCCGAACACCTCCGCGCCTACGTGGCGGCGGCCGGCGGCCTGGACGGAACGCAGGCCAGGCCTGAGCAGGAGCTTCCGCAGCCCCGGGCGGCCCAACCCCTGCAACTCGACCTCACGCCGCGCCGCGATTCGCGTTTTCACGGCGTCTTCGACCAGAGCATTCCGGCCGACGTGGTGTATGCCGATGAATCGCGCCCGATCGAAGAGCGCAACCTGGCGTTGCTGTTCAAACGGCTGCGCGAGATGGATGTACCAGAGGCCATTGCCGGCATACTGGCGCAGATGCCGGGCAAGCCCTGGGGCTTTTACCATGACATGCTGCGCCAGATGTGGGATGAAGCGCGCCACTCACTGCTTGGCCAGGTGGCGCTGGAAGCCCGGGGCGAGGATTGGACCGCGCTCCCGGTAAATGCCACCTTCAGCTACAAGCTGGCGCGTTTCTGCACGCCGCTGGAGCGCCACATCCTGCTGTTCGCCATAGAACAATCACTGATGCCGGCGCAACGCGGAAAACCCTGGGAGTACTCGATAGCGCGGGAATCGGGCGATGAACTCTCCACTACTTTCCATGATTTCGACTGGGCTGATGAGGTGCTCCACGCGGCGATTGGCAAGCGGCACCTGGCCGAAGTATTCAAGGGTGACATCAATCAGGCATTCCAGCAGGCCGATGCGCTGGCCCGCCGCATTGCCGCACAATTGGAAGTGGAACCGATGCCGGATGACGCTCCGGCCGCGGACTGGTGGGAACGCTTTGCCGAGCACGCGCTGCGGCGGAAGGTAGCGCCGGCGCCACAAAGCAGCTTAAAGGATTGGAGCCCGGTGGGGTCTAAGCCTTAAGCTCCAAGCTTTAAGCTCTAAGCTTTCAGTCGAAGCCGCGCCCAGGCTTGCTTGAATTCGGCCCGCAGTTCCGCAATTCGGCAATGCCGTTAGTAGAGGTGGAAGTTCACGTCAATCAGAACGTTGACGGCCACGGCCACGCCATTCAGCCGCGAAGGCTCGAAGCGCCATTTGCGGACGGCCTCGATGGCCTTTTCATCCAAACCCATGCCGAGGGAGCGCTGGACACGAACATCGCGTACCCTTCCGTCAGGCCCGATGACGCATAGCAGCTCGACAATGCCCTGGTACTTTGCTTTCCGGGCTTCGTCGCTGTAATCGGGGTCAGGATCAAAGATGGGCTTGGGCGCGCTGACGCCGCCGCCCACGCTGTAAACTCCGCCGCCGATGCCGCCGCCATAGCCAGGACCTACTCCCGGGCCGGTGCCCGAGCCGACTCCCCCTCCGGAGCCGGACCCGATGCCGCCGCCGGTTCCGGTTCCGTTGGATTCAGGGCCGTTAATGTTGTGCGAGAAGGGATCGCCGATCACCGGCATGTTTGAGGCAATCTTGATTTGCGGAGGAACCACCACGGTGGGGGTTACGGGCAGCACAGGATTGGGATTGCGAATGACGCGCACGGGAGGCGTGAACTGATCTTTGGCGAATTTGGGAAGCGAGCCCTTGCTGGCCTCAAACTTGTCATGGTCGCCGCCGCCTCCGCCGCCTCCAGCCTGTTTTTTGGAAGGCTGCAGGATGTAGGGGCTAATGTCGGTGACTACCGCGCTGATGTTCTTTTTGATCTGGTCGGTGTGGGTGACGACAAACCTGCCGGAGAGCACTATCGCTACCGCGATGACGGTCACCAGCGCATACGACGCCACAAAACTGCCGCGCTTTACGCCGTAAATTCCATAGCCTTCGCCGAACAGCGTAGGCAGGAGCGGCGGGAGCGTGGGCCCACCCGGAGTGTTGCCCGGTCCATTCCCCGGGACTGGGGTGGCGTTGGGTTGCATGCTGGGGGTTGACATCAGCGTATTCTCCTCATTGTAGCCCGAGACCCCGCCATCGGCCAGACGAAATCGGCCGGCACCCTCGCCGTGCAGAGTTCCACCGGGTTTAACCCCAGCCGAAACAAAATGTTGTGGAATGTGCGTGGTAGGAGGAGGCGCGAGGATTTGCTCCTCCAGTTCGGCATGCTGCAGCCGAATGGCCTCTGACGCCGTATGCAGGCTCTCGAAACGACCGCGGCACTCGGCGCAGGAAAGCAGATGTTGCTCCACGCCGGCCACTTCCGCCGCGGGGAGTTCGGAATCCAGAGCCATGGTGAGAATAAGGCTGGAAAGATGCGGGGCATAACCGGCCGGATAAGATTTCGGGCTGGCAGTCATTTCAGTTCCTTTCCCAGGCGCTGCAGGGCATCCTGAATCCAATCAGCCACGGTTGAGGTGCCCACGCCGAGCACTTCGGCAATCTCGCGGTAGCGCAGGCCCTCGGCGCGTAAATGGAGGCAGTACTGCTGTTTCGGGGCCAGCCGGGCAAGGGCGGTGTGCAGCCGCGCCGCACGCTGGCGCTCTATTACGCACTGCTCGGGGTTCTGGCGGGAATCGGCCGGGCCGTGCTGTTGCGAATCGGGCAAGCCGGTTTCCAGCGCCTCGGAAGGTTGCCGAAGCTGCATGCGGTAATAATCGAGCGCCAGGTTGTGTGCCACCCGAAACACCCAGGAGCGCAGGCTGAAGCAACTGCCTGAGCGGAACTGGCGGCATAGCCGAAGAAACGTCTCCTGCACCACATCCTCAGCCTCAGCCGGGTGCAAGGACAGCGAAAGCAGATAGCGAAACAGCGGTTTGCGAAGCTCGACGAAAAGGGCGCCCACATCCTCGGGCGCGGCCGGCGCGACCGTGTCGGCGGCTACTGGAGTGGGCTGAATTGCAATCGATCTGACCTGCATGAATAACCCCGAGAGCCCTTTAGCGTGCCCTCAATGTATAAGACGCGCAGGCAGGCAGTTTTTGCGGAACAATTCACGGGAATTCAGCACGGAGGAAGACTAAAGCCGGCTTTGCGAGCCTGGATGCAAGCAGCCATGGAGGCGATGGTTAATGGCTGCCGCTGGAGCGGAACATGGAGGCAAAAAAACCGCCTATGCGGCGGAAGAAGCCGCGCGCCGGCTTGGGCTGTTCGGGCCGGGGCGGGGAGGCTGGGGCGGCGGGAAGCGGTTCCTGGACTGGCTGGGCTTTGGGGGGAGGTTGAGGCGGCGGCAGAGCCGGCGGCTGGGACTGCAGGACGTCATTGGCTGAACGAAATATCGTGAGGCGCGATACTTCATCGCCCGGCACCTCGGGGGCTCGCCCGTTGTAGATCATGGGCGCATCGAGTTCGACCACGATATGCGGCGAAATACCGGCGTCGGTGGCGGGGGCAGGAACCTGCCGGGGAACAGCGGTTCCGTTTGGCGGCACCGGACTTGCAGGGAGCGCTTCTCCGCTGGGCGCCGGGGAGTGGGGCGCTTCGGTTGCGGCCCGCTGCACTTCACCAGCGGGTTCGACCGGGCAGCCGCAGTTCATGGTGGCGGGGCGGGGGTGCTCGACGCTGCCTCTGGTGAAGAATACGCTTTCGCCGGGGCGCACCCGGAACGAGCCTTCGCCAGCCAGTTCGGAAGCGACCACAGTGGCGTCATTGCGCTCGAGCGACGCCACGCACACGTCGCCTGAAGAACGCACATCAACCGCGAGGTGAACGATGGCCGGCCCGGATATGTTGAGCCTCATGTCGGGGGTGACAACGCTGTCGGAGTTGGAGGCGAGCCCATAGTTCAGTTCAAAAGTGCCGGAATTCACTGCCAGCATCAACTCGCGGCCGCTCGGGGACGCCGACGCCGTGATGGTGGTTCGGGGGCAGATGCGAACGGCGCCGCCGCGATCGAGCCGCAGGCTGGCGATTCTCGCGCTGGCACTGACTGCCGAACCGCTCATCACCTCGGCTCCGCCGTTCCCCGGGCCAGCGCCAATTTGTGCCGGCTGCTCGTTGGCGACCTCGCCCACACGAACCTGCGCCTGCGCCGCCAAGGCGGCAAAGCACAGCATTGCGGGAGCAAGACGCATGAGCAGGATTTTAATTGAAGGCGGGTAGGGGCCGTCGGGCGGCGGCCGTCGGCCGTCGGGCGGCGGGTGGGGGGGCCATGGGCCGTCGGCCGTCGGGTGGCGGCCGTCGGGTGGCGGGTATCGGGTGGCGGGTGGCCATCGGCTCCGGAAATCTTCCGCACTTCGGTTCATTTTGCCCGCGCGAAGATCACCGCAAATCGTTTTGGGTCGTGCCAGGGGCGCAGCCCGCGAAGCGGGCGGAATGACTAGCCTAGGGCGTAAGCCCTGGGACCTGTGCCGGGGGACAATTCAAGCCCGCAACGCGGGCGACAGAAATGTGTTCCGTGGCGCAACGTTTCTTTCGCCCTCTTCGAGGGCTGGTATTTGATTGCAACCCTTTCCCATGGCTCACGCCATGGGCTAAGACATTCCGCCCGCTTCGCGGGCTGCGGCGCCGGCCGTCGGCCGGCGGCCTTCGCCCCACACCCGACACCCGGCCTCTCGATACCATTGGGCAGTTACCAATGGCACGTTGTGAGCGCCGCAGAACCACCCTATGATCATCCTGCGTTGGGCAGTTCTGGGGGAGGGCTGCCTGATTCGGACCCGGCGACGAAAGTCGCCGGGTTGTTTTTTGGGACGACCGACGGCCGACGGCTGCCAGCCCCCACGCCTGCATTGAGCCTTTCGCGGCTCACCGCGCATCCAATTAGCCAGTGGTAGGATGTCGGGTTGTCATTTTGCTGAGGAAGGACTGAAACATGGCCGTTGACGGCATCATTGAGCTGACTGACGCCAGCTTTGATTCTGACGTACTGAAGTCCGGCGAACCTGTCCTGGTGGACTTCTGGGCCGCGTGGTGCGGCCCGTGCCGCGCTCTGGCTCCGATTGTGGACGAAATTGCCACCTCCTACCGGGGCCGGCTCAAGGTGGGCAAGATGGATGTTGACAAGCACAACGCGACCCCGCAGCGGTATGGCGTTCGCGGCATTCCCACTCTGCTGCTGTTCCAGAATGGGCAGGTAAAGGAGCAGATAGTCGGCTGGGTGTCGAAAGAGAACCTGACCAATGCAATCGACAAGCACCTGACCGCCGCCGCACCGTCGCCGGCAGCTCCGCTGAGCGAAGCGCGGTAGCCGGCAAGCGCAACCATGACATTCAAGATCGGCTGGCAAGCCGCGCTTTCGCTCATCATCCTGGGACTGCTGCTGATCTGGTTTCTGCAAAAGCTGCGGGGCGGCAGCGGCCGCCCGTAGTTTCGAAGCATGCCTGACGAACTCAACCTGAGCCTTTGGTTTCCCGGCTTCGAAATGGGCGACATGATGCCGCGCACGCTTTCGGTGCTGCGGCAATTTCCGTATTCGCAGGTAAGGCCGGGGATCACGGCGGCGGCCGCCTACCCGCTCTCATGGAGCGAGGCGCCGGTTTACTCCCACAGCTTCGATTTTCCGGTGGCGCCGGAACGCGCTGTCACGCTGGTGAGCGAGTTCCTGCATGAGGACTACGCATACGAATTCGAAGCGCTGTGGGACCTGTGGACCCCGGAGGGGGATGAGGCGCGGTTACGCTGCGGCGGACTTTGCGACAGCACCACACTGCCTGCCGTTCCGGGCGACGCCTGGGTATTGCGCCCCGTGCCGGTGAAGATTGCGGCCCTGGGCCCGCGTTTCGAGGACGCCGATTACCGGGAGAACGGGCACATTCTGCTGCGGCTTGGACTCGACGCGCCATTCCTGTATGACGACCAGGAGTTTGGCGATGCCGAGATGCGGGTGCGCGCCAACGTGCAGAAGCTGGTGAACTTTTCGAGCGCGGTAGAGAAGAACTGCGGCACCAGCGGGCGCGTGCTCTGGTCAGAATCAGACGAAACCCTGGCCCAGAAACTGGTAGCCCGGCTGCAGCGGGTGCAATAGGGGGGCGGCCGTCGGGCATCGGCCGTCGGCCGTCGGGCATTGGGGGGGTGTTTCCCGAAAATTCCATTTCACCAGGCGCGCTTCCGCGATGGGTTAACCGGCGCGGCGGTTTCGGTTTGACCCTCGCGGCCGCGTTATGCCGAAGCTTTCCATTCGCGAGGCCAGGGTAGTTCGCTTGATGCCCAGCCGGGCAGCGGCGCCGTGGGGCCCTCCCACAACCCAGTTGGACTCCTCCAGCGCCTGCAGGATCGCCTCGCGTTGAATCTCGGCGAGAGTTCGGCCAGCGGTTCGCCGGGGTGAGGCGCGAGTAAATCGCCGCAGCTCAGCCAGGGGAGCTTGCAGTTGCCGGCCGGCCGTTAACACCACTGAGCGCTCGATGAAGTGCTGCAGCTCGCGAACATTGCCGGGCCAGGGATAGCGTACAAACGCCTCCATGGTGGAGGGCGGAACGCCGGGAATGGGCTTCTGCATGCGCCGGGCAAAGAACTCGACGCAGTGCTGCACCAGGGCTGGAATGTCCGAGGCGCGATCGCGCAGCGGCGGAATCACAATCGGAAAAACTTTGAGGCGGTAGTAAAGGTCTTCGCGGAATTTGCCCTCTTCCGCCATGGCTTCCAGGTCGCGATGGGTGGCCGCGATGATTCGCACGTCCACATTTCGCGTTCGGGTGCTGCCTAGTCTCTCGAACGAGTGGTCCTGCAGCACGCGCAGCAATTTGGGTTGAAGCTCCGGCGGCACGTCGCCAATCTCATCAAGAAAGACAGTGCCTTGATCGGCAATCTCGAACCGGCCCAATTTTTGCGCGGTCGCGCCGGTAAAGGCGCCCTTTTCATGGCCGAAGAGTTCGCTTTCCATCAAGCCGGCGGGAATGGCGGAGCAATCCACTTTCACAAAGCTGTGATCGCGCCGCGGGCTGCGCTCGTGTATGGTGCGCGCCACCAGCTCCTTGCCGGTGCCGGTTTCTCCGGTGATGAGCACTGTGGAATCCGTAGGCGCAACCGCGCTGATCTGCTTCAGCACCTGCACAATCGCCGGGCTGTTGCCGATGATCCGCTCGAATCCGCGCTCGCGCAGGAATTCAGCTTCCATGTAGTTCTTCTGATATGACAGCTTCACGTGCGACTCGCTGAGTTCCCCGTAGTGCAGCGCGTTATGCAGCGCAATCGC
>JAFAIN010000018.1 GCA_019236695.1 Acidobacteriota bacterium | reverse complement strand
GGTAAGCGCAAGTTCGGGAGGATCCTCCTTCAGGTTGGCGGTCATGATCTCGGCCGAAGTCTCACGCCGGAAGGCGCGCTGCCCGGAGAGCATTTCGTAGAGAACGGTTCCGAGGGCAAAGATGTCGGAGCGCGCGTCAGCGGCTTCGCCGCGCACCTGCTCGGGAGACATATAGCCCACGGTGCCGAGCACGACGCCGGCCGAGGTTGGGATGGCTTCAAAGGTTGCACCGTCTTCCGGGGGGCCTTCCGGACGAATCAGCTTGGCTACACCAAAATCGAGTATTTTGACCCTGCCATCACGCGTGATAAAGATGTTTTCCGGCTTCAGATCGCGGTGGATGATGCCTTTATCATGCGCGGCAGCGAGCCCGTGGGCGATTTCCACGCCATATTTCACGGCACGGCGCAGCGGCAAAGGGCCGGCCCTCAATTCCTGGCGAAGAGACTGGCCTTCCAGGCACTCGGAGACGAGAAACGGCGCGCCATCGTGATTGCCGACGTCGTGGATGGAAACGATGTTGGGATGGTTCAGCGCGGCGATGGCGCGGGCCTCGGCCTCGAATCTGCGCAGCCCCGCGGCATCTCGAGCCAGGGCTTCCGGCAGAACCTTGATGGCAACGTCACGCCCGAGCCGGTGGTCCCGGGCGCGATAAACTTCGCCCATGCCGCCGGCGCCAAGCGGCGATTTGATTTCATAAGGACCAAGGTTTGTGCCAGGATCCAACGGCATCCGTGCGGGCAATTATAGTCCGCTGAGATGGAAATCACGGGGATTGCCGAATTGCGGAATTGCGGAATTGCCGAATTGCCGAATTGCCGAATTTCTCCATCTCGATGGGAACGAGAGAATGAGAAACCGAAACGGCATCAATTAGAATCAAGCCGCTCAACATGCCTCTGCCTCCTTCAGACGCTCTCGTTTTCGCCGCTGTTCTCCTCGTTGCCTACCCCATCTTCGATTGCATCGTCGTAAGCAAACTGAAGCGATCAACAGAGCCGGCAAAACGGTTTTATGTGTGGACCCTCGGATCTGAGTGGCTGCTCACGATTGCTGTTGTTGTATTGCTACTGCGACATGGCCTGGCGCTGCCTGACCTGGGAGAAACATGGGGCCGGCGAATTTACACGATTGGGTTCACAGGAGCGGGAGTGATCCTGCTTGCGATTGCCGCTGCATATAACCATAAGCGTATTTCGCGGCTCTCGCCGGAACGATTGTCCAAGGCGTTGGATCGCTACCGCGTTCTTGTTCCGAGGTCGGCACCCCAACGAGCATTATTCATGCTGGTTGCGCTAACTGCCGGATTTTGCGAAGAGCTCTTGTACCGTGGATGGTTGTGGCGCTTCTTTGGCAATCTGACGGGGCATCTGTGGATCGCCGTAGTGTTATCAGCCGTTGCATTCGGACTCGCTCATGCCTACCAAGGGCGCGCTGGAATCATCGGCGCCGGGGTTCTCGGACTCCTCCTTTCGGTGCCCGTCCTGGTCGCCAACAGCCTTATCCCAGCGCAGGTTATCCACGCCGGAATTGACCTTATGAACGGTTTGCTTCTTAGCAAAGCGGCGGAATCCAGTTCAAGAGCGGGTGCACAGCAGGGTGGTTATTGAGACAAGAGGAAGAAATGTTGGTCGGGACGGGCAGATTTGAACTGCCGACCCCTCGCACCCCAAGCGAGTGCTCTACCAGGCTGAGCCACGTCCCGACGTCCTTGATTTTATCAGTTGTCGCGTGAAGCCAAAGCTCCAGGCCGCCTGGCTTCCCAGTCCACCGGCTCAATGCGCTTCAGGACGACACACCAGCAGAAGGTTCCAAACAGCAGGATCGCGCTCGTAACCGCGAACGCCGCAGTGAAATTGCCGGTGCGCTGAAACAGAAATCCGGTGAGCGCGGGCGCCACCGGGCCGGCAAGGTTGCCGGCAAAGTTCTGCATGCCGGTCCAGCGGCCGGCCGCCTGCGGGCCGGCCAGAGTCTGGGCGGCCACGAACACATGCGAACTGGTGACGCCAAATACCGCGGTGGCCAACACCAGCATGGCGGGAGAAGCGGCGCGGCCGGCGAACGCAGCCCCGAAAAGAAACATTGCTGACGCGGCCAGGCCGCCACCCAGGCAGAACTTGCGAATGAAGTTGGAATCCCCGCCATCTTCGATCCATCGATCGGCCAGCCAGCCTGCGCTGGTGCAGGCTACGGCTGCCAGGAGGTAGGCGAGCGCCCCCACCCTCGCCATGCGGTAGGGCGAGAATCCACACTCACGCTCCAGGTAGTAAGGCAGCCACGTAATCATGAAGTATGAGAAGTAATTGTGTGCGAAGTGGCCGCCACAAGCTCCCCAGGCAGCGCGCAAGCTGAGGAACTGGCGCAGTGTGATGGCGCCCGCAGCCGGGCTTGTTGGAGCCGGCGGAGCAGGCTGCCGCGGCTCGCGCGGCATGGCCGCCAGCCACATGGGAAGCCACACCATGCTCCCGAGGCCAAGGACTACAAAAAAAGGGCGCCAGCCAAATTTGCTGATCAGGTTACCGCCGGCAAAAATACCGAATCCCGGCCCGAGGAGGATGCCGGCGCCCACCACGGCATTGGCAATGCCACGCCGCGATTCGGAGACGCCGCGGGCGATGATTCTGGCGTAGGAGGGATAGGCCACCGATTCGCCAATGCCCAGCGCCAGGCGGACAGCAAACAGCGTAGCGTAGGCGTGCACCATGCCGGTAGCCGCCGTAGCCGCCGACCACGTCAGAAAGCCGGCCGCCAGCACATACGCAACATCGAAGCGATCGACCACCCAGCCTGCAACCGGCTGCAATAAGGCGTAGGTCCAGAAGAATGCGGAAAGCAACAGGCCCAGTTTTTGCGGGGAGATGCCAAGTTCCTGCTGCAGTATCGGGGCCGCGATGGAGAGGTTACCGCGGTCAATGTAGTTGAGGAAATTAGCAGCGAACAGGAGCCCGAGCACCAACACCAGGCGACGCGGAATGCTCCCCGATGGCATGGGGAATTATCAAGGCAAAAGGCAAAAGGCAAAAGGCAGAAGGCAAAAGGCGAAAAGGACTTCACACGAAGGGCACTAAGGGCGCACGAAGGCTCGGGCATTTACGCCTGGGGTTCTAACAGCTTTGCGGTGTTCTGGCCAAGGATCTTTGTCTTTACGTCGTTGCTTGCATTCAATGCGGCGATGCTGGCGAGCATTTTGGGGATGCTGCCGATCTGGTGCGGGTAGTCGCTGCCGGCGACGATGTGGTCAGGCCCGGCGAATGCAATCGCCAGCTCGATGGCGCGCGGATCGAAGTTCACGGTGTCATAGTAAAAGCGCTTGAGGTACACGCTGGGCGGTTGCGAAATGTTGGCGCGGCACTCCGGGAATGCTTCATAGCCGCGGTCGAGGCGCTCTGCCAGATACGGAATGGCGCCGCCCAGGTGGCCCAGGAGCCAGCGAATGCGCCCAAAGCGCTCGGCCATGCCGCTGAATACCAGGCCTGCAGCAGCCAGCGTGGTATCGCACAAAAAACCTACCAGCGGCATCAGCCAGTACTCGAGCATGGCTTCAACCCCGAGGGGATGCGTGGGATGAATCATCAGAACCGCGCCGGCTTCGTCGGCAAGCTCATAGAGCGGCCAGAATCGGCGATCGTGCAGGGGAACGCCATTGACGTTGCTGAAAAGCATGGCTCCGGGAAGATGAAGCTGGTGAACCGCGCGCCGAAACTCGGCAATGGATGCAACGGGATCATTGAGCGGCAGCGTGGCCAAGGCGGCAAACCGGCTGCCATGATCCTGCACAATCCGGGCAAACGCGTCATTCACCAGGGCGGCCAGGCGCGCCGCGGTTCCTGGCTCCTCCAGGTGCGTGCCCGGGGTGGTCAGGGAAATGATTTGGCGGTCAACGCCCTGCTCCTGAAGCACCCGCCCGCGATACTCGATATCGCGGTGGCCGGGAACGCAGACGTTATAGTCGCCGGGGTAGTGGACACAGGGATTGCCGTCGCGATCATGGGTGACGCGCACGGCGCTGGGCCCCTGCTCGAGTGCTTTGAGGTAAGCAGGCGGGTAATAGTGGTTGTGAACGTCGAGAATCATCGAGATTGAGATATTGGGCTATTGGGCTATTGAGCCATCGGGCTATTGGGTTCATGCCTGATGGATTTCTCTCGTG
>JAFAIN010000201.1 GCA_019236695.1 Acidobacteriota bacterium | reverse complement strand
AAGGAGGAAGTAAACTCCTTCATGCAGCACACTTTTGGCTGGAATCCCGATCTGAAATGGGATGTCTCCGGCATTGGGCCATCGGAGGCGCCGGGCATCACACAGGCGAGCGTTCTGGTCAACACTTCGCAGGGCCAGCAATCGCTGGTGCTCTACATTACCCCTGACGGCAAATATGCCATTAATGGCGACCTGGTTCCGTTCGGCTCCGACCCGTTCCACGAAGCCCGGAATCTGCTGAAGCAGCGCGCTAATGGCCCCGCAAAAGGGCCGGAGAACGCCGCCCTGACCGTTGTTGAATTCAGCGATTTGCAATGCCCGCACTGCAAAGCCGCGGTACCAGTGGTCGACAAATTGCTGGGCGACAATCCGGAGGCTCGCTTCATCTTTCAAAGCTACCCTCTGGAATTCCATGACTGGGCATTTAAGGGCGCCGCCTACAGCCTTTGCGTCCATCAGCAGAAGCCGGAGGCATTCTGGAAATTTGTGCAGGCGGTATTCGACGCCCAGGACAGCATCACTGCGGCGAACGCCGATGCAAAGTTGAGTGAGATCGCCACAGCCTCAGGGGCGGATGCAAGAGCAGCGGCTGCCTGCTCCGCGACGCCGGAGACGAAGACGAAAATTGACCAGTCAATCGCTCTCGGCAAAGCCGTTGGCGTAACCGGAACCCCCACCCTGTTCCTCAACGGGCGCCGGATTCAGAACATTACGGGAACACCGTACGAAGTGCTCACCGCGATCACGAAATACCAGGCACAGTCGAAATAATCAGGGGGTCATCACAATCATGTCGGTTTTGTGCAGAGTTTCACGAACGATATGGGGCGTAATGGTGATGAGCAATTCGTCTTCACTTACGGAATTATTGTGTTCCGCAAAGGCCGCGCCCAGCAGGGGAATCCGTGACACAGCCGGTATGCCTTGAATGTTCTTCACATCCTGCTCAGAAACCATGCCGGCCACCACGGCGGTCTCCCCGTCTCTCAGATTCATGGTTCCCTGGTATTGCCGGTTGTCGAGCACTGGGACGCCGTTCACGCTGGAGGCGCCCAGGGCCTGTATTTGCGCATCGATCTTCAGCGTGATATCGGTCTGAGCGTGAATGTGGGGCGTCGCTTTCACGCTCAAGCCGAGATCCTGATAACTTACTGCCGGATACGCTGCCAGATTCTGCCTGCCCGTAAGGGACGATTGCCCGGGGACGCTATACACCGCCGAATAAGACGCCGTAAGCACGGGATATCGTTCTCCAAAGTGGAATGTCGCATCGCTTCCGTGCGCGACATTCAGCGACAGATGGTCGAGCTGGCGGATGTTCGAAGTGTTGAGGGAAAGTCTCAGTGTGGCGGGCGGAATGCCGACGCCAAAAAAAGTCTTTCCACCGCCGAAGGTGGCCAGGGGATTCGCCAACAGAGCGGCAAGCTGGCTGTTCTGTCCCTGCAACTGCGCCAGGATGGCCGAAACCGACTGGCCATTCACCGCGCCATTTGCCCCCAGGCTTGACAGCAGGCTTTGGAGATTGCCGTTGCCGAGCGCCTGTTGCACATTGCTGAGGTTGAACATTTGAAACTGCAGCGGCAACGCGACGCCGAGGTCATGCAGGGCCGTGTGGCTCACCTGGTATACCGTGATGTCAATCAGCACCTGGGGACGGCCCTCCTGCATGGAAGCGATTACCTGGCCGGCCTCCTGGAGAATGCGCAAGGGCGCTCGCAGCGTAAGCATGTTGGCATGCGAATTCACGGAGAGCTTGCTCGCGTCGAAGACAGCGCGGAGCATGTTCATTATTTCGGTGAGGTCCTGGGGAGCGCGCACATCTGAAAAGTAGAAATTTTGCAATCCAACGCGCTCGTATTGCTGGCGCGCCTGCGGGGTATCCGGCGCTACCAGGATGTCGCGTTCCGCAATTGGAACCCAGAATGCATGCGCCATTAGCTGCGCGGTCTCGATGGCCAGCGCGAAATCTGCGTTGTCGAGATCAAAGCGCAGGCTCTGGGTCCTGACCTGATCATCCACATGCGCCGCGATGCCGAAAGCCTGGGCCACCTGAACGAAAAGGGAACGGGTATCGGTGCGAAGATGAAAGTTATGCGTGCCCAACTGCGGGCGTATTTCAAGGAGTTGCGGCGGGTCCTCGGTCCGCAACACAGGCCTCTGTGCGGTTTCGAGCGGGGCGGGCAGGTGGGCCGCCGCCCTCAACCTCTCGGCGGCTGACTGGTTTGATGGGTCGGCTTCAAGTGCGCCGCGGAACGCGGCCATTGCGGCCACTTCATTGCCGCCGGCGAGCGCGGAATCGCCGAGGCGAATCCGTTCGAGCACCAGTTGCTGGCGGGTTACCTCCCGCGCGGTCACGTACTCCACGTTCCGCGGCACCAGGTCCGCCGCCCGGCTGAAACGGGAGAATGCGTCTTCGGATCTGCCTTCCCGTTGCGCCTTCATTCCCGAATCGAATAAGCGGCGCGCCTCCCGCTGTTGTAAGCCGCTCGCGCCGCAGACGGCCGCATATGATCCCGTGCACAGCGACTCGGGTTTGTCTACAGTAGGCGAGGAGGAAGCGGGGGGCAAACTCTGCGCAACCGCAACGCCGGCCAGCAACAACCACGCGAAATTTGGCCGCCACCACAAGCTATCGATTCTACTTCAGCAATTCGGCGCAGCAGCCTGCACAAAAGTCAGGAGAATTTGCACGGAGCTGCTCTGCCGTATAAATGCCTGTTGCCACAGCAATGACCGGCAACCCACAATCCCGCGCCGCTGCAATGTCGCGGGGAGTGTCGCCCACAATGCAAACCTCGGCCTGGGCTTTGCCCAGGCGCGCTCGGGCCTTGTCGCGGCCATCAGCAAAGATCTGGGCACGAACGCTCCGCATGTCGCTGAACGAGCCGAATGCGAAAAACTTCGCAATACCCGCCGCCTCCAGCTTTGCCCAGGCGATGGCCTCGAGGTTGCCGGAAACAAGCCCGAGCAGTTTGTGCCTTGCCGCCAGTTCCTCGAGCAGCGCCGGAATGCCGGGGCAGAGCTCAGGCTTCATCTCCTGCCGGTTACTGAGGACGCTCTGCCGCATATCCTGCAAAGCCCCCTCCAGCCCTGCAATAAAGACCTCGCGAGAAACGCCTGCGTTCTCTGCTACCGCCCACAAAATACCGGGATCGGTGTTGCCGTGGACCGGTACGGAATCAATGCGGTCCCGAATGCCGTAGGCACGCTCGAGAGCGAAATGAAAAGCGCGGTAATGCACCTCGTCGCGGGAGTTCAGCAGAGTGCCATCAATATCGAACAAATATGCATGGAACCGCAGGCACTCCGCGGGCTTCAACATGGTTGCTTATGCGGGTGCAAATGCTCGCGTGCGCGCAGCATCAGGCGTTCAATAGAAGTCGCTCGGCCGCTCTCCTGGTCGCATTCGACCACCACGGCACACAGCCGCGGATCGCCTTTGGCGGGTTCGAACCGGGCGGGCATACCGGTGAGAAAACGGTGTAGGGCCAGTTCCTTCTCTACCCCGATGACGCTTTCATACGGGCCGGTCATCCCAACATCGGTGATGTAACCGGTTCCTTTGGGCAATATTCTTTCGTCGCATGTGGGGATATGGGTGTGAGTGCCCGCAACCGCGGTGACGCGCCCATCCATATACCAGCCGAAGGCAACCTTCTCGCTGGTGGCTTCCGCGTGGAAATCGATCAGGATGACGCGAGCCTCAATGGTTCTTAACAGCTCATCTGCGACCCGGAAGGGATCATCATTTGCCGCCATGAACACGCGCCCCTGGAGATTGATGACGGCGTAAGGAACGCCTCTTCGCGTCCTGCTTTCGAGAACGCCCCATCCCGGCGTGCCGGCCGGATAATTCGCAGGCCGAAGCACACGGCGCGCGTTTTCATTGAAGTTTTGTTCCGACTGCTGGAAGAAGTCGATGAGCTCGCGCTTGTCCCATACGTGATTTCCGGTGGTGAGCACGTCAATCCCCAGGCCGAGCAATTCGGAGACGATGGCTGGAGTAAGCCCGAAACCGGCTGCCGCGTTCTCGGCATTCGCGACCACCAGATCAAGGGAGCGCTCCCGTATCAACTGCGGCAGCCATTCAGAAACCAGATGGCGGCCGGGCCTGCCGAATATGTCGCCGATGAATAGGATGCGCACAAAGAGCGAAACAAAGCCCTGATACTAGCACGCAGCGCGAACGCTTCACCGGGCGTGGCTGAATTCTGCCGTAGAAAGAAAATCGTAATTGCCCATTGACGTGATCGAGATATGGCTCACGCGCCGGGAATGAACGATGACCGTATCGAAGTACCAAAGGTGAATATAGGGAAGATCCCGATTCAGGACTTCCTGCAGCAGCACATAGATATCCCTGCGCTTTTTCGGGTCAGTTTCGCGGCGCCCTCTGTCGATAAGCTGGTCAACCACGGGATTGGAGTAAAACCCCCGGTTCGCCCGTCTCGGCGGGGTACTCGAAGAATGGAATACGTATTCGAAGATGTCGGGATCCTGATTGTTTCCGCCCGTCCAGCGCAGGCCGGTGAAGAGTTGAAAGGCGCCCTTCTGCACGTCAGCGTAGAAGGTGGCGAATTCCGAAGTGCGGATGTCGAGCGCGATTCCAACATCTTTCAATTGCTGTTGCAGAATCGCCGCCAGCAGCCGGTTCCACTCCTCGGCGGTGGTCTTGAGCGACAGATGGAAGCGAATGCCATCGCGCCCCCGGAGGTAGCCTGCCTGGTCAAGCAGGCGCCGGGCCAGCGCGGGAGAATACGTGTAGGCGGTGGCAGCCTCATCAAACGCCCAGTGTTGCGGCGGGAGCACGCTCGACGCCGGCACCACCAGGTCGCGCCAGATGTAATGGATCATGGGAGCGCGATCAATGGCTGCGGCCAGGGCCTCGCGTACCCGCATATTGCCGAGAATCGGATCCCGAAGATTGAGGCCGATATAGGTATAAGTAGTTCCGGGGCCGGTCTGTACTTCAAGCCTGGGGTCCCGCTTCAGCGCCTCGACCATGTCTGCCGTGAGGGCGTTCATGAGAAGGTCGGCCGAACCTTTTCGCAGTTCAAGCGCCCGGGTTGTGGTGTCGGGCACAACGGCGAAACGGATGCGCTCGATTTTCGGAGGAGCTCCCCAGTAGTACGGATTTCGCTCGACGATGACTTCCGTATCCGATACATTGCGCACCAGTCGATAGGGGCCTGATCCAACCGGACGCTGGCTGAAATCAGTGGCCGAACCATAAGGCACGATGCCGATGGGCCCCTCCGACACATTGAAAAGCAGCGTGGCCCAGGGCTCCGCCAGGTGGAAGACAACGGTCGAAGGGTCGGGTGCGTCCACCCCCGTGACCAACTGGTAGGTTGCCGCTTTGGGACTGCGAATGCGCTTTTCAATCAGCGAGTCAAACGTCCATTTCACGTCGCGCGCAGTGAGCGGTGCGCCATCGGAAAACCGGATTCCGCCGCGCAGGTGGAATACGTAGGTTTCAGGGTCGGGAGTTTCCCATCGTTCCGCAAGTCCGGGAATGACGTTGAAATGCTCGTCGCGATGCAGCAATGCGTCAAACAGAAGGCTGTTGATACGTTCCGACTGGGCATCGGTCCCGACGCGCGGATCCAGGCTTGCGGGGCTGCTCTCGATGATCATGACCAGGGTTTGCGGGTCAGAGTGAATGGAACACCCCGCGAGGCTTAGCCACACAGCCACCAACACAGGTCCAGCAAGAGCCTTGAACATCGATTTACGGTCCCTTGCGCCCCGGATAGGACACCTTCCCCAATGGCACGCTGCGCAGCGCGCCCGTGGCGGCGCGCAGATTCGACGGGCGCCCGTGCCAGGTTTCATAGGCCAAAACCGCAAACGCAACGGCCTCTTTGGCCTGTGCGGGAATCCCGGCTTCATCGGTGAATCGAATGGCAAGGCCGAGAGGCAACAGTTCGAGTGCGAGCAGGTTCATCAGTGTTTTGTTTTGGGTTCCTCCTCCCGAGATAAAGTAGTCCACATCAGGGTGCCGCCCGCTGAAAACAAAGCGCGCGATCGCTGCGGCGATTGAATGCGCCGTGAGAGCGGTCGCTGTGGCCAGGATGTCATGCGGGCGCGCCCTGCCCGCTCTGCGCAGAAACTCATTCGCGAACTCACGCCCAAATTCCTCCCGCCCAGCGGTCTTGGGGGGAGGCTTCTTGAAGAAATCCATGGATAGAGCCCACCGCAGCAGGCCAGCGTCAACCTGACCCTTAGCCGCGGCCGACCCATTCCGGTCAAATGGCCGGTTCAGCAGCCGGGTTGCGAGCGAATCGATAATCATGTTGCCCGGGCCAGTATCAAACGCAAGCACATCGTCCTCGCCGGCTCCCGGGGGGACCCAGGTGAGGTTCGCGATGCCGCCAATGTTTTGCACAATCCGGCCGCGCGTTGCATTCCGGAACAGCCGGTAGTCAAGGAAAGGCACCAGAGGAGCGCCCTGGCCGCCATTGGCGATGTCGGCGACGCGAAAATCCGACACCACGGGCTTGATCAGGCGCGCAGCAATGACGGCTCCCTCGCCAATTTGCCAGGTGGCTGCAATACTGCGGCCAAGGAAGCGGCCTGGCGAGCCCTGGTGGTAAATGGTCTGACCATGGCAGCCAATCAGGTCAACGCAGATTCCGGAAGCGCGCTGCGCCTTGATGACAGCATCGGCATAAAGCTCGCCTAACAAAAAATTGAGTTGGGCCAGCCCGGCTACACTCGCTGTTGCATTCATCACATCCAGAACACGGCGCCTGACAGCGGCGGGAAATGACGCATGCTGATGGCGCACTAGCTGGATGCGCGTTCGAGTTCCCGAGCCGCGGATGTCAATGATCGCGACATCGATGCCGTCTACCGAGGTTCCGCTCATCACGCCAGCCACGATCATCAGCGAATCCGCATTATTCGATCTGCTGCTTTAGGGCGTGCAGCAGGTTCAACGCTTCAAGCGGGGTGAGAGTGTTGAGATCGGTTTCGCGGAGGCGGTCCACGATCTTCTGAGAAAGGGGAGTGAATATGGTGAGTTGCGCGCTGGGTACTCGGGCTTCAGCCGCCGATTCAAGATGCGCGCTCAGCTCCCGTTCGGCCGATTCGTGCTCGGCCAGCACTTCGCGCGCGCGCTGGATGACTGCTGGCGGCAGGCCGGCCAGTTTGGCGACTTCAATCCCGTAGCTCCGGTCCGCCGCGCCCGGTTCCACTTTTCGCAGGAACACTATGTTCTCGCCGGTCTCCTTGACGGAAACCCGGAAGTTCTTTACGCCGCTAAGCCGGTTCGCCAACTCCGTCAGCTCGTGATAATGAGTGGCGAACAACGTCTTTGCTCGCGTACGCGAATGAACGTATTCGACCGTAGCCCACGCGATGGCAAGGCCATCAAACGTGGCAGTGCCGCGCCCGATTTCGTCGAGCAGGATCAAGGACTGTGGCGTGGCGGTGTTCAGAATCGCGGCGGTTTCGGTCATTTCCACCATGAATGTGGAGCGCCCGCGGGCCAGGCTGTCGCTGGCGCCAATGCGGGTGAAGATGCGATCGACAATGGAAAGCCGCGCAGCCCGGGCCGGCACAAAGCAACCGATCTGCGCCATCAGGACGATCAAAGCCGCCTGCCGCAGAAAAGTGGACTTGCCGCCCATATTGGGTCCGGTTATAAGCAGCACTGAATGCGTGCTGCAGTTCATGTACAGATCATTGGGAACAAATCGCTCGGTCCCTGCGCTGAGTTCCTGTTGCTCGACCACGGGATGGCGCCCGTCGATTATCTCCAGCTCGCCGGAAGCCGAGAATTGGGGGCGGCAATATTGTCGCGACGCGGCCAGGTGCGCGAAGCAGGCCAGTACGTCAGCCTGCGCCACCGCCATCGCAGTTTGCCGGATGGCGCGCGCAACCGCGGTGACGGCCGAGCGCAGCTCGTGGAAGAGCCGCCTCTCGAGTTCCGCAATTTTCTCCTGCGCATCCAGAACCCTGGTTTCGTATTCTTTCAATTCAAGGGTGGTGAAGCGCTCCGCATTCACCAATGTTTGCTTGCGCTCGTAATCGGGCGCCGCCAGGTGCAAATTGGCTTTCGTGATCTCGATGTAGTAGCCAAAAACGCTATTAAACTTCACTTTCAGCGAACCGATGCCGGTGCGTTGCCTCTCCCGTTCTTCAATCCGGGCGATGTATTGCTTGCTGTTGCGGCTCAGGTCGCGCAACTCGTCGAGCGCAGGGTCCACGCCTTCGCGGATTACGCCACCTTCTGCAAAAGCCAGCGGCGGCTCAGGAACCAGGGTTTGATAAATGCGTTTCTGCAGCTCGGGCAATCCGTTCACCTGCCCGGCGAGTTCCTGCATCCGTGGCGAAGGGAACTTCAGTGCCGCCGCCTGAACCAGTTCCGCCCGCCCGAGCGACGCGGCCAGCGCCAGGACGTCGCGGGGATTTGCAGTTTCGAGCGTAATGCGGCTCAAGAGTCGCTCGAGGTCCATTACGCCGTCGAGTGACCTTCGCAATTCCTCCCGGGCAATGAGATCGCCGGCCATCGCCGCCACCGATTCCAGGCGTGCCTCAATTTCGCCGCCCTCGCTGGCAGGCCGCAGCATCCACTGCCGCAACAGGCGTTTCCCCATCGGGGTAAGCGTGGCATCGAGGCAGCGGAACAAAGTGGCCGAATCATCAGACGAGGCGAACAGGGGTTCCACCAGCTCCAGGTTGCGCACCGTCACTGCATCCAGGACCAGGCAGTTCTGCCGCTCGTAGTAGCCAATGCGATCCAGGTGCTGCAACCCGCCGCGCTGGGTAGCGCGCACATAGTGCAGAATGGCGCCGGCTGCACTTGCCGCGGCCCTTCGCCCGGCCAGCCCAAAGCCCTCCAGCGAAAGCACCCCGAACTGATTCTCCACCAGCGGTATGGCGTAATCCGGCGAGAACACCCAGTCCTCCACCGGGGTGAGCGCCGGTGGTGTAGGCGATGACATCAGCTCCTGCAGCACCGGGCTGCGTCCCGGAAACAGGGGCAGCGACGAAGCGAAAAGCACTTCGCGCGGCCTGAGGTGCTGCAATTCCTCGCTCACGCGACGCTCGGCGTCTTCGCCCCGGAATTCCGTCGCCCGGAACTCTCCAGTCGAGAGGTCAAGCGCCGCGAACCCCACGGTGGTTTCTTGCCCTGCGCCGGTTCCGGTCATTGCCAGGGTTTGCACCGCGCCACGACTGATGGCGGCGAGAAAATTGTTTTCCTCTGACGGGAGCAGGGCGCCTGCCGCAGTGCCGGGCGTAAGGACGTGCGTGACTTCCCGGCGCACCAGCTTTTTCGCGAGCTTCGGATCTTCCATCTGCTCGCAAATTGCGACTTTGTAGCCCTTGCGGACCAGTTTTTGGATGTAGCTTTCGGCGCTATGGTAGGGCACGCCGCACATCGGGACCGCCGCTCCTTTTTCCTTGTTTCGCGAGGTCAGCGTGATCTGCAGCTCGCGCGAGGCCAGCACGGCGTCCTCGAAGAACAACTCATAAAAATCGCCCAGCCGGAAGAACACCAGCGTGTTGGGATGCTGTTTCTTAATGGCTCCGTACTGTCGCATTAACGGAGTGGCGAATTCGTGGGCGGCCGTGGATTGTACGGAGCGCTCGGTCATGCGGGAGTGGCCGGATTATAACCTGATCGTTCGATTCAGCGGTCCCGGTTAGAATCAAAATATGGAACTGCGAAAAGACCCCATCACCCGCTCGTGGGTGTTGACGGGAGAGGCTCCTTCGGATACACAGCCGTCCGAGTGCCCGTATTGCTCTACGGATGGTGCCGGCCTGCAGGTAGTCAGCACGGTGCCGCCTGTCACAGGAGGGCCGTGGTCGGTGCGGGCGGTGGTCCACCCGACACCGATGTACCGCATTGAAGGTGATCCGCAACGGCACGGCAACGGCTTGTACGACCAGATGCAAACGGTAGGAGCGCATGAAGTGCTGCTCGAAAACCCGCAGCATGGGCGCAACCTGTGGGAGGCAAGCGATATTGAAATCGAGCAGTTCCTGCGGCTCGCCGCCCAGCGCATTATGGATCTCAAGCGCGATCCCCGCTTCAAATACGTCACGATATTCAAAAACAACGGCAACCAGGGCGGGCAGGAGATCGAGCACCCGCACTGGGAACTCACGGCTACCGCCTTTGTGCCGCGGCGCGTGCTCTACGAACTGCGCGCCGGTCGCGAACATCACCAGCGCAAGGAGCGATGTGTTTTCTGCGATATCCTTTCCCAGGAAGAGCGCCAGAAGGAGCGCATCGTCGAAATCCGGGGCGAATATGTTGCGTGCTGCCCTTACGCGCCACGCGTACCCTATGAGGTGTGGGTGCTTCCCCGGCTGCATGAGGCATCATTCGAGCGCGGCATCCTTGCTCGCGACGGCAGAGTGCGGGAACTGGCGGCATTGCTGAGGAGAACGCTGATTCGGATTCGCTCCGTAACCGAGAGTTTTCACATCGTGCTCCACACCATTCCGAATACGCTAAGCAAGTCCAAGGTCCTCGGCTACTGGAGCACCATTGACGAGGACTACCACTGGCATATCGAGATCATGCCGGTACTGGAAGGCCGCTCGCGCTCCTATCGCTTTAAGGAAACGTATTACAGCGATGTGACTTCGGAAGATGCGGCGCGGCGCCTGCGCGACGCGCGGGTATAAAGCCGCGGTTTATAATCGCGCGCACATGATGCGATTCGCTCGTCCGTTACTCGCAGCCGGAATGCTCGCCTTACAGGTTTTCGCTCAGGCCAGGCCCGATCCAGCGGCGGGGAAGAAGCCGGAGCTGCTGTGGCAAAAACTTGAGCAGACCATTCGCGATGTGGATCATAGCCTCGGCGGCGTGATCGGCGTCGCCATCATCGACCTTACCTCCCGCGAAACGTTCTTCTACAACGCCGATGAAATCTATCCCACCGCCAGTTCAATCAAGATCAGCGTGCTGGCCGAACTCTACCGCCAGGACCAGGCCGGTTCCGGCGCCCGGCTGTCCGATCCGTATGTCGTGCGCCAGCAGGATATTGTTCCCGACAGCGACATCATGGGCGGGCTCACTCCCGGCGTGACCAGGGTAACGAATCACGACCTTGCAACCATGGTCGTGGCAGTCAGTGACAATAGCGCAACCAACGTGCTGATCGATCGCGTCGGTATGGAAAATGTGAATGCCATGCTCGACTCCCTCGGGCTGCACAACACGCGGCTCCGCCGGAAGATGATGGACATCCAGGCCGCCCGTGAGGGCCGCGAAAACGTGAGCACGCCTCGCGAGCTGGCCGGGCTGATGCAGGCGATCTACGAAAACAAGGTGGTAAGTAAGTCCACCGCTACCGCCCTGCTTGACATGTTGAGTACGCATAAGGACAGCATGTTCCGCCGGGGCCTGCCTGACTTCGTCCGCGCGGCCGACAAGCCGGGCGAGTTAGAGGCGGTCCGCAACGATACCGGAATCATCTATGCCGCCAACCGGCCGTTTGTGCTGAGCGTAATGACAACCTACCTGCAACGCGAGAAAGACGGGGAGGAGGCGATTGCCAGGATTGCCAGGGCGGCCTGGGAACTGTTTGATCGCCTGGGCCGTGCGTCCTCCTACGGCCGCGTGGTTTCGCCTTCAAACTCTTCGAACCCGTAGCAGGCGTGTGGAGGCGTAAACTCCGGGGGTGCCCCTTCCGCTGCGCCGCGTAAAAACGTACACCTCGGCCAGTGGCTACGTGTATCAGTATTACTTTGTGGGTGAGCGCGACGCCAGCGCCGGCAGGGAGTACATTTTTGACGTTACCCGCGACCGTCAGGCGACCTTTGCGTTCACTGTGATCCTTCCACCGGAATCCGCGGCTCGCTGGAGCAGTGCTCATGGGCGCGAACTAAGCCCGCCGGAACGCTATGCTGCCTCAAAAATGCGTTTGTTGCGCGGCTTCGATGAGCTCGGCGCAAAGGATCTTCGCGAAGTCCCGCGGCACTTCAACATGGACGCTCACGACCTGGAATCCCTGCTGTCGGAACTTGGGATTGATTAGCGCCCTGAAGAGCCTTCAGGGCGGCGATTCTGGGGTGATGCCCGTCACTGCGGCCCCTGCATGGCTCCGGTACGTTCGTAACGTAGGGCCCGGAAACCCGGAATCACGGCCTTATAATGAGAGCCACGGCACTTCCGGGCGCCTGAATTGCCTCGCCCGTGGTGCTTTTTGTTTATGCCGGTTTTGTGGTTACGAGTCGCGCTCGCGCTTTATTCGCTCGGATTGGTGTATTCGGTGGTGGCCCTCGGGCGCCAAACCCACTGGATTACGCGTTTCACGGCGCCAGCCGTCCAGTTGGGGATGATTTTCCACTTCGTCTCGCTGCTTGAGTCCGCGCACGAGCAGGGCCGGCTTGCGGGCAGCTTTCACGATGTGGAATCGCTGCTGGCCTTCATGCTGATGCTGGGTTTTTCAGCCGTGTATGTGCGCTACCGCACCGTGACCCCCGGAATACTGATTTTTCCGGCAGTGTTCCTGCTGACCTTTGCAGCGGCCATGGGTAAACATCCCATCGTCTTTACTTCGCCCCTGCGAAAGCCCTGGATTGCGGTGCACATCACTCTGGTACTCGGAGGATATGCGGCGCTGCTGTTTTCACTCTCCGCGTGCCTGCTGTATCTGCTGCAGGAGCGCGGCCTTAAGTCGAAGTCGCGCTGGGCTTTCTCACGGCTGCCGGCGCTCGATGTCATCGACCAGATTAGTTACCGCTCGCTGCTGCTCGGCTTTCCGTTCATGACGCTCGGCCTGGTCACCGGGATTGTTCTGGCGGAGGCGGAGTTTGGCGCGGCCTTCCTGCGCGATCCCAAGATCCTGCTTTCGCTGTTGATGTGGGCCGTCTATATCGTCCTGCTCTACACCCGCTGGAGCGCCGGCTGGCGGGGGCGCAGGGCTGCTTTGCTGGCTTCGGTGGTCTTCGTAGCGGCCATAGGGGCATGGGCCGCGAACAGTTTCAGTTCGATCCACAGGTTTACGCGATGACTTTTGCGCTCTGGGGAGTGAATCACAATTCGGCGCCGGTCGAGGTGCGTGAGCGTTTTGCGATTCCTCAACAAAGCCTGCCTGACGCCACTCGCGCCCTTGCTCTCCAGCCCGACATTGAAGAAGCCATGATCGTTTCCACGTGCAACCGGGTGGAGCTTCTGGTGCGTTCCCGGAATGGCTCAGCCAACCTGGCGCCTTTCCTCTCCGAATACCTGAAACTCAGCCCTGCAGACTACGACCGTTGCCTTTACCGCCACCAGGGTAAGGATGCGGTCCGTCACCTGTTCCGAGTGGCCTGCAGCCTCGATTCCATGGTGGTTGGCGAGCCGCAGATCCTCGGCCAGGTCAAGGAGGCCTACGCTACAGCTCAGAGCGTTGGCGCCGTGCACTCGCAACTGGGAACGCTGGTAACGTCTGCCTTCGCGGTGGCGAAGCGTGTGCGAACCGAGACAGCCATCGGCAGTTCGGTGGTTTCGGTTGCATCTGTGGCCGTGGAATTGGCGAAGAAAATTTTCGGATCGCTTGACCGCAAGAGCGTGTGCCTGGTTGGGGCCGGCAAAATGAGCGAACTGGCTGCCCGGCACCTGGTGGCTCAGGGAGCTGGCCGTATTCTGGTTGCGAACCGCACGCGCGCCAGCGCCGAGAGGCTGGCCGCCAGCTTTGAAGGCGAGGTCATCGCCTTCGAGGATCTGTATGCGCATCTCGACCGTGCCGACATTGTTATTACTTCCACCGGCGCGCCGCAGCCTATTTTCCGGCGCGAGCACGCGGAAGCCTTCATGGCCCGCCGGCGCAACCGGCCGATGTTCTTCATCGACATTGCCGTGCCGCGGGATGTGGATGTCGCCATGGGTAAACTGGATGGCGTTTTTGTTTACGACATTGACGACCTGCAATCTGTGGTCGCGACCCATGCGGCTGACCGGCGCCGGGAAGCGCAGCGCGCTGAAGCCATTGTCGGGCTTGAGGTTGAGAAGTTCCTGTCGCGCCTCAGCACGCAGGCTGCAGTGCCAACCATTGTTTCACTGCAGGCCCATCTGGAAGGAATCCGTTGCGCTGAACTCGAGCGGGTTCGCGGAAAACTGGGCGGGCTGACTCCCGAACAGCAGGCCGCAATCGAAGGCCTGACCCGCGGCATCATTAACAAAGTGCTGCACACGCCAATCTCGACGCTGAAAAGCGCGGCCCAGCACATGGATGACCCCGGCGCCTCCGCAGCCATCGACCTGATTCGCCGGCTCTTCAACCTTGATCGCGAGAATTCCGCGCCGCCCAAGTCCAAAGCGGCGTCATGCGACACAAACTCCTGACCAGCCCGAAAAGCCAACCGGAGTAAACTTCTCGTTTATGCCCCGGCTTCGCATCGGCAGTCGCGGTTCGCAGCTTGCTCTTTGGCAGGCCAATCACATCGGCGCCCGGCTGCGCGCGCAGGGCCATGAAGTCGATATCACCACCATCAAGACCACGGGCGACCGGATTCAGGATGTCCCGCTGGCGCACGTCGGAACCAAGGGGATGTTCACGAAGGAAATTGAGGAGGCACTGGCTGCGGGTTACGTGGATCTTGCGGTCCATAGCCTGAAGGACCTGCCCACCACCTTGCCTGCGGGATTCGCTCTGGCTGCCATAACCCAACGCGATGACCCGCGCGATGTATTTATTTCGTCGAGATTCAGCGCGCCCGGCGATCTGCCGGAGGGCGCAACCGTCGGCACCAGCAGCCTGCGGCGGCAGGCACAGCTTAGGGCGCTCCGGCCCGATCTGCAGGTCATCCCGCTGCGCGGCAATATCGATACGCGCATGCGCAAGATGCGCGAGCAACTGGATGCGATCGTGCTTTCGGCGGCCGGCCTGCAACGTTTGCAGCTTTCGGCCCCTCACCTGTACTACTTCTCCATTGACGAAATGTGCCCCGCCGCAGGGCAGGGGACCCTCGCCATTGAAGTTCGTGAAGGCGACGTCAGTACCAGCAATGCCGTCGCGATGCTCGACCACGCTCGGACTCGCATCGCCATTACGGCCGAGCGGGCGGCGCTGGAGCGCCTCGGTGGCGGTTGTCAGGTGCCGATCGGGATCCACGCGGCGTTTGCGTCGCCCGCCGGCGAGGACCTCCTGTTGAACGCGATTGTCGCCAGCCCTGACGGCAGCGAACTCCTGCGCCATGCCGAGATTGGTTGCGAACCCGTTCCGCTTGGCTATGCGGCCGCCGAGGCTCTGATCGCTGCCGGCGCAGATCGCATCCTGGGCGCGGTTTACGGCGCAGACGCCGCCATTCCGCAGCAGCCCTGAGCTTTCCGTGGAGTCGTCACGGCCAAGGTACCGGTTGGCGGCTTGCTGGTGAGGCTTCCGGCTGGGTTGGCGGCTGCACGCTCTGCTTCAGCGCGCCCTCGTTTGTGAACTGAATCACTTCCCGATACTCCGCCCCCAGAAAGCTCTGCAGACGGCTGGTATCCATCACCTGCGAACCGGTAAGGTAGGGGAATGCCTCCGGAGGGAATGACGAAAATTCGAACCGCCACGCCATCTGGAGCAGCAGGCGGCACATGGCGCGGCTTGGGACCTGCCGGATTTCCGTGCCGGTAATCTGTGCACATTCCCTGACCGAGAGCGAACTGCCCCGGCCGGCTACGTTGAGAACCTCCAGCGATGAGCCGCTTGCCTTCCGCTGCAGGATCGCTCCGAGGAGCCGGGCCATATCGTCAATGTGAACAAACTGGGTGTGGTTCTCCAGATATCGCCTTCCGCGCGGAAGCAGGATTGGCATGCGCTTTCCCGCGGCGCGCCATCTCAACGCGCGCCGGCTCTTGCCGCTCGGAATTCCGCGCAACGCCGCCAGAATATAGTTCTCGACCGTTGATCCGGCAAAAATGTGAGGGCGGAGGATCCAGGTGGCGCAGCCGCCCAGCGATTCGGCCCGCTGCTGCACTACCAGATCGGCCTCGCGTTTGTGAACCGCGTAGGGCAGGGTATGGCCATCGAGCGGACAATCCTCCGTGACTGCTCCCTGCAGGTCCGGTCCATACGCCGAAACACTGCTCGGGAAAATGAATTTGCGGACAACTTCGCCGTCGGCCGACAGGCGATTCAAAACTGCAATGGCTTCCATCACGCGCGCCGTGCCGCCCACGTTGATCCGCCACATCCGATCCCGATCCGTAACGCCCGCTGAAACCTCATCGACAACAAAAGCCAGATGGATGACCGCCTGTGGGCGGGCGCTCCTCATTACCTGCAGCAATTCCTGGCAGGAACTCTCGCGCCCAAGGTCGAGTGGATGGAATTCTCCCGGGCAGCTTGCCGGCGGCCGCACATCAATTCCAATGAATCGACACTCGGGCATCCGGGCGACCAGGCGCTGCCCCAGGGTTCCCGAGATGCCGGTTACAAGAATGGCTGGCGGATTAGCACCGGTCTCGCCCATGCCGCTTACTGGGGTGGCCGCTGGGGCGTTCTGGACGGCATGGGCCGGCGGTCGGCTTCGCCGCTGATTCCAGCGTTCAAGTCGATGGTCTTCATGCCGTTAAAGTAATCGGGGTTCAGCGTGACCTGTACGGGCTCGAAAATCCTCTTCAGCTCCTCGCTGAAGTTCTTTTGCGCAATATCATTCTTGATTTCATTGGACACGTTGGCCTCGGCGACCGTGCTCTTGGATTCTGCCTTATAGATATAGAACGCGTTCGGATCCTCAAGCACCTGCGTAACCTGCCCGGGCGAGAGCGCGAAAATGGCTTCCTGTTGTGCAGCAGGGAATTGATTACGGCGGTGTGCGCCCATATCGGTGCTGGGCGGCTGCTTCAATCCCAGTTCCGTGTAGGCCTGTTTCTCCAGATCTTCCAATGGCTTTCCTGCCGCGGCGTCCTTCTGCAGTTGCTCCGCCAGTGCCTTGGCCTTCGCCTGGTCAATCGTCTGGCCGGCCGCCACTTTCGGGATGAAGATCCGCGCTGCCTTCACTTCCTGAAATTCGTCCGCGTGTTGTTTGTAGTACTCGTCAATTTGCTCCTGGCTTACCTCCTGCGCCTTGTGCGAAAGCCGCTGCTGCACCGTGTTGGCGATGGTGATGATTCGCGCTGCCTCCAGCGCGCTCTGGAGTTCGGGATCTTTCTCCAGTCCCTGCTTCAGCGCGTCCTCATCCAGAATGACGAAACGGGTGAAGTTCTGCACGATGGTGGCCCGTGTTGAGGCGGGAACAGCACTCGAGGGCCTGCCCGAATTGACCAGTTTTTCAAAATCGGCCTTCGTAAACACTGTTTTGCACTCGCTGCCGCTCGAATGCGATTCCGGAAATGAAGGAGCGCAGGCGTGATCCAGGGTGATAACAGGAGTATCGGGAGGCAGCGCGGCGCCGGGATCGGCGGGGGGCGTGGGCGGCGCGGCGGCTTGCCCGGTTGCCGCAGGGCCAGCCGGTGCAGCGGCAGGCTTCTGCTGCAGGCTGGGCGAGCTCGCACCAGCGCCCGGCTTTGCTGAAGTGCCTTGGCTGCCCTGCCCCATGGCTGCCAGAGCCGTGAAAAAAATCGATATCCAGGCCGCTTGTTTCCGCATGGCGAGAATGCTAGCACATGGCGGCACTGCAATCGCCCTCCCGCTCCTGCGCTTGGTAGAATCTATTGCGTCAGATATCGGGGCCCGCGCAACGCAATCCCGCCAACCCCGCCAGGTCCGGAAGGAAGCAACGGTAACGGGCTCGTGCGTGTGCAGCGGGATTTCCCGGTGTCTGACTTTTTGCGCCTGCCATCAGCTAAAATCCCCAGTTCAGTCTGGGAGACCTCGTTGCCATCATTGCGCCGCGCCAAAATCAGCGCACTCGGAACCTATGTGCCGCCCCGCCTCCTGACCAATGCCGATCTGGAGAAGATGGTCGACACCACCGACCAGTGGATTACGGAGCGCGTGGGAATCCGCGAGCGCCACATTGTCGAAAAAGGCGTAGCCACATCCGATCTTGCGCTTGAAGCCGCGCGGGTATGCCTGCGGGAGCGCGGAGCCGCGCCGGAAAGCGTGGAGGCGATCATCGTCGGCACCGTGACACCCGACATGGCATTTCCTTCCACCGCCTGCCTGTTGCAGTACAAGCTGGGGGCAAAGGGAGCATGGGGGTTTGATGTTTCGGCGGCGTGCTCCGGCTTTGTGTATGCGCTGCAGGCAGGCGCGCAGCTTGTGCAGACGGGAGCACACGACCGCGTGCTCGTCATCGGGGCAGACGTTATGTCATCCATCATTGACTACACCGACCGGGCCACCTGCATCATATTTGGCGACGGCGCTGGGGCTGTGCTGCTCGAGCCGTGCACGCCGGCCGATGAAGCGGAAGGCCTGGGGCTCCTCGATTTTATCCATGAGGTGGATGGGTCCGGCGGCTGCTCATTGAACATGCCCGCGGGTGGCAGCCTGAATCCCGCTACACACCAGACCGTGGACAGAAAAATGCACTTCGTTCACCAGGATGGCCAGGCGGTGTTCAAGTATGCCGTCCGGAAAATGGCGGAGGCCAGCGAACGCATCCTGGAGAGGAACAACATCGCGGGTGGCAAGGTACGTTGTTTTGTGCCGCACCAGGCGAATCGCCGGATCATTACGGCTACTGCCGACCGCCTGAAAATGCCTGCGGATCGCGTCATCATCAATATCGACCGTTACGGCAACACTACCGCTGCCACTATTCCGCTTGCCATGCAGACTGCCCGGGAAGAGGGAAAGCTGAAAAAAGGTGACCTGTGCCTCCTGGCTGCGGTCGGGGCGGGATTCACGGTGGGGGTTACGTTGTTGCGCTGGGCGTGCTGAGGCGCCGGTTTCGCCGGCCATCCCCTTCATCGACCCTCATTCGCTGCATTCGCGGTGGGGATGACAGTCATGGAGTGCTTTGCCTTTTGGGTTTTGCGTATAATCGCTGCCTTGTAAAATCTGTGAGCACTTGCGTTGATAAACGCGCCGTAAGGAGCAAGGAATGAAGAAAGTCCTGTTAATCGTAATGTTGCCTGCCTGGCTTGCGCTGCTCGCTCAGCAGGGCGCACAAACCGGTTCGGCAACACAGCAATCCGGCGCGTCTTCTCAAACGCAAACTATGCCGGCAGGGCAGCAGGCCGGCCAGATGCAGCAACCGCCCGCCACGCCGCCGCAGCCCGCGCAACCTGCGGCCGCCCAGAACATGGCGCAGCCCGCAGTTCAGCCCGCCGCTTCCGCCTGCCCAGCGGCTGAGGCCGTTCCGGGCCCGCCCAGCGGTCCTGCGCCTCCGGCCTCCAAGCCTCCCGAAATCAAGGATCAAGCTGAATACAACGCCTATGTCGCGGCGGTGCAGGCCTCTACTCCTCAGGCTAAGGCATCGGGCCTCGAAGGGTTTTTGACTACTTATCCCAACAGCGTTGCCAAGGCCGATGCCTTGAACGCTCTCATGACCGCCTACCAGCAGACCGGCAACGCCGATAAACTGCAGCAGACCGCACAAAGAGCGGTGGATGCTGATCCCAACAACGCGATTGCCTGGGTATATCTCGCGGCGCTGCTGAGGAACAGAATTGAGTCGGGCCAGGTTCCGGCGAACCAGGTTCCTGAAATGGCTACCCAGCTCGCACAATTCGCCCAGAAGGGCCTGGATGCTCTGCCCAGGCAGCCGAAACCCTCAGACCAGATGAGCGATGCTCAGTTCCAGCAACTCCGTGATCAGCTTTGGCAGGAGTTTGTCCGGGGCCTCGGCTTCGCTGCTCTGCAAAACAAGGACTACTGCAAGGCGCAGCAGTTCATTTCCGCCATCGCCCGCCAGAATCCCAACGATTTTGCCGCTGCTTATCAGTTGGCCACCGCCTACCTCGAGCAGACCCCGCCCAACCCGGTCGGCTTCTGGTGGGGAGCAAAGGCGGTGAGCCTGGCGCCGGCACAGAATAAGGACGCCATTCAGAAATACGCCACTTACAAATACACGAAATTTCATGGCGATAACGAGGGTTGGGACCAGGTGATGGCCTCAGCCGCGAGCTCGCCCGCACCGCCTGCCGGCTTCACCGTTGCTCCGGCGCCTACGCCGCCCGAGCAGGCCGCCAAGATGGTGGCAAGCAAGCCAATTGACCAGATGTCGCTCGATGAAATTCAGTTCATTCTCACCTCGGGAAATCAGCAGGCCGCCGACCAGGTATGGAACGGCATAAAAGATAAGCCCATCGCCGCTGAGGGCAAGTACGTAGGTCCGGGAGATAATCCCGATAGCGTCCAACTGGCAGGCCTGTATGACGACATTACCGCTACACCGGCCAAAGCCGACATTGCGATGACCCTGGCGATTAAGCCAGGTCCAAAGCAAATGCCCAAGCCCGGTGACACGGTCGATTTCCAGGGTAATCCCGTGTCCTTCACGCCCAATCCGTTCATGATCACCATGGAGAAGGGCTGCCTGATCGACATGAAGACTCGGAAATGCATGACGCCTGCGCCTGAAAAGCCGGCGCCGCGCCGCCCGGGAACTACCACCCGCCGTCCGGGAACGCGCCCGCCAGGCCAGTAGTTTCGGTTGCCCACGGAAGTGCAAAAACCCGCCCAAAGGGCGGGTTTTGTGCCTTGAGACGATTCATTAACCCGCGTTGGCTCTTCGACTTTCTCCAAGAACTTCAAGCACATCAGTAGCGCTTGAGTAGCGGCCAAAAGGTGCGCTGATCTGTGCTCCCTGCACCACGTCACGCAACTGGCTCAGCATTCCGCGCGCGATGGCGATGCCTTCGGCGCGCGCCCCTTCGGCGGTTGTGGCTCGTGCCATCCGGACGAGAACCGCGTCGGGGATTGACACCCGCAACTCATTCTTCATGAATTCGGCGTTTCGCGCGCTGGTCAGGGGCCAGATGCCGGCAATCACCGGGATCCGGCAGTGCTCAATGCGGCGCAGGAAACGATCGAGCAG